>JBBSLH010000396.1:0-3699 GCA_038255425.1 Acidimicrobiales bacterium
CGCGACCACGGGCGACGGCATCGGCGTCGTCGGCTTCTGCATGGGCGGGATGCTGACCTTCGTCCTCGCCTCGCTGCGCCCGGACAAGATCAAGGCTGCGGTTCCGTTCTACGGCTTCCCGCCGATTGAAGACGGCCCGGCGGACTTCTCGAAGATCGAGGCGGTCATCCGCGGACACATGGCCGAGAACGACGACTTCTTCCCGCCGGCGCAGGCGCAGGCCCTCGAGGCCCATCTGCGAGGACTCGGCAAGGACGCCACTCTCACCGTGCATCCGGGAACCGGGCACGCGTTCATGGCAGCGCACAACGCCATGGGAACTCGCGACGCCGAACTGGCAGCGGAGATCTGGCCGCAGGTGACGTCGTTCCTCCACGAGCAGCTGGGGTGACGGGCTCAAGTCGAGACGCCGTCCTTCCGAAAACTCTTCCATGACCGCAACGGACCAGCGAGACGCGCTCGCACCGCGTTGGCTCTCGCACCACCACGCCGACGAGGCCGATCGATGCGTCCGTGTCGGCGAGCGATTCGTGTGCCGTCGCTGTCTGGCGATGTTCGCCGGGTTCTTCCCTGCCCTCGCGCTCCTGCTCTCGTCGTGGAGCGACGACCTCCAGGCCGGCGACATCGGTCTCGTCCTTGCGCTCACGCTGATGGCCGGTATCGAGTTCGTGCAGGTCGCCCGGGGTCGGATGGGCTACAGCGCTCGGCGGGTCTTCGTGCTCAGCCCGGCGACCGGCATCGTCCTGGCATGGCTCGGTGTCACCGGTGCTGCCGACGGACTCGGTGTGACGCATCTGGCGTTCGGAGCGCTCGGGCTCGGCGTGCTCGTGACCTTGTTCCGCTACGGCTCCGTCGAGCGCAGCGCCAGCCCGACTCGACCGTAGGCTCCTCGCCATGGCGACGATCCTGGTCACTGGCGGTGCCGGCTACATCGGCTCACACACCTGCGTGCAACTGCTCGAGGCCGGACATGACGTCGTCGTCGTCGACAACCTCTCGAATTCGTCGACCATCGCCCTCGACCGGGTGCGCGACCTCGCCGTCGGGTCGCTGACGTTCCACGAAGTCGACCTACGAGACCGGAGCGCCACCGCGGCCGTCTTCGATCGACACGACATCGACCGCGTCGTCCACTTCGCCGGTCTCAAGGCGGTGGGCGAGTCGGTCGAGATCCCGCTCGCGTACTACGACAACAACATCGTCGGCACCGTGAACCTGCTGTCGGCCATGGCGGACCACGAGGTGTTCGACCTCGT
This sequence comes from Acidimicrobiales bacterium, assembly GCA_038255425.1. Taxonomy (GTDB): domain Bacteria; phylum Actinomycetota; class Acidimicrobiia; order Acidimicrobiales; family Salinilacustritrichaceae; genus Salinilacustrithrix. The sequence goes on from JBBSLH010000396.1 coordinate 1,257, forward strand.
CTTCTCGTCGTCGTGCACCGTCTACGGCGAGCCCGATGTCGTGCCCATCACCGAAGCGGCGTCCATCGGCGCGGTCAGTCCGTACGGTCGGACCAAGCTCTACATCGAGGAGATGCTGCGCGACGCCGCGGTGTCCGACAAGCGGTGGCGCACGATCCTCCTGCGCTACTTCAACCCTGTCGGCGCGCACGCGAGCGGCACCATCGGCGAGGACCCGACGGGGACTCCCAACAACCTGATGCCGTTCGCCATGCAGGTCGCGATCGGACGCCTCGAACGACTCCGGGTCTTCGGCGGCGACTACGACACGCCGGACGGGACCTGCATCCGCGACTACATCCACGTCGTCGACCTGGCCGACGCCCACCTGGCTGCGCTCGGAGCCCTCGACCGCATCGAAGGCTGCGAAGCGGTCAACGTCGGCACCGGTACGGGCTCGTCGGTGCTCGACGTCATCGCCGCAGCAGAGCGCGCCGTGGGAGCCGAGATCCCCAAGGACATGGTCGAACGACGCGCGGGCGACGTCCCATGCGTCTTCGCCGACACGGCTCGGGCCGAGGAGCTCCTCGAGTGGCGCGCCCGTCTCGACCTCGACGACATGTGCCGCGACCACTGGAACTGGCAGCAGAAGAACCCTGCTGGCTACCAGGTCTGAACGGCGCGGCATGCGGGGGAGCGGCGACGGGTTCTTGCGGTGCAGCGACGGGCACGTCCGCTGGGGACGCTTCGGCGCCGCCGGTGCGCTCTTCGTGCATCGTGCCGACGGCCAGCCGAAGGTGATGCTGCAGAAGCGATCGGCGTGGGCACACGAGGGCGGCACCTGGTCGGTTGCCGGCGGCGCGCTCGATCAAGGAGAGTCCCCGCACGATGGCGCGTTGCGCGAAGCGACCGAGGAGGTCGGCGCGGTTCCCGACCACGCGGTGATCGGTGAGGTCGTCTTCGATCCAGCCGACGACTGGGCGTACACGACGATCGTCGTCGAGGTGTCGACGCCGTTCGGCAGCAGCATCAACTTCGAGACCGACGCGGTGGGATGGTTCACCGCCGACGAGGTCGACCAGCTCCCGTGTCACGCAGGCTTCGCCGCCGCGTGGCCCGAACTCCGCGCCATCATCGACGCTGACTGACCGTCAGCAGGCGCCGGCGCGGACGTCGGGTGCGCCGAGGCGCCGCTCGTCGGCTGTGCGGTCGTCGGCCGCCCGTTGACTCTCGAGTTCGGCCTCGACCCGTGTGCGGTACGCGCGGACTTCCCGGTCGATCGTGGCTTCGTCCCAACCGAGGACTCTGGCCATGAGCCGGGCGGCGACGGGTGCGGCCGAGACGCCGCGATCGGCGGTCTCGATCGAGATGCGCGTGCGGCGGGTCAGTACGTCGTCGAGGTGGAGCGCGCCCTCGATCGCCGCTGCGATGTGGACCTCGACCGCCAGGTAGTCGTCGGTGCCGGGCAGGGTGTCGGCGAGCGACGGGTCCTGACGGAGGAGTTCGAGCACCTCGGTGGTCTCGGTGCCGAATCGTCCGAGGAGGTGGTCGATCACCCGGCGGTCCAGACCGGACGATGCCGCGAGTTCGTCCCGTCGAGTCTGGATCTCGTCCCAGCCGACGGCACCGACGAGCGGCGCACGTTCGGTGCACGAGACCTCGACGCGTCCGAGCGCGGAGACGACGGCGTCGACAGCGTCGGCTGCCATGACCCGATACGTCGTGTACTTGCCGCCGGCGACGGTGATGACGCCGGGGGTCACCGTGCTCACGGCGTGTTCTCTGCTGAGCTTCGACGTCGACTCGGATTCCCCGTACAGGAGCGGCCGGAGCCCGGCGTAGACGCCGATGACGTCGTCTCGCGTGAGTCCGGGCTCGAGCCAGCGATTGGCCTGGGCGATCAGGTAGTCGAGGTCGGTGCTGCTCGCCGCAGGATGGGCGAGGTCGAGCTCCCAGTCCGAGTCGGTGGTTCCGATCAGCCAGTGCGAGCCCCACGGGATGACGAAGAGCACCGAGCTCGGCGTGCGGCAGATGAGTCCGGACCCTGCGTCGATGCGGTCGCGCTCGACGACGAGGTGCACGCCCTTCGACGCCCGGACGCGGAGCGATGACCCGCCGACGAGGTCTTGGATCTGATCGGTCCACACGCCGGTCGCGTTGACGATCTGTCGTGTCGAGATGCGGAACCTCGTGTCGGTCTCGAGGTCGCACACTTCGAGACTCTCGACTCCCGATCCGTCGCGGTGGATGTCGACTGCGCGGACCGACGACGCGATGGCGGCGCCATGCCCCGCGGCTGTGCGGACGACGGCCATCGTGTGGCGGGCGTCGTCGACCTGCGCGTCCCAGTACTGGACGCCGCCCGTGAAGGCATCGCTGCGGAGCGACGGCACCAGGGCTGCTGCCGAGCGCTTCGACAGATGCTTGTGACGCGGGAGCGGGTTGTCGCCGAACGCGGCGAGCA
>JBBSLH010000397.1:0-3696 GCA_038255425.1 Acidimicrobiales bacterium
GCCGCGGTCGCCCGCGACGAAGGTCGTTTCGACAACGAGATCGTGCCCGTCACCGTCGACATCGATGGCAGCCAGGTCGAGGTGAAGACCGACGAAGGCATTCGTGACGGAACCACCGCCGAGAGCCTCGCCAAGCTCAAGCCGGCCTTCAAGGAAGACGGCAAGATCACCGCCGGCAACTCCTCGCAGATCTCCGACGGTGCGTCCGCGGTGCTGATCATGAGCGCGGAGAAGGCCGCCGAGCTCGGCATGAAGCCGCGCGCACGCTTCCACGCCTTCGCGCTCGCCGGAACCGACCCGGTCACGATGCTCAAGGGCCCGATCCCGGCGACCAAGAAGATCCTGGAGAAGACCGGGCTCAGCATCGACGACATCGACGTGTTCGAGGTGAACGAGGCCTTCGCCTCCGTCGTGCTCGCATGGCAGAAGGAGACCGGCGCCGACATGAGCAAGGTCAACGTCAACGGCGGCGCGATCGCCCTCGGCCACCCGCTCGGCGCATCGGGTACGAAGTTGATGGCCACGATGCTCAACGAGCTCGAGCGCACCGGCGGCCGCTACGGCCTCCAGGTGATGTGCGAAGGCGGCGGCATGGCCAACGCCACCATCATCGAACGCCTCGACTGAGTCGGATTGATGCGGGATCATCGAATCCCTGCATCGTGGTGATCACCCGAAAATTGCTGCGGCCGGACCTTCGGGTCCGGCCGTTGCGCGTCACCGGGTGGCAGAGTGAACGATGTGGGAAGTGTGCCGAATCGGAGCCGTCGCGCACGTGCATCGCGCAAGCGGCAACGACGCATGCAGCGGGTCGAACACGACCTCACCGACGAGCAGTGGATCGCCCTGCAGGAGGCGTGGGGCGGGTGCGCGTACTGCGGCGTCACGGACGTCGCGATGCAGCGCGACTGCGTGCAGGCGCTGTCACGAGGGGGTCGGTACACGCTCGACAACATCGTTCCCAGCTGTCGTTCCTGCAATGCGAGCAAGTGCAACGACGAGGTCACCGGCTGGTTGCGTCGCAAGCGGCTGGACGAACGAGCGTTCCTGCTGGGGCATCTGGAGATCGGTCGCACGCTCGCTGCCCGGTTCGCAGCGGAGGTCGTAGCGGACGGTTCCGAGCCGGAGGGCGACGACGCCGTCCGCTGACGTCACGCTTCAGGCGGGCATGCTCGCCGCCATCGAATACATCATCGGCACCATGTCGAGCTGATGGTCCGGAAGGAGAAAGCGCTCGTCCCGCTCGACCTGATGAGGGATGAGACGCCAGTCGAGGAACCGGTGTTCTTCGAGGAGGTGCACGCGGAGTCCGGCGTTGGTCAGCGCCGTGAAGACCTCACCGATGCCGTGGTTCCACTCGTGGCAGCGCGAATCGGTCAGCTGTGCACCGGCCGTGTCGACGTAGGTGTCCGGATTGTCGAAGGTCATCGGCTCGACGGTCTCGAAGTACGGGTACTTCAGTTGCAAGACGTCCAGTGGAACGTCGTCGCCGTCATCGAGGGCGTATGCAATCGGGTGGCCCTCGCGGAGGTAGAACGCGCCACCAGCTCGAACGAGCGACCCCACCACCTTCCCCCACCTGGCCACGTCGGGGAGCCAGTTGAGCGAGCCGACGCCGGTGTAGACGAGATCGAACTGCTCCCCGTCGAGTGCGTCGACGGCCTCGTAGACGTTCGACTGGACGAAGCGGCCGGGAGTGTCCACGGATGCGAAGAGCTCGCGAGCGGCGGCGAGCGAGGCTCCCGACTGATCGACTCCCGTGACGTCGGCACCGAGTCGGGCCAGCGACAACGTGTCGGTCCCGATGTGACACTGGAGGTGGAGGACACGCAGGCCCGTGATGTCTCCGAGGTAACGACGATCGAAGTCGACGACGTCACTCAGGAGTGAGCGGTCGTTGCGGTATCGGTCGAGCCGGTACCCGGTCATGGGTTGCGCGTGCAGGCCGGCGCGGTCGTCCCAGTGCCGTCGGTTCTGTTCGAAGAAGGCGTCGTTCGACATGGCCCAGGTTGGCACGCGGTCGACGTGCGCGACCGGTCAGTTCCGCGGGATGATCGCCGGGTCGCCTGCGGAATGTCGACGATGCGAGTCCCGCCACCGTTCGAACGTGGACGTGATGTGCGGCGGCGTGCCGTGGATCTCTGTGAACCCACCGGTGATGGATCGAGTGTCGAAGTACGCGGCATCGACTCCATCGGCGAACAGACGTGTTGCGCACACGAACCCTGCCGCATGCAGCCGCTCGAACTCGGCCTCGAAGTCCTCCACGAGGATGCCGATGTGGTGGAACCCCACGCCGCTCTCCGGGCCGTCGGGATACATGTCGCGGTAGATCGATCGCGCATCGTCGTGTTGCACGATGAACTGGATCATCACGTCGTCGAGGTAGCCGAACGCGTAGGACACGTCGGCCTCAGTCGGGCTTCCCCGGTAATCGAAGCGGTCGCAGCGATGGTGTGGCGAGATCACGAAGGGCCCGGCGCCGAGCTTCGACGACCACGCCGAGGCGACGCGTTCGAGATCGTCGACGAGGTAAGCCTCCTGGAACAGCGTGCCGTCGACGGGGAGTTCCATCAGACGACGACAGGCTCGCCCAGCAACCGCTTCACCGCACGCGAACTCTCGAGCTCCAGCTCGGTGCAACGGGCGAGATCGGCGAGAGTGTCGGGGTCGGTGATACCGGCGTCGCCCATGCGCACCCACGCCTGCGACCCCTGGATCTCGGCTTCGGATTGGAGGTACACCTGGTCTTGCGGCGAGAACGGAGCGAACACGTCGTAGTACAACGCGATCGCGTCCGGCAGGGCTGCGTCGATCTGCGCTCGGTGTTCGCTCGACGCGGGGAAGCGGGTCGAGATGATGTCGGCGATCTCGTCCTCGCGACGTGCGCAGTCCTCCAGCACATCTGCCCAGTCGGGAAGCTGTGTGACCCACTGGCGATAGCGCTGCGCTGCGGATCGCTCGAGTCCCGCGAGGAACGCCGGTTGGGCTTCGGGAGGAACAGATTGGATGTGCTCGCGGAGCAGCGCACCGAACTGAGGAACGTCGGGTCGATCAGCCATCTCACGAGTGTCGCGCTCAGAGCTGGGCATGCGGCGAGCTGGGCGGTGCACACTGGGAGGGTGAGCGATGACCATGACGCACTGTGCCTGTTGAGTTTCGGTGGCCCGGAAGGGCCTGACGACGTGATGCCGTTCCTCCGCAATGTCACCGCGGGTCGCAACGTGCCCGACGAACGGCTGGCGGTGGTGGCGCAGCAGTACGAGATGTTCGGCGGTCGTTCCCCGATCAACGACCAGAACCGAGCGTTGATCGACGCACTTCGTGCGGAGTTCGACGCCAACGGCATCGGCCTCCCGATCTACTTCGGCAACCGCAACTGGGAGCCGTATCTCGCCGACACCGTTCGCCAGATGGCCGATGACGGCGTCAAGCGTGCGCTCGTTCTCGCCACCTCTGCGTTCTCGTCCTACAGCGGTTGTCGGCAGTACCGCGAGGATCTCGAACGTGCGGCGGCCGAGGTCGACGGCGCTCCACAGCTGGAGAAGCTGCGGCTGTACTACAACCACCCCGGCTTCATCGCCGCTGTGGTGGATCGGATCGGCGACGTGCATCGCCCGGACGCGCGCCTCGTGTTCACCGCGCACTCGATTCCGCTGTCGATGGCGCAGTGGTGCGAGTACGAGCCGCAACTGA
>JBBSLH010000398.1:0-3688 GCA_038255425.1 Acidimicrobiales bacterium
GAGACCGGTGACACGGTTGCCGAGGAAGCTGCCGAGGTCACCAGGGGCGGCACGCTCGTGGCGCTGCTCGAAGCCGAGTCCGACACGTGGGACATCCCCGGTGCCAACTGCGCAGTCGCCTGCATCTCCGTGATGAACCAGGTGGCCGACACGCTCACGATCGTCGACGACGCAGGCGAGGTGCAGCCCTTCCTGCTCGAGGCGTACGAGACCAACGACGACTTCAGCGTCCACACCCTCACGATGCGTGACGGTGTCACGTTCCACGACGGCACACCCGCCGACGCTGCCGCTGTGCAGCGCAGCCTCATCGAGATGGCCAGCGGTATCCTCCAGGGTCAGGTGTTCCTCGACCTGGTGAACGGTTCGCCCGTGAGCGCCGAGAACCCCGGCGATCCCGCCGAGTCGATCGTGTTGACCGACGACAAGACCGTCACGGTCACGTTCAACAAGCCGTTTGCCACGTTCGGTCGCAACATCGCCGGCCGCACCGGCTGGCTGATCGCACCGAGCTTCTGGGACAGCGAGACCCGTGCCAGCGACCTCATGGTCGCCACCGGCCCGTTCGTCATGACCGAGCAGGTCCGTGACGAGGTGACCCGGCTCGAGGCATACCCGGACTACTGGCGCACCGATGCTGCGGGCGAACCGCTCCCGTACCTCGATGGCATCGACTTCCGGCCCGTGGCCGACGTGTCCGCACGTCGCGCCACGATGGAGTCCGGTGCTGCGAACGTCAACCAGGACAGCTTCGGTGAGAACCAGGAATTCTGGGAAGGACAGTGGCTCGACGACGGGAACTCGCTCGCTCCGGCGGCCGACGACCGTGAGACCACGTACCTCATGTTCAACAACTCCAAGCCGCCGTTCGACGACCCGCAGGTCCGTCAGGCGCTGGCGTTGTGCACCGATCGTGACCTGTACCTGGCGCTGCGAGCCCCGGGCAACCAGCTCGCCAACGGTCCGTTCGCGGAAGGCTCCCTCGGCTACGTCGAGGACCCGGGCTTCCCGCAGTTCGATGCCGACGCCGGTAACGCCCTCTTCGACGAGATCGGCCGGCCCGAAGTGATCAACTACGGCACCACCAACGCGCCCTCGAACCTGCTCACCGCAGAGTTGTTCGCCAAGATGTGGTCCGACAACTGCGGGCTCAACGTCGCCATCGACCAGTTCGATCAGTCGGAACTGATCACCCGGGCGATCACCGGAGACTTCGAGACGTTCCTGTGGCGCAACCACGGTCAGGGCAACCCGGGCCTCGAGTTCGTGTGGTGGCACAGCCGCCACGCCGAGGGTCTCGCCCTGAACTTCGGTCGGATCGTCGACCCGGTCATGGACGAGCTGCTGTTCGAGTCGTGGACCACGACCGACCCGGCCGAACTCGATCGGATCGGCCAGGAGATCAACACCCAGTTCGGCGAGAACGTCTACAACCTCTGGCTGAACACCACGGAGTGGACCAACCCGGTCGCTGCGGGTACCAACGGTGTGAACGTCATCTCCATCGACGGCGTGCAGGGAGAGGTCGGTCAGTACGCCGGCCGCCTGTTCCTCCAGGAGGCATGGCTCGAAGGCTGATCACAGTCTGAACATCAGTTGAACACCCGGTCACGGGGGCGCCTCGTCGGCGCTCCCGTGACCGGCTCGACCCCCTTGCCCGGATTGGCGGACCTCACCTCATGATTCTCATCCTGCTGTTCATCGCGGTCCTGGCCCTCGTGGGGTGGATCGTCTACACCGCCGGCCCCAAGTTCGCGCTCAAGCGATTCGGCGGGGCGCTGGTCGTCCTCGTCCTCGTGACGTTCGCCGTCTCGTCGCTGTTGAGCTTCACCAGTGGTGAGGAGAGCACGAAGCAGGCGCTCGAGGATCTCGGCGTGTCACGCAACGCTCAGCCGTGTGTGACCGCCCTCGGGACCGGTGCGGGCGTGGACGCCGTGAATGCCTGTGTCGAGGATCGCGGCCTCGACGAGAACCTTGTCGTGCAGTACCTGACCTGGGGCAAGCAGATCGTCGTCGACCGGGATCTCGGCTTCGCCTTCTACAAGAACCAGGAGAAACTCTCCGACACGATGCGTCAACGGTTGCCGCGCACTGCGTGGCTGTTCCTCTACAGCCAACTCACAGCGCTGTTTCTGGCCGTACCGTTGGGTATCTGGTCCGCCTACCAGGCGAGTCGACCCCGCGCGGCGGTCACGCCGGCGAAGGTGGCCGGTGCCACCGGAGCGGCGCTGGTGCTCGGCCTGCTCTTCAGTACCGGTCCGCTGATCGCTCTTCCGGCCGCGGTCCTCGCGATCCTGGCAACGGTGTTCGCATCGCGCCTCGACCTCGAGCTTCCGTTCAAGTCCTGGATCCTGCCGGCAGTCATCGCTGCGATCGTGCTCGCCGGAATGCTCAGCGGGTGGCGTCTCACTGCGCTGTTCGCCGTTGTGGTCGCTGCGATCGCAGTGCTCAGCATCCTCGCCGGTGGGCGCCTGGCCGACAACAACACCAACTTCCTCGCGTTCGCCCTGCTCTCGATCCCCGTCTTCGTCCTGGGTGAAACGCTTCGGTACGCCTTCGCCATCGAACGCAGCGCCTACCAGCTCACGGGGTACGCGCCGTGGAGCAGTGGGGTATCGGAGCATTTCCGGTCGCTCTGGCTGCCCACCATCGTGCTCGGGATGGCGGCGACGCCGGTGTACCTGCGGCTGCTTCGCGCCGACATGATCCAGAACCTTCAGCAGGACTTCGTGTCGGTCGCCAAGGCGAAGGGCATGTCCAACACCCACATCCTCCTGCGTCACGTGCTGCGGCCGTCGACGGTCACGTTGATCACCGTGCTGGGGCTGAACATCGCACAGCTGGTGAACGGCGCGATCGTCGTCGAGTTCATCTACGACCTCGACGGGATGGGCAGCTACCTGATCCAGGCCTTCGCCCGTCGTGAGTTCTTCGCGGTGCAGACCATCGTGGCGCTCGTGGCGGCGCTGTTCATCTTGACCAACACCGTGATCGACGTGCTGTACACCGCCGTCGATCCCCGAGTGAAAGCGGACGCCGAGAAATGACCAACGTCGCACAGGAAATCGCGACCGGGAGCCACAAGGCCGACATCGCTCAAGCGGGCAGCCCGGGAGCAGGGGGCAAACCGCGAAACGTCGTGTTCGGCCTCGCTGTCGCGTGGCTCGTGGTCGTCGTCTCGATCGTGCTCCTCGGCTGGATCTTCGGAGACGCGCTCCCGTTCCTGTCGGATCCGAAGGAGATCGACCAGGACTCCCTCGGCGCAGGGCCGTCCTGGGCACACCCGTTCGGCAATGCGTCGTTCGGCGAGGACATCTTCTCCCAGGTGGTAGAAGGCGGTCGGATCTCGCTGCGCATCGCAACCCTCGTCACGGTGCTCGGCATCGTCCTCGGGGGCGGGATGGGGCTGATCGCCGGCTACTACCGAGGTGTCCTCGACGCGGTCGTCCGGCTCATCATCAACGTCACGCTGTCGATCCCTGCGCTGTTGCTCGTGATCTTCATCGTCACGATTCGGGGCCAGACCGAGACCACGGTGATCTTCGCTCTGACGTTGCTGGCCATTCCGGCGCTCGCCCGCATCGTGCGTGCCAGCACGCTGCAGGTGGCGGACCGGGAGTTCATCAAGGCAGCGGAAGTGCTCGGGGTGAGGCGTTCCAAGATCCTGTTGCGCGAAGTACTCCCGAAC
>JBBSLH010000399.1:0-3681 GCA_038255425.1 Acidimicrobiales bacterium
ACCGCCGGCAGCGAAGAGCTTGATCCCGTTGTCCGGGAACGGGTTGTGCGACGCCGAGATCATCGCCCCCGGCACCGAGAGGCGCACGGAGCCGTGCGCGACCAGCGGCGTCGGGACCACCCCGAGCAGCGTCACGTCGACACCTTCGGAGGCGAAGCCGGCAGCGAGCGCAGCCTCGAGCAACGTGCCCGACACGCGGGTGTCCCGGCCGATCAGTACCCGTCGGTCGTCGAGGCCTTCGACGTCGTGGACCAGTACACGCGCCGAAGCTCGCCCCAGTGCAAGGGCGAGCTCCGGAGTGAGTTCCGTGTTGGCGACGCCTCGGACGCCGTCGGTGCCGAACTTCAGCACGGTGTGGCCCTCGACGAAACCGAGCGCTAGCGCTTGGAGTACTGCGGGGCCTTACGAGCCTTCTTGAGGCCGTACTTCTTGGACTCCTTCTTCCGCGGATCGCGGCGCAGGAGACCTTCGTGCTTGAGATCGCCACGACGCTCGGGGTCGAGCTCGACGAGGGCACGGGCGAGACCGAGGCTCATGGCGCCAGCCTGACCGGTGACGCCGCCACCCTCGATACCGGCATCGACGTCGTAGTCCTCGCGGACCTCGGCGACGAAGAGCGGTGCAAGCGCCATCGCCTGCTGGGCATCGGTCGGGAAGTACGCGGTGACGTCCTTGCCGTTGATGGTGACCTTGCCGGTGCCGGGACGGAGTCGGATGCGGGCGACGGCCCGCTTGCGACGACCGGTGGCCTGGATGAGGGGCTTGGTGCTCACGTGTGCTTCCTTCAGCTCACTCGCGCCTTGGCGCGAGCGTCGATCTCGAGTTCCTTGGGCTTCTGGGCATGATGCGGGTGCGTCGGGCCGGCGTAGACCTGCAACTTGGTCAGCATCTGCGAGCCCAGGCGGTTCTTGGGCAACATGCCCTTGATGGTGCGGCGGACGGCCTCGGCCGGCTTCTTGGCCATGGCCTCGGCGTAGGTCTGGCTCTTGATGCCACCCGGGAAACCGGAGTGGCGCCAGATCTGCTTGCGATCAGCCTTGTCCGACGTCAGGACGACCTTGTCGGCGTTGACGACGATGACGTGATCGCCGCAGTCCATGTTGGGCGTGAACATCGCCTTGTGCTTGCCGCGCAGGATCCGGGCGACCTCGGTGGAGAGACGGCCGAGGACCATGCCCTCGGCGTCGATGATCCACCACTCGCGGGTGATCTCGCTGGCTTTTGGTGAGTACGTGCGCACGGGATGCGACCTGACTTTCGAACTGTTGTGCGGGATTGTCGTGAGGGCGCGAAGGGCCCCAGGCACGATCGACAACTCTACGTCGGTTCTGTGGTACCCGCCAACTGCGCTGCTGCAGTCGATTCGATTCGCGTCGTCTCTCTGCGAACGCCGGCGCTGGCGCTTCCTCCGGCGTTCGGGCTTCTACCCTGCGGTGTGATGAGCAAGCCACCGCGCCTGACAGCGTTCTCCCACGGCGCCGGCTGAGCGTGCAAGCTCGCCCCAGGCGAGTTGGCGCACGTCGTGCGTCGTTTAGCACCTCCCGGTGATCCGAACCTCCTGGTCGGGGCCCAGACCGGCGACGATGCCGCCGTCTGGCGCCTCTCGGACGACCGCGCCCTCGTGGTCACCGCCGACTTCATCACCCCGGTGGTCGACGACGCACGGTCCTGGGGCCGAGTGGCCGCGGCCAACGCCGTGTCCGACGTCTATGCGATGGGAGGCACGCCCCTGCTGGCGCTCAACCTCGTGGGCTGGAACGTCGACGAACTTCCCATCGAGTTGCTGGGCGACGTCCTCGAGGGCGGCGCGTCGATCGCCGCTGAGGCGGGCTTCGTCGTCGCCGGCGGCCACACGGTGGACGACCCGGAACCCAAGTACGGCATGGCCGTCGTCGGCGAAGTCCATCCCGACGAGATCCTGACGAACGCAGGTCTGCGTCCAGGCGACGTCCTCGTGCTCACCAAACCGCTCGGTGCTGGCATCGCGACGACGGCGATCAAGCGCGACCTCGCCTCCGATCAGCTTCTCTCCGACGTCGTCGCCTCCATGACCCGACTCAATGCCGACGCCGCTGTTGCGGCACGGGCGGCCGGTGCGACTGGCTGCACCGACGTGACCGGCTTCGGTCTCCTCGGCCATCTGTCACGGATGTGCGTCGAGTCCACGGTCGATGTGACCCTCGAGGTCGAGTCGATCCCCGTGCTCGACGGCGTGCGCGAGCTGCTGGCCGACGGCGTGGTCCCTGGCGGATCGCAGCGCAATCTGGCCGACGTCCGCGACCTCCTGGACCAGGGCACCCACGACGACGACAACGCCCTGCTCCTCGCCGACGCCCAGACGAGCGGCGGCCTCCTCTTCGGGGCCTCCGACCCGGGTTCCGCCACCGATGCTGTCGCCACCCTCACGGCGTCGGGCCACACCGCCGCCGTCGTCGGCACCGTGACGGCGGCCGGCGACGGCCACATCACCCTCCACTAGATCGTTCTGGTCACCACATCGGCGGTTCTGACGCGCTGTTCGGTGACCAGAAGCGGACTCGGTTCGTTCTGGTCACCACATCGGCGGCTCTGACGCGCCGTTTGGTGACCAGAAGCGGATGGTTCAGGGGGTGGGGTAACCGACTTCCCAGAGGCTGAGGCCGTGAGCCGGGGCGACGGGGCCGCACTCGGCGCGGTCGCGGGCGTCGATGACCCCCATGATGTCGCCGGGGGTCTTGCTGCCGTGGCCTGCCTCGACCAGCGTCCCGACGATCGACCGGACCATCTGACGACAGAACGACGTGCCCTTGATCCAGAAACGCAGGGTGCCGTCCCCCTCGACCTCCCAGCGGGCGTCGACGACATCGCGCGTGGTCGGCGCGTCGGTGCCGTCGGCGCGGGTGCCCTTGCGGCAGAAGGAGGCGAAATCGTGGACGCCGAGGAGCGGGTCGCACGCCAGGCGGAGGCGATCCAGCGAGAGCGGCTCTCGTACGTGCCACGCCGTGGTGGTCGAGAACGGGTCGGGGACGGGCGAGTTGTGGATCGTGTAGCGATACCGACGGAACGTGGCGTCGAAGCGGGCCGAGAAGTCGGTGGCGACGAACTGCGCGTCTCGCACAGCGATCGACGGACCACACAAGCCGTTGAGGGAGCGGGAGAGCGCGTCGAGGTCGACGCCGTCGGTCGTGGCGAAGTCGACGACCTGACCGTGGGCGTGGACGCCCTTGTCGGTGCGACCGGCACACGTCAGGTCGACAGGATGGCGGAGCACCCGTTCGAGCGCTTCGAGCAGCGACCCGCCGACCGTCGACACGCCGGGGTTGATCGCGAAGCCGTGGAACTTGGTCCCGTCGTAGGCGACGGTCATGCGGACCCTCGTCAGCGGCGGACGGGGCGCGTCGTCCATGTCATCAGGGTCGAAGAGGGTGAGCGACGTCGGCACAGGCGGTGAGCTTGTCAGAACGCGAAACGGCCCCGGGCGAACCCGGGGCCGACTCGTCAGTTCGCTTCTGGTCTCAGACCAGCTCGATGCGAGCCATCGGCGCGTTGTCGCCGTGGCGAGGGCCGAGCTTCAGGATCCGGGTGTAGCCACCGGGACGGTCGACGTAGCGCGGGCCGACATCGGTCATCAGCTTGTGCGTCATCTCCTCGTCGCGGAGGAACGCCACGATCTGGCGGTGGTTGTGGAGTCCGCCCTTCTTG
>JBBSLH010000400.1:0-3667 GCA_038255425.1 Acidimicrobiales bacterium
GCCTCGTACAGAGCCGCGTCAGCGCTGCGCAACGTGTCGGCGGGGGTCCCAGCGGACCGGGCGACCCCAGCGGAGAACGTGACCGGCAGCGGGCGTGTTGCCTCCCATGTCATACGCAGCCGCTCAAGCAGTGAGTTGGCCCCCTCCGGAGACGAAAGGACGACAACGAACTCTTCTCCGCCGAAGCGTCCGGCCATTTCGCCGGCACGTACAACGGATTGCAGGGCGGTGCCGAACGCTTGCAGCACTCGGTCGCCGGTGTGGTGCCCGAGTTCGTCGTTGACCTTCTTGAAGTGGTCGAGGTCGACCATGATCACGGTGCCGTCGGCCCCGAGACGCCCGAGGACCCGGTCCATGGTGCGCCGGTTCGGAAGATTCGTCAGCCGGTCCGTTGAAGCCTCTTCGTCGAGACGTTCGAGTCGTGCGCTCAGCTCCAGTGCCCTGCGGGCATCGAACAGGAAAGGAACCAGGTAGTGGTCGAGATGTGTCCGGGCGTCGCTGCCTGCCGGTGCCGAAGCGAACACCGTTTCGCCATGACCGAACGAGATATCGGCGGGGATCACGGCAACGTTCGGGGCGTCGGCGGGAACCACGGATCCGCCGAGCTGACGAACGAGTGTCTCGGCGGCGAGGCGTGCATCTGCGGTCGTCTTCAGCCAGAGCAGCGAACGCATCGCGTCGAGCACCACTCCAGCGGCCCAATCGGACAGGACAGCCGTCGAGGAGGTCACGGCCGACACCGTTCACGCACCGGCGTGGCTCTCACTCGGACACCAGCGAGTATCGGCTAACTCGAACCGCCTTTGGCCGAGCCGGCTCCGACGGGATTCTGGCGTGCGACCACCGGTGAGAATCAGATTGCATGTAGTGGCGGAAGTCGTCCTCGGTCTCCCACCACGTGACCATCAGGTAGCGGCCGGGTTTCTGGTTGTCTCGCCACACCTGCAAGCCGAGGTGGCCCGGGAACGAGTCAACCTCACCGAGGCGATCGCTGAACGCAGCCTCGAGACTCGCGATTCCGACCTCCTCGATTGCAAGCTCACTGACGACGACGTGCGTCCCCGCAGGTCCGCTCACGCCCGCTGCGAATCGGTCGCTGCTCCGGCCTACGCCCGAAAACGACGAGACTTCGACGCCAGCAAGGTCAACGGCGAATTTCTCCCCTGGCTGTGCGTTGGCTGTCGTGATCGTTCCCATGTGATACCTCACCTCGTGTGACCGGACGAACTACCGACCCGTCCGCAGTCGTGCGACTGCGTGAGTCCCTATCGACCCGTCGCCGCACCCTCACGAGGCGGAAAACCCAAGTTGTGACAGTGTTGATGACGGCGATGGGGATCGATGCATGCGAAAGGCATCCGAATCGGCGGAACTGTCGTGACGATCAATGTTCGACATGGCAGAGGCTGACAAGCGGTCCCGCCCAGCGAGCCGCCATTCTGCACGACCGATGTCTCACCAGTGTCGGTCTGAGGCACCCGTTACCAGCGCCAGATAACCACGCGCGAGTCCGACTGGGCCGCGCAACACCACGGCCCTACTGCAGTGCTCGATATCGACACCCCGTAGTTGCACGTCACCCCGAGCGCTATCCGGCATTCCGATCTCGGTCGACTGCCCCATAACGACCGGTGCCTCACCTCGTCTGGGTGCCCTGAAGGTGCCGATCGGGGATACCCCGAACGTTGCTTGACACGGCATGAGGTCATCGAGTGACGGATCAGACCGACAGGGCGCCGGTCTGCCAGATGAGCACCTCGGCACCATCGACACCGGCGGTGATCGACGGCGTTCCCGAAGCGGTCAGCCGCGCCGCGTCGCCGGTTTCGAGGGCGCCCTGCTGCTCGAGGTCGGCTGCGCCCTTGGCCACGAAGACGTGGGCGAATTCGGCGTCGGGCACTTCCACGCGCGATCCCGGGGCGAGCCGGGCCGCCCAGAGCACGGCGTCACGCTGTTGGATCGAGATCGCGGCGTCGTGACCCATCCCGGATGCAACCGGCACCAGGCCGCCCGTCGCGAGATGATCGTTGATGTCCATCTGCTGATATCCGGGATCGACGCGTTCGGTGTCGGGCACGATCCACATCTGGATGAAGTGGACGTCGGCATCCGAGGCCTTGTTCTTCTCCGAATGCCAGATCCCTGAACCGGCGGTCATGCGTTGTGCGAGGCCGGGATAGATGAGACCACGGTTGCCCTCGGAATCCTTGTGTTCCAGCTCGCCGTCCAGGACCCACGTGACGATCTCCATGTCCTGGTGTGGGTGTGTCTCGAAACCCGTTCCCGCAGCGACCCGATCGTCGTTGAGCACGAGCAGTTGGCCGTGGTGGATGTTGTTCGGATCGCGGTGGCGCCCGAAACTGAACGAATGGTGGGAGTCGAGCCACCCGGCGCGAGTGTGGAAGCGGTCGGCTGCTCGACGAAGCTGGATCGACGGTGTCATGATGAGTCCAACGTCATTGTGAGCACAACTATTCCTGCCCGATGATCTTGAGCAGAGCGCTTTCGGAGCGGTCGAGCCATCGGGAACTTCTCGAGGTCGACCACGCGCGATCGATCTCCGAGGGTTCTGCGTCCATGACCGCCGGATGGACATACGAACTGCGAGCGACCGCGCGAGTGTTCCCCAACTCCTCGGCTGCGTCATCGATCGCATCGAGGAGCCGAGCACCTTCGGCACGAGACTTGAGCGCCGTGCGCGAGCCGCCCCATGTTCGGAAGTCCTTGGCCGAGAACGCAGGTCCGGCGTGTTCCGCGATGAAACGGTTGATGTCACCCGCGGTTGCTCGACGGCGTGTGCCGTCCGGACCGTCGTCGAACCAGAAGAGTTGGTCGTCGGCGTCCGAGGCGAGAGCGGTCAACACGTCGGCCAGGTCGTCGTCCTCGACGATCACCTCGCGTTCCTGCCCACTCTTGGCGGTGTACACGAGGGCGACGTAACCGTCCTCGACGACGTGGTCGACGGTGAGAGTGGTCGCGCCGTAGTGCCCGGCGGTTGCCGACTGGTCGTTGCCGACTCGGAGGAGTTCCCGATCGATCAAGGTCACAGCGGCTGCGATCGCATGCTCACGGCTCCCGAGTGGCTGTTCGAGCGCAGATGCGGACGCTTTGCGAATCTTGACGATGGCTCCGCCGAAGAATGTGAGGCGGGCGAACTTGCGTTCATCGCAGAAGGCACGGAAGTCCTCGTGGTAGCGGTATTGCTTGCGACCGGCTTCGTCGATGCCGGTCGCCTGGAGGTAGCCGTCGGCGTCTGGACAGATCCAGACGTCGTGCCATGCAGGAGGAATGGCGAGTGTCTTGATGCGCTCCACGGCTGACTGGGCGAGCGAACCGCCGGAAGAGTTGGCATAACTGAAGCCGGACCCGCGCCGCCGCCGCTCGAGGCCCGGCTCGTGGTCCGAGACATGGCTGAGGCCGATCTCGCGTGCGAGTACTTCGGGATCGCGTTCGGTCAGGCTCTTCGGCACGCGCGATTTCATGTTGCCGCCCACAGCGGATGAGTGAACCTCGACATCGACGAGTTGTACCCGTCGCCAGCTCAGCTACTCCATTCGTCCGGCCGTCGGACCGGACGACGTCGGCGGCGGTTCGGCGGCGTGGCATCCGCCGCCGTAGGTTCTCGGGCATGAGCGACCCCAGCCCGGTCCACCCACCCGCCGATGCC
>JBBSLH010000401.1:0-3646 GCA_038255425.1 Acidimicrobiales bacterium
CGCCTGCACGCCGGGCACAAGGTCAGCATCGAGGGCGGCGAGTCGGGCGACATCGCCATCTCGGGTGATTCGGTCGTGATCGCGGCGGGTTCGCTGCCCCGGACCATCCCCGGCTTCGACGTCGACGGCGACATCGTCATGACGTCGGACGAGTTCCTCTCGATGGAGCCCCTGCCCTCGTCGGCGGTCGTCATCGGCGGCGGCGCCATCGGGTGTGAGTTCGCCTCGACGCTCTCCGACATGGGTGCCGACGTCACCATCCTCGAAGCGCTTCCGAAGATCCTCCCGGGCTGCGACACCGACGTCACCCGGGCGGTCCAACAGTCGTTCAAGAAGCGCGACATCGACGTCAAGACCGGCGTTGCGGTCTCCGGCCACGAACCCAAGGACGGCGGCGGCACCACCGTCTCGTTCGGCGACGGGGAAACGATCGACGTCGACGTGGTCGTGATGTCGGTGGGTCGTCGCGCCAACACCGACGACCTCGGCCTCGACGACACGAAGGTGTCGCTGTCCGACCGTGGATTCGTCGACGTCGACGAGCGCTGCCGAACCGCCGAACCGGGTGTCTGGTCGGTCGGCGACTGCATCGCGACCCCGGCGCTCGCCCACGTGGCCTTCGCCGAGGGGATCGTGGTGGTCAAGGACATCCTCGGCGAGGACCCGATCCCGGTCGACTACGCCAACGTCCCCTGGGCGATCTACTGCCACCCGGAGGTCGCCTTCGCCGGCCACTCCGAGGAGTCGGCCAAGGAAGCGGGCTTCGACGTCGTCACCTCCAAGCACCGCTGGATGGGCAACGGGCGGGCATTGATCCTCGGCCAGACCGAAGGCGTGGTGAAGATCATCGCCGAGAAGCAGGACGACGGCACCGGCGGCCGGATCCTCGGCGTCCACCTGTGCGGGCCCTGGGCGACAGAGCAGCTCGGTCAGGGCTATCTGGCCGTCAACTGGGAGGCGACGGTCGACGAGGTCGCCCACTTCATCCAGCCGCACCCAACGCTGTCCGAGCTCTTCGGCGAGTCCGTCCTCGCCATGACCGGCCGCTCACTCCACGGATAAGGAAGATCGCATGGCTGATGTCGAGATGCCCCAACTCGGTGAGACCGTCACCGAGGGGACGATCACCCGCTGGTTCAAGGCGGTTGGCGACGCCGTCGCCGAGGACGAGCCCCTGTTCGAGGTGTCGACCGACAAGGTCGATTCCGAGGTGCCTTCGCCGCTGTCGGGCACGCTGAGCGAGATCCTCGTCGACGAGGGTGACACGGTCGACGTCGGCACCGTGCTCGCCCGCATCGGCGATGGTGGCGACGCTCCTGCCGAGGAGCCCGCTCCTGCAGCCGAGCCGGTCGAGGCGTCCGCCCCGTCCGAGTCCGAGTCCGAGTCCGAGCCCGAGTCTGCACCTGCCAAGAGTGCTCCTGAGGCGGCTCCTGCTCCTCAGTCGTCGGCGGGCTCCGGGTCGAAGAAGCTGTTGTCACCCGTCGTCCGCAAGTTGGTCAACGAGAACAACCTCGACGTCGACGCGATCAGTGGTAGTGGACCTGGTGGGCGTATCACCCGAGACGATGTGCTCGACGCGATCGACGCAGGCACCGCGACGTCGACCGATGATGCACCGGCCGCCGTCGGCGCGCCGACGACCACGGGCGCACAGACGGCGAAGAGCACGCCGACGCCGGTGCCTCGTGCGGGCGAGCGCGACACCGCCGTGCCGAACACGCGGATCCGCAAGGCCACGGCCGAACACATGCGCAGATCGGTCGACACGTCGGCCCACGTCTACGTCTCGATCGAGGTCGACTTCGAAGCCGTCGATCGGGTTCGACGCGACCACAAGGACGCGTTCAAGGCCGACGAGGGTTTCAGTCTCACCTATCTCCCCTTCGTCTCCCGGGCGGTCGTCGACGCCATCCGTGAGTACCCGGAGGTGAACGCGAGCTTCGGTCCCGACGAATTGATCATCCACAACTACGTGAACCTGGGAATCGCCGTCGACCTCGACTTCAAGGGTCTGCTCGTCCCGGTCATCGCCGACGCCGACGGGATGCGCCTCCGGGCCCTCGCCCGTTCCGTGAGCGACCTCGCTGGACGGGCACGGAACAAGAAGCTGAGCCCCGACGAGTTGTCCGGCGGCACGTTCACCATCACCAACCCCGGCCCCTACGGCACGACGATGACACTGCCCGTCATCAACCAGCCACAGGTCGCGATCCTCTCCACCGACGGCGTGAAGCGTCGGCCGGTCGTGGTGGAAGCCGCCGACGGCAGCGAGGCGATCGGTATCCACTCGACCGGCAACATCACGCTCACGTGGGACCATCGTGCGTTCGACGGCGCCTACGCGTCGGCGTTCGTCAAGCATGTCAAGGATCTGCTCGAGACGATGGACTGGGTGCAGGAGCTCAACTAGCCGCGTCGCCGCCGAGTGGCAGATCGAGCGACATCCACCCGTCTGGGGTGGGCGACGGGCCGACGACGACCAGCGTGCCGCCGGAGCCGGCGAAGTTCACCGATGCCCCGACGCGTCGCAATTCCTCCACGCCTTCGAGCGCGGCATCGGGGACGTGTCCCAGCCGACAGCGGGTGTCGAGGCTCTGGTCGAGCATCTGAGCCAGACCGTCGATGTCGCCGGCGGTCAATGCCGCCGCGGCGCCGTCCGCCAGCTCGGCGAGGTGCCGTAGACCTGTCACCGTTTCGCGATCGCCGCACTCGACCGCAGCCCGCAGCCGAGCGTGGTATTCGCCCGATGGCGCGGCGGCAGATTCGTGCCACAGCAGGCGCACGGCGATCGGTGCAGCGAGCACTGCAGTCGCGGTCGGGTCGTGGCGGCAATCGGTGAGGACTGTGCCGCCCAGTACCTGCACTGCACGGTCAGCGAGACCGGCCGCGATTCCCAACTCACGCGTCTCGGCTTCGAGGGCCACCGTGGCGAGCTCGAGCCCGTCTGGGGCATCGTCGACTTCCCACCACTCGATGGCGGCACGGATCGTGGCGATGACCAGTGCCGAAGATCCGCCGAGACCCACCGAACGCGGAATCGTGGTGGACCACTGGAATCGGCCCGGTCGCCGATCTACCCGCTGATCTGACAGCCGGCCGAGATGCTCGTCGAGCGTCACCAGCGCGGCGCGCACGAGACGGTCGCCGCCGTCGTAGCCGAGTCGACGGGTCTCATCGGCGAGCGCGGGCATCGTGGGCCATCTGTCGACCGGACCCTCGATCGAGAATGCGTCGGCTGGAGTCACGGTCACCGTCGCCGTGAGACCCGGGACCGCCGACGAAAGGACCGCACCGCCGTAGCCGTCGGACGGGTTGCCTGCGAGGTGTGCCCTCGCCGGGACCTCGGCGCTGGCCCCGGTCATGCTCGTTCGAGGACCGTGACCTGACCAGTGCCGCCGTCGACACGCACGCGGTCGCCGTCGCAGAGAGCGGAGGTCCCGATCTTGGTGTTGACGACCGCGGGGATGCCGAGGTCTCGGGCGACGATCGTGGCGTGGCTGAGCACGCCGCCGACGTCGGTGATGACCGCGCCAGCGATCAGGAAAAGCGGCGTCCACGCGGTGTCGGTCATCGTCGCGACGAGGATGTCGCCGTCGTCGAAGTCCTGATAGGGGTCGTCGATGATCCGTACACGCCCTTCGGCCAC
>JBBSLH010000402.1:0-3643 GCA_038255425.1 Acidimicrobiales bacterium
CTTGGGAAGACAGCTCACCTCTGTTCCGCCACTCGCCCTCGAGACGGGCCCGCTCTCGCAGGACGAGCGATCCTGAGCCCACGCACCTTGTCGAAGTCAGCGATGTTCCGCGTCGAGAGTTGCAAGCCCTTCTCGAGCGCGGTTGCGGCAATCAAGGCATCGGGCAGACGAAGCCCTGACTCACGCGCGACCCGTCCCGCTCTTTCGGCGATATCTCGATCGACAGGGACCTCCCGAAAGGGCGCGAGCACCTGACTCGCGAGGGCCGTCGCCGTGTTGCCGGCGAAGAGCTCTGCGCGCGTGATCACGGAGTAGTGCAGCCGGTTCCTTCCCGGGCGAAGCTCGGCGGCTCCGCGCAGATGATCGATGAACACGTCGGTGTCGACGAGAACGTCAGCCACGCTGCCAGCTGTCCCTGCTCGGGGCGTCAGTGGAGGGTGCCGCTCCGAAGGTGGCAGCGAGAGCAGCCTCTGGGTCCTGGTCGTCGCCCACGTACTCGTCGATGGCGCGTCGGATCACCTCGGCCATGGTCACACCCTGCGACGCCGCCGCTCGATCGATCCGAGCGCGCTGC
This sequence comes from Acidimicrobiales bacterium, assembly GCA_038255425.1. Taxonomy (GTDB): domain Bacteria; phylum Actinomycetota; class Acidimicrobiia; order Acidimicrobiales; family Salinilacustritrichaceae; genus Salinilacustrithrix. The sequence continues at coordinate 575 of JBBSLH010000402.1, forward strand.
TCCTCAGTCAGGTACACCTGCGTGCGAGTCGCGGACATACAGCAACCATATACAGCATCGTCGGTACCTTCGACGTTTCCGAACCCCGGCGTGTGGCTTCTGCCGCCCGTCCCGAACGCGCCGCTGGTGGCGTCGTCGTCGAGGCGCCCCTGACTCCCGGTCTACGTTGGCGGGTGGTGATGGTCTCGGACCTCGAGCACTTCCTCGATCTGCCGGCAGATGCTTCCGGTCCAGCGCAGCGTCTGGCGAACCGGCTCGGACGAATCGTCAGCGCTGCCACGGCTGGCGATGTCGGCGAGTTGTGGACGACGGCGATCCGGTGTGAACGCCGGCCGAGCCGGCGGCCGTGTGCCGGGTTGCTCGAGGTCGTGCGGGCCGAGCCGGATGCTGCGATCCGATGGTGGTGCAACGGCTGCGACGACGAGGGCGTCATCACCGGGTGGGAGCGGTCGCCGTTCGACCTCCGACAGCAAAGCCTCCGATCCGCCCCGGAGCAACACCGTGTCTCGATCGACATCGAGGCAGCGGCCGCTTTGCAAGGGATCGCGGTGCTCGACATCGAGACCGCTCGCATGGTGTTTCGAGCCCGCTCGACGACCGATGGAGTGGTTGTGTCAGGGTCGACCGACGAGCTCGAGAACCTCGCCGAGCACGTGGCAGCCGAAGCGAACAACGAGCCGAACCGATCACGCCGGCGCATCCTCGCCGCTGCGTACGACCGGGTGGCCGACGCCGGTACGTGATGGTCAGCTCGGCCGGCGAAACGATGGCCTGCCCGCCGCGTCGGTCCCTGCATCCGTCCCTACAACTGCCCGTTACGGGCCGACACCAGCGACACGGAATTCGAGGGCACCGAGCAGATCCAGCAGGGCATCGTCGCCCGGGCCATCTCCGAGGGCCGCATCGACCCGCTGCGGTAGGTCACCGACCTGCGGCGCGTCGTCCTCTGAGCTCGTGCGGAACGGCCTTCGGGTCGGCGCGAGGAGCGCCGAGCGTTTGGTCGCCGAGCACAACAGGAGAGCTCGGTCGTCTCGGCAGGCTTCTTCGACGATCATCACGGCTCCGAGCCGATCCCAGTCGACGGCCGCTCGGAATGAGGCTCAGCGATGTTGCAGCGTCGCTCGCGTGTCGTGCCGTGAGCCGATCGCTCGGCCAAGTGTTCCAGCGGCGGCCGGTGCAACGTCTCCCGCATGCGCATGGCGACGTCCGCACCGCTGGCCATCGTGATGACTGCGACGACGACCATGGCGAACCCGATGTCCACCGCATCCGCGAGCACCCCCGACAGGACGGCGCCGACGGCGAAGCCCAGGTCGCGCCAGAGCCGGTACACGCCCACGGCGCGTGCCCGCCAGATCGGGTGGGCGATGTCGCCGATCGCGGCGAGCAGGGTCGGGTAGGCCATAGCGGTTCCAGCGCCGAAGATGGCACTGCCAGCGGCCCAGACCCAGAAGCGGTCCCCGGTGGCAATGACGATGAGGCCAGCGGCCTGGGTCCACTGCCCGCTGGCGATGAGCCACTTGCGTCCGATCCGGTCGGACAAGGCGCCTGTCATCAGCTGGCCGAGGCCCCACACGGCGGGCGAGATGGCGATCACGACACCGATCCGTCCGACCGACAGGCCGGCCGCAGCGAAGAACAGCGGGAGCAGGCCCCAGGCCATGCCTTCGTTCAGGTTGTTGACGAGCCCGGCTCGGCTTGCGGCCGACAGGGACCGGTTCCGCCACGTGCCGAGTGCGAACACCTCCTTGAAGCTGAGGTCGCCGCCCGGGTGACCGTCGCGGGTCTGGTGGCTGGCCACTTCATGGGCGACGTGGCCGGCGGTCTCCCGGACGAACAGCGTCGACAGGCCGATCCCGACCAAGACGAGGACGACACCGAGGAAGAACGGCTCAGGCCGGAGGCCGTGCTCGCTGGCGATCCAGCCGGTGACCCAGGCCGAGAGGGCGACGGCGCCGTACCCGGCTCCCTCGTTGAGCCCCATGGCCAGTCCGCGGCGTTCGGGGCCGGCGAGGTCGATCTTCATGACGACGGTCAGGGACCAGGTCAGACCTTGGTTGATGCCGAGGAGCACGTTGGCGACAAGTACCCATCCCCAGGTGGGCGCCCACATGAGCAGCAGCGGTACGGGTACCGCGATGAGCCAGCCGGTGACGAGCACCGGCTTTCGGCCGTAGCGGTCGCCGAGGGCGCCGGCGAACAGGTTCGTGATCGCCTTGGACACGCCGAAGACGGCGATGAACGACAGCATCGCCGAGTAGGCCTCGAGCTCGAAGACCTCTTCGGCGAGCAGGGGGAGGACGGTCCGCTCTTGGCCGATGGTGGCGCCGACGAGCGCGTTGACCACGACGAGGAGGGAGAACTGCGGCAGGTTCTCCCGCAGTCCCAAGCGGACGGTCGGCGCGTTGCGTCCCTCACCGGCACCGAGATCGAGCGCCGAGCCCGGCGGGAGCGCGACGACCTCGGCGACGAAGGTCCGGTTGCGCTCAGCGGTCCAGACCAGGTCCGAGGCGGCGTAGCGGTCGTTCCAGGCGTGACGGTCCACTGGTCGCTCCTGGCTCAGGATCCGGTGACCGGGTTGCCGGCGGGCTCGGCGTTGTCCCAGTCATCGTCGATGTGGACGACGTCGCGGCCGGCGCAGTCCATGAGCGAGGCGCCGATGGAGGCCCGGTAGCCGGACTTGCAGTGCACCCACACCTGGCCGTCCGGCACCTGGTCCTGGCGACCGCGGAGGTCGTAGAAGGGGATGTGGACCGCGCCTTCGATGTGGTGCTCATCCCATTCGTCGGGGCGGCGGACGTCGAGGACGACGATCTCGTGGCCACGTTCGGTGCGCTCGGCGGCGAGGTCGGCGAACGTGGCGCGCCGGTAGGAGGTGGTGGTGCAGTCGGCGGCGAGGTCGGCGGTCTGGCCGACGGCGGCGGCCATGTGGTCGATGCCGATGCGGGCGAGCTGACGTCGGGCGTTGAGGATGTCGTCGGGCGAGTCGCCGATGAGCGTGAGCGGGGCATCCCACGGGACGGTCCAGCCGAGGTAGGTGGCGAAGGGGTCGGCGAGCTCGATGGACAC
>JBBSLH010000403.1:0-3639 GCA_038255425.1 Acidimicrobiales bacterium
CCCGGCGGCGGACTCCCCCTCGTCGCCATCAGCGGCAAGATCGCCGCCGACCTCCTCCTCCAAGACCTCCCAACACCGAATCTTGCGTGACTTCTTGTCAGGGGGTCGCCACAACTCTCGCGAGATTCAGTTTGGGGTGCGGAGGGATCGGGAGAGGTGGGCCGGGTCGTCGTCGGCGGTGATGGGGCGGAGGGCGTAGGACCATCGAGCGGGGCCGCCGGTGACGCGGTAGGGCGGGAGGGTGTCGGGGCCGCAGGCACCGGTGCCGAGGCCGCGCTGCAACACGTCGACGTGGACCTCGATGGTGTCGCTCGATCGGAGGTCGGCGACGGTGGTGCCGGCGTAGAGGTCAGCGTCGTGGTGATGGCGGGCGGTGAAACCGAACGGGTCGAGTGCATTCGTCGACGACACGAGCAGACCGGTGCCGCCAGCATCGGTCAGCGTGAACCACCGGGTGTCGGTGTGGTTGCCGTGCTCCTGGGGCAGCACGTAGGGCACGTACTGGTCGGCGACTGTCGACTGCCAACGGCCCAGCTGCTCGCTCGTCTCGCGATCGACGTAGGTCTCGAGCGGACCGCGGCCGTACCACTCAAGCCGATCGAACTCGGCCGGCACCTCGAAGCGCGAGCCGATGCGGGGAAGGTCGTCGAGCGTCGCCGGAAGAGTGAGCTCCTCGTCGACCACGACCGATCCGTCGGGACGGATGCGGAGCTGTTGGCGGTGGTCGGCCACGTCGCCCGACCCGGGGAGGTGGAGACGTCGGCGCAGCGTCACCAGGACGGTGCCGTCGGCTTGCGCCCGGCGGCGGGCGCTCACGGGTTCGATCTCGACGCGGTCGAGGCCGAGCTCGAGCCAGCTCTTCAGCGCTCCCGACCCGAACCCGTCGTCCAGGCGTCGACCGTCGTTCTCGGTCGGGGCACGCCAGAGCGACGCAGTCGGCGGCGTCGAGAGCAGCGGTCGATCATCGAGTTCGAAGGCCGCGACCGATGCAGTCTCGTCGTCCCAACCGAGCGTCATCGCACCGACCGTTGCCGTGGCAGCGGACACGACGACCTCGACCGGGGCGGCAACGGCTGGACCGGGCACGGCCGTCCGACGGGTGCTCGGCAGGTCGAACTGCGTCCATGCGACGCGGTGGCCGGCAGGCGCCCACGGCTGGTCGTCGGCGACGACGCACCGGAGATCGAGGTGCGCTTCGGCGCCGTCTGGAACGTCGACCGTCGGGAGGTCCAACTCGAGCGTCGCCTCGAATCCACCGGGCAACTCGGGAAGGTCGAACGTCCCCGTGTCGATGATCTCGCCGTCGACCCGGACGTCGAACTCGCCGACGAGCCACGACACGTCGCGCCAGTCCTGCAGATTGATCACGACGAGGCGTCCTCGGCGGAGGTCGCTCGGCCGGAACCGCACCGGGGCACCGAGGTAGGCGTGTTCGGCCAGCGCCGGCTTGGGCGTGCGATCCGGCCACGTCAGCCCGTTGCAACAGAACGTGGCGTCGTTCGGCTCGTCACCGAAGTGCCCGCCGTACGCCCAGTACTCGCGGCCGTCGGCATCGATCCGTCGTAGGCCCTGGTCGGCCCAGTCCCAGATGAAGCCGCCCTGCAGGCCGGGCGTTGTCTCGATGACCGCCCAGTAGTCGGCCAGGCTCCCGTTGCTGTTGCCCATGGCGTGGCTGTACTCACACATGATCAACGGGCGCTGCTCATCCGTTTCCGCGGTCCGCTCGGCCCAGTTGGTGATGGCCTCGATCGGCGGGTACATCGGACAGACGAGGTCGGTTGCCGACCCCGAGTCGCCAGGATCCGTCGTCCCGAAGAAGGCCGGGTGGCACGCACCCTCGTAGTGGACGATCCGCGTCGGGTCGGTCCGCCGGATCCATGCGGCCGCGGCGTCGTGTACTGCCCCGTAGCCCGACTCGTTGCCGAGTGAGAACGCGAACACGGACGGGTGGTTTCGATCGCGGGTGACCATCCTCTGGATGCGATCGGTGATGGCGTGCGTGAAACGGACGTCGTCGCAGAGGCTCTCGAGACGCGCATGGGTCTCGACGTTGGCCTCGTCGATCACCCACAGCCCGTACTCGTCGCACAGGTCGAGAAAGCGAGGATCGTTCGGATAGTGCGCCGTGCGGACGGCGTTGACGTTGTGCTGCTTCATCAACACGACGTCGCGACGCATCGACTCCACGGAGACCGTCTTGCCGGTGTCGGGGTCATGGTCGTGCCGGTTCACGCCTCGGATGAAGACCGGATAGCCGTTGAGCAGCAGCTCGCGGTCCACCACCTCGACGCGTCGGAAGCCGACCCGCACCGCGGTCGACTCGATGACGTCTCCCTCGGCGTCGATCAGGCTCACGACGACCGTGTACCGATTCGGCACCTCGGCCGACCAGGGCAGGACGTCGTCGATCGACTCGGAGAAGCTCGCGACCGGGCCCGGATACACGTACGCGCTGATCATCTCGTGCATCGGCGACCTACGGCTGAAGACCGGGACGTCCGCGCTGAGCGGCTGGGCGAGCACGGCCCGACCGCGACCGTCGAGCACCGACAGCTCGACCCGCCACCCCTTCGTGGGAGTGTCGGAGCCGACCTCGACATCGGTCGAGAGGAGCCCAGTCGTGAGGTCGGCATCGAGCGTGGCGTCGACGCGGACGTCGGCCAGATGGGTGCGACCGGACGACTCGAGATACACCTCGCGGTGCAGGCCTGCCATCCACCAGTGGTCCTGGTCTTCGAGCCAGCTGCCGTCCGACCAGCGGACGACGACGAGCGTGAGCGTGTTCGAACCCGTGCGCACGAATTGCGAGAGGTCGAACTCCTGCGGGAGGCGAGAGTCCTTGCCCATCCCGACGGCCTCGCCGTTGCAGAACACGTAGAGGCAGCTCTCGGCGCCACCGACGTGGAGGACGGTGCGCCTCGACTTCCACCCACGGGGCAACGTGAACGACGTGCGATGTACCCCCGTCGGGTTCGCGTCGGGCACCGCCGGCGGGTCGAGCGCGAACGGCATCTGCACGTTCGTGTAGTGCGGTTGGTCGTCGACGTCGGGGTCCATCGTCCAGCAGCCCGGGACCACGACGGCCTGCCAATCCACCGATGCCGAGTTGGCCACCGACGTGTCGGCGACGTCGTCCCACGACACCGACTCGGGACGATCGACGAGTCGGAAGTCCCAGTCGCCGTCCAGCGACCGGAACCACTTCGACCGGTCGCGATCGAGCGATGCTGCCGCGTCATCGTCGGCGAACCGGTTGAACGTCGTGTGCATCGGGAGCCGGTTGAACGCGACCTGCTCGGGTCGGCGCCACGATCCCGGACCGAAGCAGTCGAGTGGACCATGGTCCGGAGATGCCATCGCGGCGAACGTACCGTGTGGCTCGTGCAACTGCGCCCGAGACCGACGATCGCGACCGCGGTGCGCCTCGGACTGCTCGGAGTGGCCGTGGCACGGATCGCACGTGGTGCCCGTCGCGCCACCCCCATCGGCGCCACGCGACCGGACGACACGCGGCACGACACGGCACGGTTCGCGGACGTCATCGACGTCACCGTCCTCATCCCGGCCCGCGACGAGGCCGATCGGATCGGGCCGTGCGTTCGTTCGCTCGTGCCGACCGGCGCGCAGATCCTCGTGATC
>JBBSLH010000404.1:0-3638 GCA_038255425.1 Acidimicrobiales bacterium
TCGCGGTCTGGTCGACCACTGACCGTATTGAGGTCCGGGTCTGCACACCAACCGCCGTGCGGCCGGGCCCACGCTCCGTCAGGAGTCCAGACGGTAGGCGGCAGTGGCGTTGTCCCACGTGGAGGACGCGATCTCCTCGATCGTCGAACCGGAGGCACCGGCCAACGCCGCGCCGACATCGCCCACCCACGCTGGTCGGTTCTGCTTGCCTCGATGCGGCACGGGCGCGAGGTACGGGCTGTCGGTCTCGACCAGCATCCGAGCTGGTGGACACATCGCAGCCGCCGCCTGCACGTCGGCAGCCGACGGGAACGACACGATGCCCGAGAACGACAGGTATGCACCGCGGTCCAAACACTCGCTCGCATCGTCTGGGCCGCCGGTGAAGCAGTGGAACACGGTGCGGTCGGGCACACCCTCGACATCGAGGACCTCGAAAGTCTCGGCCCACGCCTCTCGCGTGTGGATCACCAGGGTGAGGTCGTGCTGGTTCGCGAGCGCCACCTGCGCCGCGAAGACATCACGCTGCGCGTCGCGGGGCGAATGGTCGTAGTGGAAGTCGAAACCGCACTCCCCGACCGCGACGCACGACTCGGCCGACAGGAGGTCCTCGAGACCGTCGATGCCGAACTGCGCCTCGTGCGGGTGGATGCCAGCGGTGGCCCACACACCGTCTGCGAGCGTCGCCCGGGCGATGGCAGCACGTGATGTCTCGAGGTCGGTGCCGACGTCGACCATCCGCTCGACCCCTGCCGCGCGGGCCGCAGCCACCACCGACTCCCAGTTGTCGGCCGGGAGGTGGCAGTGATCGTCGGTCCAGCGCAGCACGGCGGGAGATCAGCCCTTGTGGCGGGGGAAGAGCGGTGCGCCCTTCGTGACCGTCAGGTCGCCGGGATACCCACCCCACTCGGCTGCGCCGGGAAGCCGTTGGGCCTGCGGTTCGCCGTCGAGTCCGATGCGCGACCAGATCTCGCGACACGAGTCGGGCACGGCCGGCGAAGCGAGGATCGCCACGATGCGCAGGACCTCGAGCGCATCGCCCATCACCGCGTCGACCTCCGGGCCGGGTTCCAGCTTCCACGGTTCGTTCGTCTCGAGGTACGCGTTGGCCTTGCCGATCAGACGCCACGTGGCGTCGAGCGCGACCGATGGCTGGAAGCGTTCCCACGCCGCAGCGGCGTCGCGGTAGGCGGCGGCCGCATCGGCGGCGAGCGGACTGTCCTGGCGAGGAGCTGGCCCGACGCCACCGCACTTCTTGTCGACGACGGTCGCGACCCGCGAGAGCAGGTTGCCGAGGTTGTTGGCGAGGTCGCTGTTGAAGCGGGCGACCATCCCCTCGTGGCTGAACTCGCCGTCGGGACCGAAGGGTTGGTCGTGCAACAGGTGATGGCGGACGCCGTCGACGCCGAAGTCGTCGACCAGGCGAGCCGGAGCGATGTCGGTGAGCTGGGCGGCGCCGTGCACTGTCTTCGACAACTTCTCGCCGCCGAGGAGCAGCCAGCCGTGGACCTGGACGCGGTGAGGCGGCTCGAGTCCAGCTGCCATCAACATCGCTGGCCAGTAGACGCAGTGGAACCGGATGATCTCCTTGCCGATGACATGGTGCACGGCCGGCCACCACGTCTCGAACCGCTCTTCATCCGTTCCGAAACCGATCGCGGTCGCGTAGTTGATGAGCGCGTCGTACCAGACGTAGAAGACATGGCCGTCGGCCCACGGCACCGGGACACCCCAGTCGAGACTCGTGCGCGTGATCGACACGTCATCGAGACCCTGTCGGAGGAATCCGAGCACCTCGTTGCGCTTCCCGACCGGCTGGATCACCTCTGGGTCGTTCTCGATCCAGTCGATGAGACGCTGCTCGTAGTCGCTGAGCTTGAAGAAGTAGTTGTCCTCCTCGAGCATCTGCACCGGCTTGCCGTGGATCGGACAGTTGCCGTCGACCAACTCGGCTTCGGTGTAGTACGCCTCGCAGCTGACGCAGTACGGGCCCTCGTAGGTGCCGAGTTCGATCGCTCCGTTGTCGTGGATCTTCTGCAGCAACGCCTGCACCGTCGCGTGGTGGCGAGGTTCGGTGGTGCGAAGGAAGTCGTCGTTGGAGATGTCGAGCAACTCCCAGGCGTCGGCGAAGCGAGCAGCGTTGACGTCAGCCTGCTCCTGCGGCGTGATCCCGGCCTCGTCGGCCGATTGCGCCACCTTCAGCCCGTGTTCGTCGGTCCCGGTGAGGAAGAAGGTGTCGTCGCCGAGCAGGCGGTGCCACCGAGCCATCGCGTCGCAGGTGACCGTGGCGTAGGCGTGGCCGATGTGTGGCGCATCGTTCACGTAGTAGATCGGTGTGGTGACGTAGAACCGGCCCGGCATCCGGTGGAGCCTATGGCGACACCGTGCGATCGCCCGTCTCCGTTCGCCCGTCGAGCGCGAAACAATCTGCCCTGACCGCAGATGGGTGCGAAGCGCCACGTTGTTGCCACTTTTCGTCTCGACGCCAACGAGATCGCCGGTTCGGAGCGGCTATGTGCTGGCGGTTCGGGGCGATTCGTGCGGTGATAGGTGCGACAACATCAATGCGAGCTGGGCGAACCGCCCTGGCTCGTCCGGCTCCACCCGCGAAGGGGCCGTTTCATGGCTGCAACGACATCGGTCGTCCTGTACGACCAGCAAGACACATCCCCGGAAGTGCGAACCGTCGCCCGGTTCTTGGCCGGGTACTCCGGCCGAACCCGCGAGGCGTACACCCTCGACCTGCGCATGTTCTACCGGTGGTGCGACGAACGTGCGCTCGGGCTATTCGAGGTCACCCGGACTCACATTGAACTCTACGCCCGCGAACTTGAGGACATCGGCCGCAAGCCGGCCACGATCGGTCGACGCCTGTCGACGATCACCAGCTTCTACCGCTACACCTCCGAAGAAGGAGTGATCGAACACTCCCCAGCGGTGCACATCCGCCGACCACGACTCGACTATGAGTCCCACGCCGTTGGCCTCGACCGCAACGAACTCGGAGCGTTCCTCGTCGCAGCCGGACTTTCCTCACCACGTGATCACGCGCTGTGTTCGCTACTGGCGTTGAACGGTCTGCGGATCTCGGAGGCGTTGAACGCCGAGATCGAACAGCGCGGCCTCGAGCGCGGTCACCGCACGCTGGTCGTACACGCAAGGGCGGAAAGACCGTCACCATTCCACTCGCACCGCGCACGGCACGGGCCCTGGACCTGGCCATCGGTGAGCGAATGGAGGGGCCATTGTTCCTCGGACCCGCCGGCGCCAAGATGACCCGCGACGCAGCGGCTCGAATGGTCCGACGAGTGGCGAAGGCCGCCGGGATCAACAAGCGGATCGTGCCGCACAGCCTGCGCCACTCGTTCATCACCGCCGCCCTGGACGCCGGCGTCCCGCTTCGCGACGTCCAGGAAGCGGCGTCGCACGCCGATCCGAGAACGACGATGCGCTACGACCGCGCCCGCCAGCCACTCGACCGGCACGCGACCTACATCGTGGCCACCTTCGTCGCCGGCTCAAGCCGCGGCGACACCACCCATCATCGATAGACCGCGAGGCTCGAGGCGCTCCGTAATCCCAACTCGGAGCGCCTCCGGCCCGATCGATTCAGTTGCGGACCCGCCAAATAGCCGGCA
>JBBSLH010000405.1:0-3627 GCA_038255425.1 Acidimicrobiales bacterium
CGGTGACGGCCATGTGGTGTGGGACATCCATCGACACGACTTCGTCCGCGAATCGGATGACGCGCCCGACACCGTGAACCCCAGCCTCTGGCGCCAAGCCCGCCTCAACTGCATCCACGGCCTGTTCGAGGTGACCGAGTCGGTGTGGCAGGTGCGGGGGTACGACCTCTCGAACATCACGTTCATCGCTGGCGACACGGGATGGGTCGTGATCGACCCGCTCACCTCGGTCGAGACGGCCAAGGCTTCGCTCGACCTGGCCAACGAGCATCTCGGCGAGCGCCCGGTGGTCGCGGTGATCTACACCCACAGCCACATCGACCACTTCGCCGGTGTGCTCGGCGTGACCACCCAGGAAGACGTCGACGCCGGCCGGTGCCGGATCATCGCGCCCGAGGGGTTCCTGGCCGAGGCGGTCAGCGAGAACGTGATCGCCGGTCCGGTCATGCTGCGTCGAGCGATGTACATGTACGGCGCGCTGCTCCCCCAGGGGCCGCGTGGTCAGGTCGACTGCGGGTTGGGGAAGGCGACGCCGCTCGGCACGACGAGCCTCATCCCTCCGACCGAGGAAATCGATGCGACCGGGATCGAGCTCGACCTCGACGGCGTGCGGGTCGTGTTCCAACACACGCCGGGCACCGAGGCGCCGGCGGAGATGAACTTCCACTTCCCCGACCTCCGTCTGTTGTGCATGGCCGAGAACTGCTCGCACAACCTCCACAACCTCTACACGCCCCGCGGCGCACAGGTCCGCGATGCGCTGGCGTGGAGCAAGTACATCGGCGAGTCGATCGATCTGTTCGCCGACGACACCGACATCTGCTTCGCCAGCCACCACTGGCCGCGATTCGGGGGCGATGACGCTCGCGCCTTCCTCGAGCAGCAGCGCGACGCCTACCGCTGGATCCACGACCAGACGATGCGACTGGCGAATCACGGGCTCACACCCCTCGAGATCGCCGAGCAGTTGGAGATGCCGGAGGGGCTGCAGTCGGAGTTCCATGCACGGGGCTACTACGGCACCGTGAGCCACAACGTGAAGGCCGTCTACCAGCGCTACATCGGCTGGTTCGACGGCAACCCCTCACACCTCCACGCACTCCCACCCGAGGACGCCGGTCGGAAGTACGTCGAGTACATGGGCGGTGCCGACGTCATCGTCGACCGAGCGCGAGCCGACGTCGCTGCCGGCGAATACCGATGGGCAGCCCAGGTCCTCGACCACGTCGTGTTCGCCGAGCCCGACCACCGTGCGGCTCGCTTGCTGCTCGCCGAGGCGCTCGAGCAGATGGGCTACCAGGCCGAGTCGGGTCCCTGGCGCAACTTCTACCTGACCGGTGCGCAGGAACTCCGGGCCGACGGCCTGCTCGATCTGGGCACGTCGAATCTCGGCGGGCTCGCTCCCGCGATGACGACCGAGATGCTCTTCGACGCGCTCGCGGTTCGCCTCGTTCCCGAGGCGACCGGTCCCGAGTCATGGTGTGCGAACGTCGCGGTCACCGACCGGAACGAACGCCACGTCGTCGGCATCTCGAACCAGACGCTCTTCCACCGGCCAGATCGCACCGACCCAGACGCTCTGTGCACCGTCGCCACGACCGCCGCATCGCTGATCGCGCTCATCGACGGGACCACGACCCTCGACGACGCGCCCGACACGACCGTCACCGGAGACGCAGCAGCGATGCGGTCGTTGCTCGCCGAACTCGACCGCTGGCCGAGAGTGTTCCCGATCGTCACGCCCTGAGGGCGGTCAAGCGCCGGACGCCGAGGCCAGGCAACGCATGGCACGCGTCGAGACCGAGACACTCCGACGGGTCAACCGCACGATGTCCGGGTCGATCCCCGCAGGCAGGAACGCCACCGACATGCCGGTCTCCGGGTCGGCCCACGCCACCTGGCCACCGGCACCGTCGTGACCGAATGTCTTCGGGCCGGCGTCGACGGGAAGCCCGCGACGTGGCGACAAGCCGTCGTGGCCCGCAACCATGAAGCCCCGCGTCCGGTTCGCAGGCGCGGCGCGGAGCGGGTCTTCGTCGGTCACCCGGACGGTACCGGTCCCATCGGCGAGGACGGTCTCGTCCCAAAGGCCGCCGGGATTGCGCAGCACGCCCTGGTAGAGCATGGCGACGTCCGCGGCCGTTGCGTACGCGCCAGCTCCGGGGACACCCACTCGCCGGACGTCGTGTTCGTTGAAGCGGAGCAAGGCGTCGAATGTCGCCTCACCCAGGTCGACGTTGACCTCGCCGTCCGCGACGAGGACGAGGTCGGCGACGTTCTGGGCGGTGTCGTCGATCCCGAAGAACGAGGGGAGTCCGAGGGGCTCGGTGACCAGACGGTGGATCGCCGCAACGTGCCCGGTGTCGCACAGCGCCGCCAGCAACTCGGACTGGATCCATGCCGCCGACGTGGCGTGATAGGCGAACTCGGCGCCCGGAGCCGAGGTGACGTACCAACCGGCCATCTTCGCTCGACGACGCTCGCGATCGCCCCAGTCGGCGGGACCGAGCGGCGCTCTCGGAAGGCCAGCGGTGTGGAGCAGCAGGTGGTCGACCGTGACGTCGTCCTTCCCTCCGCCCGTGAACCACGGCAGCACGTCGACGACCTTCGTCTCGTACGTCAGCTCGCCATCGCCGATCATCCGCCACGTGGCCAGGACCGGCAGCACCTTGGACGCCGAGTAGAGGGGCGTGACCTGACCAGGCGTCGCCTCGGCGACGTGGTCGACCAGCGCGAGCTCACCGTCCACGGCGATCGCGAGCTGTGCCCCGTGCACGAGCCCCTTCTGCACGTCGTGGTCGATCCGGCTGCGGAGTCCTGCAACTTCGTCCGCGTCCAGCACCCCAGTTGCTGCGCTCACCACGTGGCGTCGCCCCGCAGGACAGCGTCGGCACCACCGTCGATGAACACCACCTGACCGGTCACGTGGGTGTTGTCCGCGCTGGCGAGGAAGTCGAGAAGCGGTGCGATCTGTTCCGGGCCGGCATGTCCGTTGAGGGGCATGGGTACCGCTGCGTCGACCATCTCGAGCCCGCCGTCGGCCGCCAACAGGTCGGTGGTCATGGGCGTGCGGACGGTTCCCGGGGCGATCGCGTTCAGTGGGATGCCGGCACCGGCCCAGTCTGCGCTCGGTGCGTTGCGACGCACCCAACGGGCGATCGCGGTCTTCGAGGTCAGGTACGCCATCGGTGCGTTCGCCGACATCAGTTCACGGGCCGTGTCCTCGTCGTTCGCCAGGCAGGCTTCGACGACACCCTCGTCCGCCCCCATGATCGACGCCACCGACGCGATCACGACCGCACGCGGTGCGTCGGATGCGGCGAGAAGCGGACGCAGCCCGTCGAGTGTCGCCACTGCACCGAAGTAGTTGATCGACACCGTGTCGGCCGTGTCGGCCGCGATGCCCGCACACGCGATGACGGCGTCGATGCCTCCCTCGCAGCGCTCGGTCACACCGGCGACCATGGCGTCGCGACCGGCGGGCGTCGACAGGTCAGCACACACGTCAGCGTCGGCCAGGTCGACGCCGACGACTCGATGACCGGTGCCGGTCAGGCGCCGCGCGGTGGCAGCGCCGATTCCCGAGGCCGATCCGGTCACGACGTAGGTACGCATCCCGGCAGTCTC
>JBBSLH010000406.1:0-3615 GCA_038255425.1 Acidimicrobiales bacterium
ACGGATGTCGATCGAGGTCGAGACCAAGGACTGCACGGGGCTGAGCGATGTGGAGCTCAGCGAACTGGCTGATCTGTGCGCCGAGTGCTCCGCAAAGCACGAGATCGGCACCCTGACGAAGGAAGCCGAAGAGTGGGTCCTGGTAACCCAGGTGCGCGACGCGGGCAAGCTCAAGGGCTTCACCTACTCGACTCTCGAGCGCATCGGTGGCACGCCGTGCGTGCTCATCGGTGTCGCTGCGATCAAGCAGAACGCCAAGCGCGACACGGTGCTCCGTGCACTGATGGCCGAGGAACTCCGTCGTGCCGTGTTGGCCTTCCCGGACGAGGACGTGCTCGTCGCCACCCGGATGTCCGACGCATCGCCCTTCGAGGCCTACAAGGCGCTGTCAGACATCGTTCCCCGCGAGGGTCACAAGGCCTCTGGTGAAGAGCGAGCATGGGGCCGCCGTCTCGCCAAGCGTTTCGGCATCGTGCCGAGTCGGTACGAGGACCGCGCGTTCCGCATCAAGGGCGACGGAAGCACGTCGCTCGTCTTCGACCACGTGTCGACGAAGCCCGAACGCGTCGCCGATCACGCCGAGTTCTTCGGCGGGGTCGACCCGGAGAACGGCGACTGTGTCATCGGCTTCGGCTGGGCCATGGCCGAGGATCTCGACAAGTTCACCTGATCGGATGCGTTGACCTGACCTGACGCACTGTCAGACTGCGCAGGTGACCACAGCACTCGTTCTCGGCGCCGGCGGAACCGTCGGCATGGCATATCACGCAGGTGTGCTGCGCGCACTCGAAGAGGTGGGCGAGTATCGACCCGACGACGCCGACCTGGTCGTCGGGACCTCGGCGGGGTCAATGGTCGGTGCCATGATCCGCTGCGGGCTGTCGACGGAAGACCTGTGGCTGGCTGCGCTCGGCGAACACGACGACCTCGAGATCGAGAAGTCGGACGAGAGCCCCTGGGCTGCGGCATGGGAGAGCCCGACCGATGTCGTCCGTCGGCTCATCGGTTCGCTCTACGTGCTCCAACGGTCCGCCATACGCATCCCCGTGCCGCCGCTGCCCGCTGCACTGCGCCGACTGTTCCCCGGCGGATTCTTCACCATCGCCGACGCGGAGGAGACCCTCTCGCAGGTGATGGGTACCGAGTGGCCGGACAGGCCGCTCTGGCTGGTGACCGTCGACGTGCGGACCGGGCGGCGCGTCGTCCTCGGACGACGGAACCCGGTCCGAACCGACCTGCAGACCGCGGTGAAGGCGTCCTGCGCCATCCCCGTGTTCTTCCAACCCATGCGGGTTGGTCGACGGACGCTCGTCGACGGCGGGATCCACTCCACGACCAACCTCGACCTCACGACGAAGATCTCGCCCGACGTGATCGTCGCTGTCGTGCCCATGGCATTCGACCCGTCGAGTCCGCCTTCCGGTTTCGATCTCGCCATCCGCGGGTTCGCGCAACGACGTCTGGTCCGAGAGGTGGCGCAGGCCCGCGGCGCCGGTGCTCGTGTGCTCCTGCTCCGCCCGACGCGGGAGGATCTGGCGGCGATGGGCGGGAACATGATGCGACGCGAGGGCAACGACAACGTGTGTCGGATCGCCTACGAGTCCGCTGCCCGACAACTCGACACCGACCGTGCCCGCGACATCCTCGACGAGGCGCGAGCGCTCGCGTCGACGTGACCGGGGCGACGTGACGACCGCCGACGACGACCTCGAGCCGCTGTCTCGGGTCATCCGACATCGCCGCATGGTGCGCGCGTTCACCGTCGACTCCGTCGACGACGTCCTGCTGGATCGCTTGCTCGACCTGACCCGCCGGGCTCCGTCGGCGGGCAACACGCAGCCGTGGGAGCTACTCGTCCTCCGAGGCCCGGACGCGGACCGGTACTGGGACACGACGCTCGCCGATCGAGCCGGGTTCCGGTGGCAGGGACTTCTGGCCGCTCCCGTGCTCGTGGTGCCGTACGTGCGGCCGTCGGCCTACGTCGAGCGGTATGCCGAAGCCGACAAGGCGGCGTCCGGGCTCGGCGAGGGTGTCGGGTCGTGGCCGGTGCCGTACTGGTGGATCGACGGCGGTGCGGCAGTGGAGAACCTGCTCCTGTCAGCGACTGCGGCCGGGCTGGGGGCTTGCCTGTTCGGGCAGTTCGAGCACGAGGCGGCAGTCCGTCGCGCCTTCGACGTCCCGGACGACCGTCGAGCGGTGGGGACGGTGGCGATCGGACATCCTGCGGCAGACGAACCCGGTCGGAGCGCGGGTCGTGGGCGCGCCACGCTCGACGCGATCGTGCACCGAGGCCGATGGTGAGCGGTCAGCGGAGTTGTGCGCGCAGTGTCTCGGCGTCGCTGGCCGGTAGACCGCACGCGTAGTCGCGACACACGTACGCGGCGCCGTCGGAGCGCTCGTGCCAGAGCGGGGAGTCATACCGTTCGCCCCAGGCCAGCACGGCGTTGGGCAGGTAGCTGTCGCGCACGACGTCGACGAGATCGTCGCGGGTGCCGGCGACCACGATCTCCGTGATCCCGCGGTGGTGGAGGTCGAGTGCCGCCAACAGCACGCCGAATCCGGCGGGGGACTCGGCGGCGAGTCCCCCGGTGAGGCGCAGGATGGACTCTGCCCGCGTCCGGTAGCTGTCGTCACCGCTGAGAGCCGCCAATCGAAGCAACGCGACCGCGGCATTCGAGTTCGCAGATGGGATCGCGCCGTCCTGGAGATCCTTGTCGCGGACCACCAGCTGTTCTCCGTCGTCTCCGGTCGTGAACAGGCCGCCCTGCGCATCGTCCCAGAATCGGTCGAGGAGCTGGTCGGCGGTCGACCGGGCGTGGTCGATCCATCGTGCCGATCCGGTCGCCTCGGCGAGGCGGGTGAATGCGTCGACCATCGCGGCGAGGTCCGCGGCGAAGGCGAGGTGTTTGGCTCCCGTCTGTTCCTGCCACGTCCGCAACCACCGTCCATCGTCGCGACGGAGGTTGTCGAGCAGGAACTGCGCGGTCCCCGCGGCGGCATCGATCCAGTCCTGACGCCTGATCGCGGCGCCGGCCTCGGCGAGCGCAGCGACCCACAGACCGTTCCATTCGGTCAGGACCTTGTCGTCGAGCCCCGGACGTGGCCTGGTCGAACGGTGATCGAGCAACCGCTGACGTGCACGCTCGATCGCCGGCGTCCGCGCCCATTCACCTCGATGGTTCGTCCTCGCCGGGATCCAGCGCCCTTCGAAGTTGGCCGGTCGGTCGAGTTCCCAGTACTCGACTGCCTCGTCGGCGACCTCGGCGCCGACGACCTCTCGGACCTGATCGGGCGTGAAGACATAGAACTCGCCTTCGGCCGATTCACCGTCCGGAGCGATCGAGTCTGCGTCTTCAGCGGAGGCGATCCCGCCGCCCGGCTGCCGAAGGTCCCGCAGCACGTACGCCACTGTCTCCGCAGCGACCTGTGCGTACCGGTCGTGTCCCGTGGCCTGGTGCCCGTGGACGTAGAGCTTCAGGAGCCCGGCTTGGTCGTGGAGCATCTTCTCGAAGTGCGGCACCACCCAGTGGTCATCGACCGAGTACCGGGCGAATCCGCCGCCGAGATGGTCGTACATGCCGCCGGACGCCATGGCGTCCAGCGAGGTCTCGACCA
>JBBSLH010000407.1:0-3605 GCA_038255425.1 Acidimicrobiales bacterium
AACGCCGCCGCCGAGATGGACTTGGAGTGCGGACGGACCAGGGCTCGCACCTGCTCGGCATCGTCGGGATCGAGCACTCCCCACGCCGGCGCCGCCAGGGCGTCGGTACGGGACTCGATGTGGTCGCGGAGTTGCCGTCCGTCGTCGGTGAGCGTCTGGTCGTCGCTGATCAGACCTCGACGCTGCATGTCCTCGAGCCCGGCCGCCCACTGGTCGTCGGACCAGGCGCGGGTCGACTGGAGGATCGCCATCGGGACGTCGCCCGTCGCGCCGTGGAGCAGGAGGGCGTCGAGTCCGCTCAACTCCGCGTCGACCAGCGCCGCGATGTGCCCGTCGCCCCGGAACTCGCGGAGCAACGTGATCGCCCACCACAGTGCGACGTGGGGGAGCTCTGCCGGCTCGGGCAGGCGGGCATGTCCGGCGAACAGGGGGCGACCCTCGGGTCGTGCGCAGGCCGCGTCGACGGCCGGTCGGAGGATCTCGACCGCTCGTTTGATCGAGTCGTCGTCGACGGCGTCGCCCAGCATCCGCCGGAGCGCTTGGTCGACGGCCTCGTGGCGGGCCAGGAGCACGTCTTCTGGCGTGGTGTGATCCCAGAGGCCCTCCATCGCGTGCTGGACGAGGTCGGGCTGGAAGTTGAAGAACGTGGCCTGCACGACCAGCGGTCCGACCGCGCCCATCGCCGCACTGCGCGACCCGAAGTACCCGCTGCGTCCGTCGACCCCGATGGCCTCGTAGGTCGCAGCCGCTTCGGGGACGAAGTAGATCATCCCGTGATACGGCTCGAGGGTCCGCCAGCACTTGCGGGCGATGGTGGCTGCGGTCTCGTCGTTCATCCGGCGGACCGTAGGGCATCGGCCAGCTCGGCCGTCGCAGCGGCGGCTCGGGCACTCCTCGCACGACTGCGGATCCGGCGCCGGGTCGAGCCAGGGATCGTGCCCGGCCCGTACTGACCCCACCCGACACGGACCACCCGCCCCCGTGCGACCTCGGCCCGCAGGAGGTTCGAGACCGTGCGACTGGGCTCGTGACCGAGGTCGAAACCGTCGTGCTCCAGCTCGGCGACGAGCTCTCGCACTCGCCACACCCGGCCCGGCGGTCCCACGATGTGGTCCGTCAGCGAGTAGCGCAGCACGAGGGTTCGGGGTCGTCTCGGGTCGGGATACATGCCCCGATCATGCCGACAGGGGGTGACACGAATTCGCCTGTGGGCGGCGCAGTAGAGCGCAGGTACCCGCGTATCGCCACGTTGTTGCCACTTTCCCAGACTCGGCGTCGCGCGAACGCGCCGATCGTTCCGTTCAGGGTGGAATTCGTACCTCAACGCGCCGATCGGCACGTTCGGGGCGGCGGGCGGACGACGAAATCGAGGTCCGACGATTCGTCGACGAATCGGTGCCCAGTGTCCTGGAGTCAGAAGTGGCAACAACGTGGCGCAACGGGGCACCACGCGCAGCGCGGGCGAGCGCCGATCACCCTCCGGCGAACTGTGGGGCCCGGTCCTCGAGCAACGCCTTGGCCCGGACGGTTCCGTAGCCGATGGCGGCCGAGAGCGGGATGATCAACAGGAGTCGGATCCAGGGTCGCTTCTCTGCCGGCTGTTCCTCGACCTCGCCCAAGGTGAAGAAGCCGTCGTCGCTGGCGATCGGTTCGGCGACGCCGGGGTCGGGGGCGCCGGTGCCGAGGTCGTCGATGCCGGGCGAACCCGACGTGCCGGGGTCGAACGACGAGCCGCCGTCGAACGACGTGCCGGGGCCGAACGAGCCGGTGAGGCCCGAATCGGGCGACGGGTCGAACGTGTTGCCGCCCCCAGGCGTGGTGAAGTCGAGGGTCGTCGAGGTGGTGGGTTGCGGCGCGGCCGAACCCTCTGCCGTGATCTCGATGGATGCGATCCGCACGAACATGCCGGTCCCGATCGGCGCCGGGGGCGGCGGCGTGTACTCCGGTACGACCATGATCGTCGTCGTCCCACCGCTGGCGACGAGTGGCGTGATGCTGCCCAGCCATGTCTGCGAGTCGAGGGTTCGGGTGAGGTTGACGCTGACGGTGCAGTCCGGGGCAGGTGCGTCGTCGAGCGCACCAGGGTCTGCGGGTTCCCAGTCGTCGGCGGTCGTGCACAGCTTGAGCGCACTGAACTCGGCCAGCGCTGCCGACTCGGCAAGCACCATCTGGGCGTTGTCGACCTGCCCGGCAGCGATCTGGACCTCGAACGCGGCGATGCCTTGGACGGTGCCGTCGGGACCGGTCGAGACCTCGAACGCCCCCTCGCCTGCCGGCGTGGTGCCGGGGCGTTCTGACCACCAGCCGGTGCGGACGACGGTCACGTCGACCGGTTCGCCGGCGTCTGCTGACCCGGTCCACAGGAACATTGCGAGCCCGCAGATGATCGCGGCGATCGGGATCGACACAGTACGGCGGCTCATTCGCGTCCCTTCAGCTGGCGTGAACGGCGGGGCTTGGCAGGGGCGCCGACGGGCAGGAGCAGCGTCTCATCGACGGTGGTCTCGTCGACGGGCTCCGTCTTCTTCGAGGCCCCGGAGCGGTGGATGACCTCTTCGGTTCCACCGAGGTACCCGTCGATCACCCGTTGGTCGTTGATGACGTCGTTGGGCAGCCCTCGGGTCACCACCTGGCCGAGTTCGAGGGCGAGCAGGGTGTCGGAGATGCCACAGATGAGCGGCATGTCGTGCTCGATCACCACCATCGCTGCGCCGGTCTGCTCCCGGATGTCGAGCAGGACCGGCCCGAGAGCCTCGGTCTCGCGCTGCGCGATGCCTGACGATGGTTCGTCGAGGAGCAGGACGCTGGGCTTGTGGGCCAGGGTGCAGGCGAGGTCGACGATGCGTCGGGTGCCGGTCGAGAGCTCACCGACGAACTTGTCGGCGTAGGCCTCCAGCCGCATCTGTTCGATGAGCCGTCCGACCTCCTCGTCTACGACCTTCTCCGACGCGGCGACCGCGGGGGAGAGGACCATGGGCGCCACTGGGTCGCGCACCTTGATGTGTCGTTCGAGCGCCGTGGCGATCGTCTGGCGCACCGTCATCGACGAGAACAGTCGGGCGTCCTGGAACGAACGGCCGAGCCCGACGGCAGCGCGCATGTCCGGCGGCATCTCGGTGACGTCGTTGCCCTCGATGGTCACCACGCCACCCGTGGGTGTCAGGAATCCGGAGATGAGGTCGAGCACGGTGGTCTTGCCGGCGCCGTTGGGGCCGATGATGCCCATGATCTCGCCGTGGACCAGGTCGAACGAGACGTCCTGCACCGCCTGGACGCCGCCGAATCGGACCGAGATGCCGGCCACGTCGAGGGCGGGACCGGGCGTCGGTCCGTAGGCCGCAGCCGCGACGGGGCGAGCGTGTACCGGAGTCGCCTCGGCTGAGACCGCGACACCGTTCGACGTGCTCGCCGTCTTCGACCCCGTGCCCTCGAGGAACACGGCTCGCAGGACGTCGGGACGCTCGAGCAGATCGGACGTGGGTCCGTCGAACCGGACCTCGCCCTTCTCGAGGAAGACGGCGCGCTCGGCCAAGGTGATGGCGACGTTGACGGACTGCTCGACGAGGATCACCGTCGTGCCCTGCTTGTGGATCTCGCGCACGATG
>JBBSLH010000408.1:0-3600 GCA_038255425.1 Acidimicrobiales bacterium
CCCGGATGGGCCTGCGGACATGCATCGCCGGTCGGGAACACCTCGCCCTTCACGACGGCGCCCGCGAGCGCATTGTCCTGGGCGTCCGGGCACGGCCCCTGGTCGGGGTCGACGAGCCAGCGAAGGCGCGCACCGTCCGGGGCGGCGACGAGCTGCCCGGCGGCATACGCGGAGAGCAGGGCGTCGGCGACGGCCGGACCGATCCGTTCGACCTTCCACTCGCGATACAGCGCCCGCAGTCGTTCGTCGAGGGCGTCGGCGTCCCCGTCGACGTCTGCCGCGCTCACCTCGATTCGCCGTCGGAACGGGTCGATCAGCGACTCGGCCAGGTTCATCGCCAGCGAACCCACGTCGGCCTCGACCGCGCTGCCTCCGGCCTGTGACGCACCGGCCTCCGCCGCGGCGGCGAGACCGTCGATCGCTGCATCGGCATGTCCGTCGACGTGGGCGTCGCGCGCGGGCAAAAGGTCGCCGACATCGGTCGACGCGCTCTGTCGGAGCGCGTCGAGCACCTCGTTCTGCTCGTCGGCGAGGTGGCGTTTGAGCGAGCGGGACAACGACTTCTCGAGCTTGGCGACCACGCCCGCCCGGTGTTCGTGCACGGGGCCGACTGCGAGCATGTCCGCCGGAACCTGGTCGGCACCCTCGCCGGACTCGGCCTCCGACGACAGTGCGTCGAGACTCGTGTCGTCCGTCTCCGGGGCGGGCTCGACAACGAGATCGGTGTCGGCATGGTCGGCGGCCTCGCCGTCGGCGAGCACCTGCTGCGCACGGGCGACCGACTCGGCCCGTCCCGACCGGATCCGCTCGAACATGGCGTCGACGTCACCGGTCTGCGACTCGGCGTCGGGTTCCGTCACGATCTCGTCTTCGACCATCGGCTCAGGCTCCGGCTCAGGCTCCGGCTCCGGCTCTTCGGCGACCATGTCGTCGTCGTCTGCTTCCATCGCGGCACGGTCAGCATCGACGGCGGCCACGTGCGCAGCGGCCGCTTCGATCTCCTCCTCGAGGCCGTCGACCTCGGGGTCGGGCTCGTCGACCAACGCACTGCCGAGTTGCTCGGTGATCTCGTCCACGTTGGTCCGCACGGTGGCGTAGGCGTCGAGCAGACGCTTTCGACCCGTCGACAGACGTTCGACCTGCGCCCGACCCGCATCGCGACGCCGCTGCAGATCGGCCAAGATCCGAGCGCGGACCTCCTTTGCCTCGCCGACCATCGAGCGACCTTCCTCGCGGGCCTCCTCGATCGAGCGAGCTGCCTCTGCCAGCGCATCGGCGCGAACCTGCTCGGCCTGGTCCGTCACCATCGCCGCGTCGGCTTCCGCCGTGGCCCGGATCTGCTCCGCCGTCGCATCGGCTTCGGCCCGGACCCGTGCGCCTTCCTCCTCCGCAGATGCGACTGCGGTGTCGCGCACCGATTGCGCTTCCGCGGTCAGGTCGGTCGCGCGCTGTTCCGCCTCCTCGACCAACCGCTTCGACTCCGCCGTGGCCTCACGGATCACTCGCGAAGCCGACTCCTCAGCCTTCGATCTGATGTCGTCGGCGGCATGTCGCGCGGTCGACAACACGTGAGCGGTCTCCTGGCCGACCAGGCCGACCAGCTCGTCGTCGCTGAGCGTTCCGAGCTGCGGCGGCGCGACCACACTCACCGAGGTGAGTTCCGGCTCGGGTTCCGGCTCGGCCGACGCGTCGAAGACCCGCTCCTCGCGGGGCAGGAGGGTGAACGCCGACGACCCGGTCGACTGGGGAACGCCCGACTCGTCGAGCTGGCGGCGGAGATCGTCGACGAGCGCGTTGGTCGACTCGACCCGCTGCGCGACCGACTCCAGGAACTCATCGACGGCGCGGGCCTCATACCGGCGGAACGACCCGGGAAACCGGACCGAACGAAGATCAGCCGGGTCGATACGAGGGTCGTCAGTCATCCTCGCGAGCCTATTGGTGCGCTCTCCGGCCGCCAGCGACCCCCACGTCGGGGGCGTCGCGGTCAGAGGCCGATGATGCCGAGCAGGTCCTGCAGGATGGTGGCGACCGGGTCGAGCACGGGATCGAGCAGTCCGGTGGTGGGCGGCGACGGATCGGGCGGGGGTGTCGTCGTGGTCGTGGGCCCGGCGGGTGGGTCCACCGGCGTCGGTCTGGCCGGCTCGGTCGTCGTGGTGGGCCGAGGCGTGGTGGACGCCGTCGGTGCCGGGCGTGGCGCACTGACCGCCAGCTCGACCGTGTCGAGCAGCGGCGCCGAGCTCACGCCCTGGTCGAGCGCCACGAGCCCCCACGCGGCACCTTGCTCGCGGAACGTGAACACGTTGTCCCACCGCTCCCTGAACGTGCCTTCACGTCCCTGGACCACGATTGCGGCCCCGACGATCGTCTCGCCGGCCTCGCGGTCTGCGAGGAGATCGCTCCCGAACTCGCGCTCCTCGGCGAGAGCGGGGACGACTGCCTCGTAGAAACTCGCCGATCGACCGCGATTGTTGCCGAGGTCGGCGGTGTAGCCCCGCGCCAGAGCCTCGAGCCTGCTCCCGAATGCGATCGCCTCGCTCAGATAGCGGCGATCCCACCCGTCCGAACCGTCGTAGACGAGGGGTTCGGGCACCGCCGAGGACGTGAGCACGACCTGGCGGAGTCCCACGACTTCGTCGAGCTCGCCGGCGCCGTCGATCCTGGCCCGTCCCGCGTAGCTGACGACCGACGGCACGCCGGAGACCAGCTTCATCGCTCCCATGGCGGAGACCGTGGTCGATTGGTATCGCACCTGGGCCGGGAAGCCGGCGAGCACCAGGACATCGCCGGCGATGAGCCGGGGTGGGGCGCCGATCTCGAGTTCGGATGGCGTCGGCGCAGCTCGCACCTCGTACTGCTGGCCACCGGCCAACTCGACCGTGGCGAGTCCGTCGACGACGACGATCTGGTCACCGAAGGCCACCGTCGTGTCGCTGGTGAGCGTCTCGACCGAGCCATCGACTGCCGTCCGTTCGACCGATCCATCGACCCGGAGCCGCGCTTCGTCAGGACCCGGACCGTCGTCTCCACGCAAGGACACCACGACCACACCGACGATGAGAACGGTGAGAAGAGAAAAGAGGAGCGCGGCCATCCTGCGGATCGAGGTCACGTCGCACCATCGGCGTCGACGCCGGTCCGCGGTCCGAGATCGCCGGGTTCGAGCGGGAGCAGCATCCGTACGGTCGTGCCCTTGCCCGGCGTGCTCGTGCAACTCAGCTCACCGCCGTGGGCTCGGACGATGCGATTGACGAGCGCGAGTCCGAGACCGAGTCCGCCGAACTTCCGCGTGGCCGATCCGTCGGCCTGCGCGAAGTCGTCGAAGATCTTCTCTCGCTGTGCGGGATCGATCCCGACGCCGCGGTCGTCGACCGTCAGCAGGAGTCGTGGGCCGTGCCCGTTCTCGAACGCGGTGGCGCTGACTCGGATTCGGCCGCCTTCGGGCGAGTACTTGACCGCGTTGTCGATCAGCTCGTCGAGCGCGACATCGACGTAGCGGCGATCGAGGACCGCAGCAGGGGTCCCACGTGCGATGCGTCGGGTGATCGAATGGCTGCCCGGAATCCGTCCATTCCATCGGTCGATCAGTGCGTCGAGCAG
>JBBSLH010000409.1:0-3593 GCA_038255425.1 Acidimicrobiales bacterium
CTGCGAGCGGATGGCCGACGGCGCCTGCGCACCGAGGACCCACGCGATCGCGTCGACGACGTTCGACTTGCCCGAGCCGTTGGGTCCGACCACGACCGTGACGCCGGGTTCGAGCGCCAGGTCCGCCGTGTCGGCGAACGATTTGAAGCCCTTGATGGTCAGGTTCTTGAGAAACACCGCCCATGACGGTAGTGGTCACCCTGGACCCATCCGCGCATCCTGGAGCCCTGGCGTCGCCTCAGTTCTGATCGTCGCCCAGCAGGGCATCGACGACGCGCTCGACCAGCGGATGATCGGGCGAGAACGAGGGACCCACGGCGACGTCGTACAGCGCCCGTGCGGCAGCAGGGTCGTCCTGTTCCAGCAGCACCAGCACTCGGATGGCATCCGCCGAAGGGTCGTCGACTCCGTCGATCGCATCCAACGCCTTCTCCGGGTCACCCGCGTCGAGGAGTGCGAGCGCATGGACGATCCGCCGACGAGGGACGTTGGGCCGAACAGCGCGTGCAAAGGCTGCCCACGGTTCGGCCAGATGGCGGAACGAGTGATCGTCGGACAGCGACGCCGACCACGCGGCATCGGCGGCGAACCCCGCACGGCCGGAGACCGTGACGCGATCGTCGTCGATCAGCTGGATGTACGCGTCGACGACGTCGGAGAACCGACGTTGCTCGAAGGCCACGACACCGCTGACCGCCAGGAGCGCTCGCGTCGGCCCGACCGTCTCGAATCCCTCGTCGACGACGGTGTGCGCATCGTCGAGCCTGCCCTCGCTCCGAGCGCGATCGGCCTCGACGCAGAACCACGCGCTCTTCTCCTCGGCGATGGCGTCGACATCGCCCCGGAGCAGGTCGAAGAGCGTCCGGCCGTCCGACGACGGCTCGCCGAGACGACGCCGGCGGCCGGGCCACAGGTTGGCGACGATCGCGGCGAAGTTGAACAAGACCACGGTCGGCCAGGCGAAGATCGTGCCGACCACGAGGAGCAACGCGTTCGCTGCGACCCCTGCGCCGGCGACGATCGCCGACCGCCAGCGGAACCCAGCCAGGTCGACAGACCCCGTCTGGACGTGGCCGCCGATGGGCACGAGGCCGAATCGGACGTCGACGTCACCGACGCGCTCGGCCCAGGACGGACCGACGCCGATCTGGATCTCGAACACTCGATGTCCGACCGATCGAGCAGCCAGGAGGTGTGCGAGCTCGTGGACCGCCACCGAGGTGACGAGGACCACGACCAGCCCGATCAGGTCTGACACTGCTCGCAGAAGTAGGTGGGCTTGCCGCCGAACTTCGCCTTGGAGATGATGTCGCGGCAGCGTCGACAGGCCTGGCCGTCGCGAGCGAAGACCTGGTGGTACTCGAGGTACCCACCGTCGGCGCCGTGGAGGTCGTGCCAGCCCTTCTCGTCGAGCGTCGTGCCCGTGTGCTTGATCGCGTCGTGGAGGATCTCGATGACACTGCGGTAGAGGCGTCGGACCTCCTGCACCGAGAGCGTGTCCGTGATGCGGTCGTAGCGCAGCCCCGAGTCGTAGAGGATCTCGTCCGAGTAGACGGGTCCGATCCCGGCGAGTTGGTCCTCGTCGTTCAGGAACGTCTTGAGCTTCATCGACTTGCTCAGGACGAGCTTGGCGAAGTCAGCCCACGGCACCGGCGTGTCGACGACGTCGAAGCCGAGCAGTTCGATCTCGTCGACGCCTTCGGCCACCTCTTCTGGCGTGAGGATCCAGAGTTCGCCGGTGCGCTTCGCGTCGATGTACCGGAGCTGTCCGCCCTGGGTGAAGGTGAGCACCACGGCCGTTCCCGGGTCGAGGTCGTCTTTGGCCGGCGTCTTGCGGAGTTCACCGTCGGCGCCCGGCTGGATGATGAACCGGTCGCCGGTGTCGAGCGTGAAGATCAAGAAGGTGCCGCGACGGATGAGCGACTTGAGCTTCGCTCCTTCGAGCATCTCGGCGAATTGCTTCTTGTTGGTGTGCCGTTTGATCAGCTTGGTGTCGTGGACGTCGACGGACTTGACCTTGCGTCCGACGACCTCTCGTTCGAGCTGACGGCGGATTGTCTCGACCTCGGGCAGTTCAGCCATCGGTGACGCCTCCCTGGGGGCTTGGGAATTCTGATTCGAGTGTGACGAGCGCAGCGCGAGCGGCCTGCTGCTCGGCCTGTTTCTTGGATCGCCCCATTCCGACGCCGAGGTCTCGGCTGTCGGCAGACACGGTTGCGGTGAAGTGGCGAGCGTGGTCGGGGCCGGTGGCCTCGAAGAGATAGCGGGCGGTGGTCCCCGACGTGGCTGCGAGGAGCTCCTGCAGCCTGCTCTTGTGGTCCTGGTTGCGGCCGCCGTTGTCGATCGCCGCCTGCATCCGGTCGCCGAGCAGGTGGTCGACGAGGTCGGAGGCGGCCTCGATCCCGCCGTCGAGGTACACAGCGCCGATCACGGCTTCCATGGCATCGGCGAGGATCGACGGCTTCTCTCTGCCACCGGAGGCCTCTTCGCCCTTGCCGAGCCGGAGATGGTCCCCGAGATCGAGTTCGATCGCCACCTCGGCGAGACAGACGGCGTTCACGACGGCCTTGCGAACATCGGTGAGCGCGCCCTCGTCGAGTTCATGCTCGCGGCGGTAGACGAGGTCGGCGACGACGAACCCGAGGACCGAATCGCCGAGGAACTCGAGCCGTTCGTTCGACTCGTCGTCGGCGTGCTCTGCGCACCACGAACGGTGGTTGAACGCCTGCGCGAGCAACGACACATCGGCCGGCTCGTAGTCGAGCCGAGCGAGGAGTCGGGCGCGATCGTCGTTGCGGCGGACGCCTCCTGCCGCAACGGACACAGTGTGATCCCGGAACCGATCAGAGTCGCGACACGACGTAGTCGACTGCGTCGCGCACGGACTTGAGATCCTCGAGGTCCTCGTCGTCGATACGGAAGCCGACACTGCGCTCCCCGATCTCCTCTTCGAGCGCTTCGACGAGTTCGATCAACGCCAGCGAGTCAGCGTCGAGATCGTCGACGAAGCTGTCGCCTTCCTTGATCGTGTCCGGCTCGATCTCGAGGATGTCGGCCAAGCGGTCGCGGATGAGGGTGAGGACCTCTTCACGGCTCATTGCGCCACCTTCCACGTGTGTCTCTGCGGGCACCAGCGCCTCCTGGTCTCGACTGCGGGCTCCAGCCGCGGAAGTGCGGCGATCGGCCACTGTAGCCCCATCCTCTCGAAGTCCTCGGATCGGCGCGAAAGCCCAGCAAAGTGCCTACTCTACGAAGGCTTCACCATACGAAGCGTAGTATCTCCCCGTTCTGGGGGTCCCTCGCGCCATCCACCTCACGCGAATGGAACCCAGAACGATTTGCGGTCAGGCGATGGCAGCGGTGAGGGCCCCGACGACGTCGCCGGCGACCATGTCGCGTGCCACCCGGACGGCGTTGACGACGGCCGTCTCGCCGGACGAGCCGTGGCTGATGATGCACACGCCGTCGACGCCGAGGAGCATCGCTCCCCCGGTGTTCTCCGGATCGAGCGAGGCGTAGAGCGGCAGGAGTTCGGGCATCAAGACGTCGGCCGCGGCCTTGGTCTCGTCGTTGGCACCGAACGCCTCGAGCAG
>JBBSLH010000410.1:0-3584 GCA_038255425.1 Acidimicrobiales bacterium
CCAGGGGTTCGGGACCGCCGGGCTCATCAATCTGGCGGTGGTCCTGATCAGCGACCACTGGGACGGCGTCGAGCGGACGGCACTCATCGGACGCAACGCCGCGGTCCTGACGCTCGGCCTCGCGGTCGGGCCGCCGCTGGGCGGGGTCGTCGCCGAGGTGGCGGGATGGCGGACGTCGCTGCTGCTCTACGCGGTGGGGCTCCCGGCGGCTGCTTCGGTGTGGCGCATCCTCCCCGACGATCGACCGTCGTCGTCGGCCGCCGTGCTCGACCAGCTGCGGGGCGCTCGGCTCGCGTTGCGCAATCCCGTGGTGCTGGCGACGCTCGGGTCCGGCGTCCTGGTGTTCGTGATGATCTTCGGCGGGTTCCTCACGGCGTTCCCCGTGCACCTCGAGCAGCAGTTCGGCCTGGGCGCCGGAGCCCGGGGCGCCATGATCGCCGTCCCGGCGCTGTCGTCGTGCCTCGTCGCGTTCAACCTCGGACGACTCCGACGACGGTTCCCGCTGAAGCTGCTGCTGGTGATCGCCGGCTGCACCTACGTCGTCGCCTTCGCCGGCATCGCTGCGTCGGGGGTGCTCTCGGGCATCGTCCTCGCTGGGGTCGTCTACGGGATCGGCGAAGGCGTCTTCATCCCCTCACTCCAGGACGCCGTGGCGCAAGCGGCCCCACCGGAACAACGGGGGGCGGTCTTCGCCGTCTGGGTCGGTGCCGCACGACTCGGGCAGACGCTCGGGCCACTCCTGGTCGCCGGCGTGCTGACCTTCACCACGACGACCGGCGTGTTCGTGCTGGCCTCGGGCCTCGCCGTCGTCCTCCTGCTGGCACAGATCTTCGGGCCGATCGGGCGAACACCGGATCCGGCTCCGACCCTCGCTCGGTAACGTCCCCGTCCATGACCAGTCCCGCCGAAACCCCAGCTCTTGAAGCGGTCGACGTCCAGATCGTCGGCGGCGGTCGGATGGGCGAAGCGCTGCTGTCGGGACTGCTCGCCGCCGACCCGTCGCGTCGCATCCGAGTGGTCGAGGCGCTCCCTGCCAGAGCAGAGGAACTCCGCGCCGCGCATCCTTCGATCGAGGTCACCGACGCCCCCGGTCCGGCGGCTGGAACCGTCCTCGCAGTGAAGCCGCACCAGATCGTCGAGGTCTGCGCAGCGGTCGCGGCGGGGGCCGGAGGTCGTGTGTTGTCGATCGCCGCTGGCGTGACCATCGCGACCATCGAATCGGCGCTGCCCGACGGCGCAGCGGTGGTCCGGGCCATGCCGAACACCCCTGCGCTGGTCGGCGAGGGAGCGGCGGCGATCGCTGGGGGAACCAGCGCTGCGGATGCCGACGTGGACTGGGCCGAGGGCATCCTCTCCGCCGTGGGCTCGGTGACCCGGGTCCCGGAGCACCTGCTCGACGCCGTCACCGGCCTGTCGGGATCGGGTCCGGCCTACGTATTCGTCGTGCTCGATGCGCTGATCGAAGGCGGCGTGGCGGCGGGGCTGCCGCGTGAGACGGCCGAAGCGCTCGCGGGCCAGACGCTGCTCGGTGCCGCCACCCTCTACCTCGCCGGTGACAAGTCGCCGGGCGAACTCCGCGCCCAGGTCACCAGCCCTGGCGGGACGACGGCGGCCGGTCTGCGTGTGCTCGAACAGCGGGCCGTGCGCGCCGCGCTCATCGACGCCGTGCTCGCAGCGCGAGACCGCTCCATCGAACTCGGCTGAGCGAGCTCGGCGCTGGTCACTCCAGCACCATCCACCACAGTGCCCACTTCAGGTGCTAGTGGCCACAGCGTCCACGGTGCCGTACAGTCCGCCCCGGAGAGAGAAGGGGTGTTCCATGGCCCATACGTTCCTCACGCCGCGTGAGGTCGCCGAACAGCTACGCGTGTCCGACATGACCGTTTACCGGCTGATCAAGTCGGGGGAGTTGCGCGCCTTGCGCATCGGAAAGTCGTACCGGATCAGCGCCGAGGACTTCGACGGCTACCTGTCCGACCGCTTCACCGAAGCCGGATAGGGCCGGCGCCGGTCCGCTCGCCCACCCCGAACTCGCCCCGACGAACGGAACGATCGGCGCGTTCGATGCGTATGGCACCACCAACGTGCCGATCGTCGCGTTCGTCGGCGGGGGAGAGACGGTCGTAGCGTCGGGTCGTGACCGAGCACCGTCCAGAACTGCGATACGACACCGTCTCGTTCCTGTCCGACTACGGACGGGCCGACGAGTTCGTCGGTGTGGTGCACTCGCTCATCCGGTCGACGGCGCCCGGTGTGAGCATCGTCGACGTCAGCCACGACATCCCTCGCCACGACGTCCGCGCCGGCGGGCTGACCCTGGCGCGCAGCGCCCAATACCTCTGCCCCGGTGTGGTCCTCGCGGTGGTCGACCCCGGTGTCGGCACCGACCGACGTGCGCTGGCGATCGAGGTCGGCGACGGCCAGTCGGTCCTGCTCGGCCCGGACAACGGCCTCCTCGCTCCCGCCGTTGCCATGGTGGGCGGTGCGACGCGGGCCGTGAGCCTGACCAACACCGACTACCACCTCGCCGCACCCGGCCCCACGTTCGACGGCCGGGACGTCTTCGCTCCCGTCGCTGGCGCACTCTGTATGGGCGCCGACATCGCAGACATGGGCGACGTCGTCGACCCCAACTCGCTCACGCCGGGGATCCTGCCCGTGGCTCGAGACGACGATGGCGACTTGGTGGCCGAGGTCATGTGGGTCGACCATTTCGGCAACTCGCAACTGAACCTCGATCCCGACGATCTCGATGGGTGGGGCGACGTGCTCCAGGCGCAGATCGGTGCCGGCCAACTGGACGACGAGTGGCGGCTCCTGACGCGGGTCGAGAACTTCGCGCAGATCGCCGACGGCAAGATCGGGATCCTGATCGACAGTTACGGCGTGCTCACCATTGCGCTCGACCGGCGTTCGGCCGAAGCGGAGCTCGGTACCCGGACCGGCACCGAGATCCGCTTGCGACGCCTCGACGAGAACGACCAGCCCACACCCGGGGTCACGACCAGCGTCGAGCTCGGCGCCCGCAGAGGAGAAGAGTCATGAGACCCGGCACCACCATCCTCCTGGGCATCCTGCTCCTCATGATCATCGGGGCAGCGTTCATCCAGTTGGTACTGCTCACGTGAAACTGGGCCGTTCTCGCTTCGTTGCGAGCGGCATCCTCAGACCTGCGCGACGAGGGCGTCCCGGGTGAAGCGTTTGACGCCGCCGCGCAGCAGCAGCAGGGCGACGATCCAGATGACGGCGCCGATGGCGAGGGCGATGGGGACGTCGACGAGCAGCAGACCCGTTGACTGACCGACGGCGAGGAAGATCAGCGGCAGGATCACGGCACCGCCGAGCTGGTTCGCCTCCTGCGACGTGCTGGTCCGGGCCGAGACGCGCACCATCACCGACAGGCCGAGCGTGGCCACCGCCGGTGCGACCCACAGGATCATCACCATCCAGAGCTGGGTGGGGACGAAGACCCGATGCAGGACTGGCCAGGCGATCCCGTTGGCCACGAGGCAGAAGCACAGGAAGCCGATCCACGACACGGCGATGGCGGGGATGAAGGCGGTGAGGAGCTTGGCGAGGAAGAG
>JBBSLH010000411.1:0-3561 GCA_038255425.1 Acidimicrobiales bacterium
GAACGTTCGGTCGACCTGCTCGCAGCATCCCAGTCGAGCACGCTCAGGTTCTTCCAACGGGTCGTCGCCGCAGCGAGCGCTGCGTTGGATCGCGTGTAGACGAGGTCACCGTTCGCCTGTCGTTTGATGTTCGCCATGTTGACCCACGCCACCCGCCCCACGCCTTTGGCGGTGAGCGCCGTCATCATTGCGTCGATGTCGGACGCGAAGGTCGCCGGATCGTCGTTGTAACCCAACTCGACGAGCACGGTGTCGAGACCGTCCGGCAGCGCTTGCGCCGCCTCCACGCCGGAGGTACCCGGACAGGCGGACCTGGTCGTGCAGCGGCTGTCGACCGCATCGATCGTCTGTGAGGTGAAGGTCCCGTCGGTCACCTGGCGGAACTCGCCGTTCGACGCGGTGATGCCGTTGCCGACGGAGTCGCCGATCAACGCCATCGAGGATGACGTGGTGTTCTCGCGGATCACCCGCACCGTCATGCCCGGGGACCGGTATCCCATCGCATTGCGGAAGTCCCACGCCTGCTTGCGGTAGCTGCCGTTCGTGCCGGTGATGACGATGTCGTCGAACCAGACGCCGTCGAAACCCTTGTACTCCGACGACGTGGTCGGTTGCATCGAAGCTGCGGTGATCGAACCGAGGCCGTTCTGGGTGGCGAACGTGTCGGCGTCGATGATCCGTGTCCAGCGGTGGTACGGGTTGAGTGGGGTGTCATCGCCCTCGTCGTCGACGGGCGGGAACACGCCGCCGGCGGTGCGTGGCCCGTTCGAGGCGGAGAACTCGGTCGACACGATCGAGCCGGCACGCGGGTGGCCGACGGGCCACTTGCGGACCACGTTGGCGGTCGCGCTGACGGCTGCATCGGTGGCGACGTGCTCGACGTTCGTCAGCGAACCCGTCGCGGAACCACGCGCTGCGGAGCCGCCGTAGACCTGACACGACGTGGTGTCACAGGTGGTGGCGTACTTCGTTGACGAGCCCGGGTACGTGTAGCTGCGATTCTGAGCGAGACCGTAGGCACGGGCGGCCACGGCCTGGGCACGCACGGCATTCGCCCCGTCACCGTTGCCGGCGTAGGCCCAGCTGGCAGAGATCTCCTTGGGGATCACACCGCGGACGTAGCCCTCGATGTTCACATCGCTCACGACACGGTTGCCGTCGCTCGCATGCACGATGTCGATGGCGCCGCGGTAGTGGTTGACGGCACCGCTCGACGAGCACACACCGAGGACGTCACCCGGAGCCGTGCCGGCGAGCTCGCCATCGGTGGAGGTGAAGCGGACGGGGTTGCCCGCCGTCTGGGTGTGGGTTCCGACCTTGGTCCAGGTCACCGAGTCCTCCGCCGCAGCGATAATCGCACGGGCCGCCGTGGCGTCGTCGAGGTCCCACCGGGATCCGTCGACGGGGAGGTTCTGTGACTCTTGCCAGGAGGCGAGAAAGCCACTCGTCTGATTGCCGAAGTACCCGTCGACCACGATCGTGTCGTCGTGGAACCGCTTCAGGAACCGTTGCACTGCGAGGGCGTCGACGTTGTACACGGTGCCAGCCTGGACGACCGGTCCGTCTGGAACGGTCAGCGATGCGCTGCTGGGGCACGCGACCTGTTGCGCCGAGAAGATGTCGAACACGCCCGCCGATGTCTCGACGGCACGCATCGAGACGCCCGTCTTCGTGCCCCACTTCACCGACGAGCCGTGGGAGATGACCCCGACCTCGCCCATGCCGTCGTAGTTCGTGAGTCGGACCCTGATGCGCTGACCGGACGGCGTCTCCCCTCGCTCCGTGCCGCCGTAGTAGTGGGCGAGGATCCTTTCCCAGTCCCAGCCGTGATCGACCGCATACCCGTAGGCACCCCACTGGCTCATGCCACGGCCGTGGCCGTTGCCGACGCCATCGATCACGATCGCGACGATGTCGTCAGGCGCTGCCTCGGCAACGGGGGTGGACGACGTGGACAGTCCCGGTGCCACGGTGAATGCGGTCACTGCGGTCGCGCCGGCCAGGAGGAAGCGCGCGGCGCGCCGAACCGTTCTCATGTGACCGGACCGTAATGCATGGGCCTGCGGTCTCGATGTCAACATGAGACTTTCATCGGCAAATCCGTGCGTTCGCTTGACACCTCTTGACCGCAGCCCCTGCTCCGACTGGTCGCGGTTCGGTCACCGCTAGGTTCGCCGCCATGGAACGAGTGGTCGTGTACACCGACGGTGCCTGCAGCGGGAACCCGGGCCCTGGCGGTTGGGGCTGGGCCGTGTCACCCGACGGCGAACTGCGCGGATCGGGTGGCGAGGCGGCCACGACCAACCAGCGGATGGAGGTGTACGCCGTCCTCGATGCCATCCGCACGCTCGGCGCCGACGGCACCCCGATCGAGATCGTGTCCGACTCCACCTATGTCGTCAACTGCTTCCGCGACAACTGGTGGGTGAAGTGGGAGAAGAACGGCTGGAAGAACTCGAAGAAGCAACCGGTCGCGAACACCGACCTCTGGAAGCCCCTGATCGAGGTGGTCCGCAACAGCGATGTCGTGTTCACCTGGGTGAAGGGTCACAGCGGTCACCCGATGAACGACCTCGCCGACCAGCTCGCCGTCGCCGCCACCCCCCGCTGACGTCACTGGTAGCTGATGTAGGTCGGCGTCGGATCGACGTCGAGCGACTGGGCCGGGGTGGGCGTGGGCGAGTCCTCGTCGTAGAAGTTCTTCCAGCCGGTCAGCGCACCCGGCGGAAGATCGCTGACCATCGCGGCGAATGAACCCCTCTTCAATTGGAGGCTTCCGAACCCGTCCATCTGGAACAGGACCTGCACGTTCGCAGTCCCTCGGATGGACGACTTGTCGGTGACCATCGACGGCGTGAACTGGTGCACCACGAGCATCTTGGGCGGCAACCCCGCTCGCCGCACGAGATCGTCGAGGATCGCGATGGTCTGGTTGACCTCGGCGCCGTCGACCGTCCCGACCCTGCCGCCTCCAGGGCGTTGGCCCGGGCCAACACGCCACTCCGGGTCGAGCGCGAGGCTGACGTTCGGTTGCGCGAGGAGCCCT
Organism: Acidimicrobiales bacterium; assembly: GCA_038255425.1. Taxonomy (GTDB): domain Bacteria; phylum Actinomycetota; class Acidimicrobiia; order Acidimicrobiales; family Salinilacustritrichaceae; genus Salinilacustrithrix. The sequence goes on from JBBSLH010000411.1 coordinate 3,047, forward strand.
TCGATCTCGACTGTTTGCGACGGGAACGTTGCGCGTCCGGGCTGGAGATCGAGGATGACGTGCATGTCCGCACGCGCGGCAGCATCGATCCATGGCTGGAACATCGAGGCCGGGAACTCGTTGGAGTAGTCGCCGTCACCGCCCGCATCCGAGGACGCGACGGTGGTGATGATCTCGAAGGTCGGCACCACCGGGCGGCCGAAAGACGCATACTGCGACGCGACCAGCTGGGTCCGCCGCACGGCGTCGTCGATCCCCTGCTCCCCGAGGGCTCCGAGAATCGACGAACCGGGGTGCCCGTACAGCGCGACGTACAACGACGACGGGTCGAACCCACGCATCGGCGGGTTCAGCCTCACCGCCCGTTCCGTCGCGATGGCACCGGAACTGATCCCTCCGTTGGCCACTGCCCACGTGCGACCCGCGACGGCGGCCACTGCGGCACCCGCCAATCCCCCCGCGACCGCCTGCCGACGCGTGATCCGGCGGCCCGATCGGGTCTGGTCTGATCGCTC
>JBBSLH010000412.1:0-3559 GCA_038255425.1 Acidimicrobiales bacterium
GACGGGCCCGAAGAAACACGCACCGTCGGGGAAGAACAACGTCGGCACGCCATACCCGCCGGCGTCGACCACGCGCTGATGCTCGTCGCGAACCTCGTCGTGGGTGGTCTGATCGGCGATCGCTTCGTCGACGATCGCCGGATCGAGTCCGAGTTCGTCGAGCAGGTGACGGGCGACGTCGGGATCATGCGGCCGCAGGCCGTCTTCGTGGAGCGCTCGGCCCGCACGCTCGTACCAGGCATCGAGGTCCGCCATGTCGTGGCGCCGCAGGATCGCTCCGACGCGCATCATCGACCAGCCGTAGGACCACTCGCGCTCCCACGGGTGTTTCTTTCCCTCTTGCCGGTTGATCTCCTCGAGCGAGAAGAACTTCCAGTTGATGGTGAGCCCGTTCTGCTCCCGCACCGCCCGGATCCACTTGGACGTCTGGTAGGCGAACGGACACATCACGTCGAAGTGGAAGTCCACCTCGGTCGGCACGTCGACTTCACTCATACCTCTCCCGTTCGTGTCAGAGGGCGGCGATGGCGTCGGCTTGGGCCAGGGTGCGCCGGGCCTCGTCGACGTGGAGGTTCTCGATCATGCGGCCGTTGACGGTGACGACGCCGCGACCCTCGCGCTCGGCCTCTTCGAATGCGGCGATGATCTCCTTGGCCGACTCGACAGCTTCGGCCGAAGGTGCGAAGACCTCGTTGCAGGGCCCGAGCTGGCTGGGATGGATCAGCGTCTTGCCGTCGAAGCCCATCTGCTGTCCCTGGCGGCACTCGGCGAGGAAGCCGTCGGCGTCCTCGATGTCGTTGTAGACGCCGTCGAGGATCACCTTGCCGGTCGCGCGAGCGGCGAGCAGGCAGAGTCCGAGGCCGGTCAGCAGCGGTTGGCGACCGGGGACGTGTCCGGCCCGGAGCTCCTTGGCCAGATCGTTGGTGCCCATGACCAGCACGGTGAGTCGATCGGAGCAGCCGGCGATCTCCTCGGCGTGCAACATGGCGATCGGCGTCTCGACCATGGCCCAGATCTTCGTGGAGTCGGGAGCGCCACCCGCGGTGAGTCCCGCCTCGATCGCCCGGACGTCGTCGACCGAGTTGATCTTGGGAACGACGATGGCGTCAGGACCGGCGGCGGCGATCGCCGCCACGTCGTCGGCGTGCCACTCGGTGTCGAGACCGTTGGCCCGGATGGCGAGCTCTCGGTTCCCGTACTCGCCCGACGATGCGGCGGCGCAGACTCGGTCTCGCGCTTCGGCCTTCGCGTTGGGAGCGACGGCGTCCTCGAGATCGAGGATCAGGGAATCGGCAGCGAGTCCCTTGGCCTTCTCGAGGGCACGCTCGTTGGCGCCGGGCATGTAGAGAACAGAGCGACGGGGGCGCATCTCGGTGCTCACAGTCCGTATGCCTCCTTCAGCTCGGCGTCTCGCTCGGCGAGTCGCTTGGCGAGGTCGAGCACGACGAGACACTGCTTGACCGAGGCATCGTCCTCCATCTTGCCGTCGAGCATCACCGCGCCGGTGCCGTCGCCCATGGCCTCGACCACGGCTTTGGCGTGCTGGACGTCCTCGACCGGTGGGGAGAAGACCTTCTTGGCGATGTCGATCTGAACCGGGTGTAGCGACCACGCTCCGACGCAACCGAGGAGGTAGGCGTTGCGGAACTGGTCCTCGCACCCGACGGTGTCACGGATGTCGCCGAAGGGGCCGTAGTACGCGTAGATGCCGTTGGCGGCGCACGCGTCGACCATGCGAGCGACCGTGTAGTGCCACAGATCCTGCTGGGCGGTCACACGGCCGGCTTCGAGATCGTCGCCTGTGGGGTCGGAACGCACGAGGTAGCCGGGGTGGCCGCCGCCGACGCGAGTGGTCTTCATGCGCCGATTGGCCGCGAGGTCTGCCGGGCCGAGCGAGAGGCCCTGCATCCGGGGCGACGCGGCGCAGATCTCCTCGACGTTGGCGACGCCACGGGCCGTCTCGAGAATGGCGTGGATCATGAGCGGCGTCTCGAGCCCCGCCTTGGCCTCGAGTTGGGCGAGCAGGCGGTCGACGTAGTGGATGTCCTCGGGTCCTTCGACCTTGGGGATCATGACGACGTCGAGCTTGTCGCCGATGGCCGGCACGATCTCGAGCAGGTCGTCGAGGCCCCAGGGAGAGTCGAGGCTGTTGACCCGGGTCCAGAACTGGCACTGACCGAAGTCGACCGACTGGCCGACCTCGATGAGACCGGCGCGAGCGGCTTCCTTGTCGGAGGCGGGCACGGCGTCCTCGAGGTTGCCGAGCAGCACGTCGCAGGTCTCGACCATGCCGGGCACCTTGGAGCGCATCTTCTCGTTGGCCGGCGGGAAGAAGTGGATGTTCCGGGACGGCCGGAACGGAATCTCGCGGAGGGGCCGGGGAGCTCCGATCGCGAGCGGGGCGAAGAAGTCTTTGGCGCTGCGCACCGGCATCTCCTCGAGGGCGTGGGCGGACTGGATCCGCTCCGAAGGTACTGCCGCTACCCGATCCGCCGGAAAAGCGTCAGTGCGGTGTCACTGCAGGATGCCGGCGAGTGTCTCGGTCAGGTAGCGCTCGGTACGGGCGCGTGACAAGCCACGCGGGCCCCGCAGCAGCTCCAGGGTCTCGAACTGCGTCAGGACGTCGACGGTGAGGCGAGCGACTTCGGCCTCGTTCTCTGTCATCGTCGCCAGCTCGGGAGCGAACATCGCCTCGGTCTGCTTCGAGAGGTTCCGTCGGGCTCGGGCGACCGTGTCGTCCACCGCGGGATCGAGTCGGGAGCGAAGCGCTGCGGCGAGGTGCACCGCACGGATCTGCTCGAAGAACTCGACGCGGGTGGTGCAGAAGTCGTTGATGCGAGGACGAAGTGGACGCCGTCCGTCGTCGGCGATGTCGAAGAACTGCCTCGAGCGCTCGTACTGGCGATGGATCGCAGCGGCGATGAGCGACTCGACATCGTCGAAGTAGCGGTAGACCGAGCGGAGCGAGACACCGGAGCGGTCGGCGACCTCGTTCACGCCGGGGGACCAGTTGTCCTCGTGGAACAGGTCGACGACGGCGTCGAGCACCGCGTTCTTGTTCCGGTCGCGGCGTGCGGTTCGTCCGTCGGTCGTTGCTGCATCGACGTCGTGAGAGGGGTGTTCAACACGCGAAGTGTGCATGACCATCCTTGCTGGACCCGCCAGGGACCGTTGCCTGGGCGCAACGTTAGCGCTGCCTCAGACCGAGTCGTCGATCACCCGTTCGTCCGGGTACATGTCACGCATGACCTGACCGACCATGCGGATCGCGTCGGCTCGCGGCATCGACTCCAGGAGTGCTTCCGAGTCGCGATTCGATGATCCGGCGACGAGGGTCGGCTGCCCGGTGCCGAGCGTGTCGAGCGCCTCGGTCACGACGTCGTCGGACGTCATCAGTGTTGCCGTGCCGAGACCGGCCTGTGGGTGCGATGCGAGCCATCCAGGCGTTCGTGTCGACCCTGGCAGGACACCCAACACGTCGATTCCGTCGTCGGCGAGTTCGTCCCAGAGCGACTCGGCGAGGATCGCGAGATACGCCTTCGTCGCTGCATACGTCGCC
>JBBSLH010000413.1:0-3547 GCA_038255425.1 Acidimicrobiales bacterium
CCCGACGCGCAGGGGTGGGCGATCTACCACTACCTGGCCATGTTGGTGTCCGTGATCGTCGACGCCCTGTCCGAGGACTTGTAGGTGCCCACTCCTGGCCCGGTCCTCGACTTCGTGCGGACGCTCGACGCCCTCGACCAGTCACGGCCTTTCGCGAAGGGTGTCCACCAGACCCGTCTCCTGGCCCAGACCACGAAGGCCATGGCGCTGCCCGACGGGGTCTCGGCGTTGTACGAGCACGCCGCTCGATTCGACGAGGCCGGGGTGTTCGCCGGCAGCGACTGGGAACATGCCGCCAACCTCCAACCGTCGCTGGTCCGAGGTGCGCTCACCGGCGGCGGCGCCACGGCGTCCCTCGATGCCCTGAGCCAACTCCGCATGCTCGCCGTGGCCGTCGGTGACGCCGAGCGCGACGACCTCACGGCGGCGGCGGCTCGCTCGTTCCTCGACGACACCGTCGCCCGGAACATCGACCTCCTGTTTCCCGAATCGACCGAGGCGCGTCGCGAGTCCGGCGGACCGGCGCTCGACCGGGCACAGCGACTGTTCGAGTTCGTCGCCGACCGCCTGGGCAGCGGCGGGATCATCCGCTCCCTCGTCGACGAATGCGAACGCGTCCTGCTGCAACGACCCATCGTCGTGCACCGGGTCGAGGCCATGCTCGCCACCGCCGAGACCGCGCTCGCCCTCCAGGCGGACGGGGCCGACGATGCCGCCGATCCAGACACCACGCTCGATCGGGCTCGTGCGCTGATCGCCGCTCGCCGCGGACCGACCGACCGGTCGCGCCGGCATCCCGAACCGGCGGCATACGAGGCCGCGCTCCGCGAACTCGACCACGAATCCCTCGCCGAGGAAGCCCGCACGATCGGCGACTCGATGGACTCGACCGGTCTGGTCAGCGCCGCCCACGCCACCCTCCTGCGGTTCGTCGCGGTCCATTCGTCGGCGCTGCTCCCCGATGCGCTCGCCCTCGATTCCATCGGGCGTGCGAGCCTCGCCGAACATCCCGTCCTGGTCGGAGACCTGATCGCCCGTGCGGTCGCGCCCGAGACGGCGCGCTGCATCCACGGGCTGTCCCGACTGCTCAACCGCGGGATCCTGTTCTTCCAACCGGTCCCGCCCGGGCTCCACCGCCTCCTCGTGATCGACGTCGACGACACGGTCGCCGACCAGTTGCACGCGCAGGCGCCGACGTCGGACCTCGATGCCAATGCACTCCTGCTGGCCGCGACGATGAGCGTCATCGGCCAGCCCCGCGGGGTCGATCAGGGGAACAACCCGACCTGCCAGGCGGCCCGCGGCATCAGCCTCTGGTCACAGAACGACGTCGGATTCCTCCTCGACCTGATCGCCAGTGCGGCGCGGGACGGCGAGGTCGTGATGCCCTTCGAGGGCGATGCCATCCGGTCGAGCGAGCTGACGTTCGGCCTCGCCGGCGAGTTGGACCCCGAACTCGATGCCGTCTCCCTCGTGCTGACCCCGCACCTGGACAAGATCTACATGGAGATGAGCCGTCGGACGATCGGTCGGGGCGAAGACGGGCACCGCTGGGTCAATCCCGAGTTCCACGGCTGGTGGGTACATCGCGACTTCGCATCGGCGGTGGAGGCCGGCACCGGCAACATCCAGCACTTCGACGAGTTCGTCCGCCTGTTCCACGCCACCTACCACCCGGTCCACAACGGCGATCGCGACGTCGTCTACGCCCAGCCCTGCGGTGTGGCGTCGACCGACCCGAACGGAGCGTTCGTGGGGTGGCACGCCGTGTCGATCCAGCGCGTCGCGCAGGACCCGGACGGCGGGTGGCGGGTGTACTTCTTCAACCCCAACCGCGACAAGGGCCAGGCCTGGGGGCCCGACATGCAGACGTCGACCCACGGTCGGGGTGAATTGGAGGGCGAGTCGTCGCTGCCGTTCGAGCAGTTCGCGATGCGCCTCTATGTCTTCCACTACTCCTCAGCCGAGATGGGCGACCCCGCCACGGTCCCCGCCGACGTGGTCGAGCGGGTGCGCGCCGGTGTCGCCGCCAGCTGGGGCGAGCACCGCGCCTGGGTCTGACTCACACGTAGAAGTCGAGCTCTTCCTGTTCCTTGAGCAGATCGCGAAGCGTGTGGGGGTCGTCGCCGAAGAAGAAGACCAGTCCCCAGTGGGTGCCGAACGCGGTGCGCTTCGTGACTGTCTCCTCCATGGGCGGTGCCAGCTCGTGGTAGTCGAAGTAGGGGTGTTCCTCGGTCTCGGCCGGGATCTCCAACTGACTGACGACGCGGCGCCGCGGGTAGACGCCGAAGCAGCCAGCGTGTCCCTTCGCGCCGGTGACCGGTTCGGGGAAGAACGCCTCGATCTCCTCCTCCGTCGTCTTCGGGTCGAAGACGAGGATGCTGGCTTGATAGGCGTTGAAGCCGTAGGCGCGCTCGATGAGCTCGAATGCCTTGAAGCCCGGCGGCCGGTAGGCGACCTCGCCGAAGTACATGGTGCCGTCGCTGGTCACGAAGTACTCCGGGTGGATCTGGCCGAACTTGATGTCGAACGTCTTGATGAGCTTCTCGATCTCGACGGTGATGGCTTCTCGCCACGACTCGAGCTCCGGGGTGGCCGGGACGAACACCGAGTAGCCGAGGGTGACGTACTCGGAGATGTTGAGGAACCGGATCTTGCCGTCGTGGATCCAGGCCTCGACCGCGAACTCCCAACCGTCGAGGTGGCTCTCCATGAGGAGTGGGAACTCGTTGTCGGGGATGTTGTCGACTTCCTCGGGCGTGCGGATGACGCGGTGCCCGAGACAGCCGGCCTGGTCGAACGCCTTGACGTGGATGGGATCGTCGGGGTCGCCGTCGAGCTTGAGCAGGGTCTGGTTGACCCGCTTGAGGAATCGAACGACGTCCTCCTTCTCGTGCGCCTCCTCGAAGATGCCGACTCGGATGCCGCCGAGCTGGGCCCTCCGCTTCATCAGCGCCTTGTCACGGAAGAGCACTGCCTGGCCGTGCATGCGGGGGTTGTCCATGAGGACGGAGTTGATGGCGCCGGCCCACTCGACCGTCTCCTCGTAGAGGGGGATGGCCACGTCGACGCCCTCGTCACGGAGGAGTTCGGCGATCTCGAGCGACTTGTCGTTGAGGCGCTCGAAGTCCCAAGCGATGTAGGGGATGTCGTGTTCGGTGCAGTACGCCTCGGCCCACGCCGGAGCGACGACGACGTAGCGACGATCGAAGCGATCGGCAGCCTCGACGGCACCGAGACTCCAGCCGAGGAGGGCGACGTAGCCCTTCTCGGGGTCCTTGCCTGGTTGCAGGACGTCGGCTGGGCTGGTGAGGGTCATATCCTCCAGCCCTACCCGATTCCGGGCGATTCGACCCCCCGGTGCCCCTGCGCCCCGGTCAGCGAGCGGGCCAGAAGAAGCAACCGGCCGTGCCCGGTCCGGTGTGGGCGCCGACGCTCGGGCCGATCCGGTAGAGCACGACCTCTTTCACTTCTTCGGCTCGCGACAGGCGCTGGATGAGCGCAGACGACAGCGGCTCGGCACCGCTGTCGGCGACGCCGACCGCGA
>JBBSLH010000414.1:0-3539 GCA_038255425.1 Acidimicrobiales bacterium
CCCCGGACCATCCGTGAGGCGTTCCACATCGCGACCACCGGTCGCCCGGGCCCGGTCCTGATCGACATCCCCAAGGACATCGTCGATCCGATGAATCCTCGTTCGGCGCTGGAGTGGTACTGGCCGACCGACGAGGAGGTCGTCTCCGGTCTCCCGGGCTACAAGCCCACGACAAAGGGGCATCCGAGAAAGATCAAGGAGGCGGCCGAGCTGATCCTGGCCGCCGAGCGGCCGGTCATCTACGCCGGCGGCGGAATCCTCAAGGCTCGCGGTGCCGAGGCACTCAAAGAGTTGGCTGAACTGACCGACATCCGGGTCGTCACGACCCTCATGGCTCGGGGAGCGTTCCCGGACGATCACGAGTTGTGCCTCGGGATGCCGGGCATGCACGGCAACTACACGGCGGTCATGTCCTTCCAGGAGACCGACCTGCTGATCACCCTCGGCGCGAGATTCGACGACCGGGTCACGGGCAAGCTCGACGAGTTCGCGCCGCACGCGAAGGTGATCCATGCCGACATCGATCCGGCAGAGCTGGGCAAGAACCGACAGCCTGACGTCCCGATCGTCGGCGATGCGCGACTCATCATCGAAGAGCTGGTGTCGACCATCAAGGGAATGCTCGACAGCGGCCGAGCGATGGCCGACTCGACCGCGTGGAAGTCGACACTCAGCGGTTGGCAGGAGAAGCATCCGCTCCACTACGACGCCCCCGAGCCGGGCGGACAGCTCAAGCCCCAGTACGTGCTCGAGACGCTGCGCGACAACACTCCGGACGACACGATCGTCTGTTCGGGCGTCGGGCAGCACCAGATGTGGACCAGTCAGTACTGGCACTTCAACCACCCGTACACCTGGGTCAACTCCGGTGGCGCCGGCACGATGGGCTTCTCGGTGCCTGCGGCGATCGGAGCGAAGGCCGCGCATCCCGACCGGATGGTGTGGGCCATCGACGGCGACGGTTGTTTCCAGATGACCGCGCAGGAACTGGTCACGGCCACCGTCGAGAAGATCCCGGTGAAGATCGCGATCCTGAACAACAGCTACCTCGGCATGGTCCGTCAGTGGCAGGAGATGTTCTACGAGGAGCGCTATTCGGAGGTCTTCCTGAGCAAGGACGTGCCCGACTACAAGATGTGGGCCGAGGCGATGGGGTGCGCCGGGTTCCGGGTCGACTCGCCGGAGGAGGTTCTGCCGACCATCCAGAAGGCCAACGAGATCAACGATCGTCCGGTGGTCATCGACTTCCGCACCGACGCGGCCGAGAAGGTCTTCCCGATGATCGCCTCGGGGCAGTCGAACTCGACGGTCATGGTGCATCCCACGCAGGCGGCCGAGACGGAGGCGAACTGATGTCTGCAGCACAGCCGATCCGGCATCACACGCTCGTCGTGCTCGTCGAGAACAAGGCCGGCGTGCTCACCCGGGTGGCAGCGCTGTTCGCTCGCCGTGGTTTCAACATCTACTCGTTGGCCGTCGCTCCGACCGATGACGACGAGCGCTTCAGCCGCATCACGATCGTGGTCGACGTCGAGTCGACACCGCTCGAGCAGATCACCAAGCAGCTGTTCAAGCTGATCAATGTGGTCAAGATCTCCGAACTCGACCCGGCCGACTCGGTCGAGCGCGAGCTCATGATCGCCACGGTCAAGGCCGATCCGTCCGTCCGCGGTCAGGTCATCGAACTCGTCGACGTGTTCGACGGCCAGGTGATCGACGTCGGTTTCGACGAGCTCTCGATGGCGGTCCACGGCCATCCAGGCAAGCTCGACGACGTCGAGGAGCTCCTCCGTCCCTACGGCATCGTCGAGCTCCAGCGAACCGGTCGCGTCGCCCTCCCGAAGCTCGAGCGCACGCCACCCCGCCTCAAATCGGTCCCGAAACGACCGGCCTGACAAACTCCCAAACTGAAACATGCGTGAGTTGTGGCGACCTGTCGACAAGAACTCACGCAAGATTCCCGACTGAACAAGGAACTCCTGATGCCCGCAACCGTGTACTACGAAGACGACGCCGACCAGGGCCTGATCCGTGGCCGCAAGGTGGCCGTGCTCGGCTACGGCTCGCAGGGGCATGCCCATGCGCAGAACCTCGCTGACTCGGGCGTCGACGTTCGTGTCGGTATCCGTCCCGACTCGTCATCCAAGGGCAAGGCAGAGGCAGCGGGCCTGAAGGTCATGTCGGTCGCCGACGCCTGTGCAGAGGCCGATCTCATCGTCATGACGCTGCCGGACACGAAGCAGGCTGCGATCTACGACAACGAGATCGCGCCGAACCTCTCGTCGGGCGACGTCCTGTGCTTCACCCACGGTTTCAACGTCCGCTACGACCTCATCAAGGCGCCCGAGGGCGTCGACGTGATCATGATCGCCCCGAAGGGCCCTGGCCACCTCGTGCGCCGGACCTACACCGAGGGTGGCGGCGTACCGTGTCTGATCGCCGTCGACCAGGACGCATCGGGCAAGGCCAAGGAGCTCGCACTCAGCTACGCCGACGCCATCGGCGGCGGCCGCGCCGGCATCCTCGAGACCACCTTCACCGAGGAGACCGAGACCGATCTCTTCGGCGAGCAGGTCGTGCTGTGCGGCGGTCTCACTGAACTGGTGCGCGCCGGATTCGAGACGCTGACCGAGGCCGGCTACCAGCCCGAGTCGGCGTACTTCGAGTGCCTCCACGAGCTGAAGCTCATCGTCGACCTCATGTACGAAGAGGGGATCGCCGGCATGCGCTACTCGATCTCCGACACCGCCGAGTACGGAGACCTGACCCGCGGTCCACGGATCATCACCCCAGCCGTGAAGGCCGAGATGCGCAAGGTCCTCGACGAGATCCAGGATGGCCGCTTCGCGCAGGAGTGGGTCGACGAAGCCAACGGTGAGCGTGCCAACTACGACCGTCTTCGCAAGGCTGGCGAGGAGCATCCGATCGAGAAGGTCGGCAAGGAGCTCCGAGGCATGATGCCGTTCATCTCGGCTGGCAAGCAGTCGGTCACCGAGTCCGCCGGCGGCTCCCAAGACTGATCGTCAGATCGACCGCCGTCGCCGCATGCGGTCGCGGCGGTCGGTGATCAGCACCTGTCCGAGGAGGGTCAACCCTCCGAGCGACGCCAACACGAAGAAGACGACGGCGACGGCCGGGGCACCGAGCAACCGGACGTCGCTGTCGACGCGCATGGCCAGCGCAGCGCCGACGATCATCGCGGCGAGCACGATGCCCGTCGTGACCCGCGTCGCGATCTTCTCCATCCCGCGCATGAGCTCTTCCTGATCGATCGCATCGACGTTCACGCGCAGGTTTCCGTCGGCGAGGTCGGAGAGGATGCGGTCGGCCCGACGGGGCAGGTTCTCGACGAGGCGAGCGGTGTCGAGCGCAGCCCGGGCGGCACGCACGCGACTCGCCCCGGACTCCACCTTGTGGCGCAGCAGTGCGCCGGTGTGGTCGATGACCGTGTCATTGGGCACGAACGTCGGATCCAATGCCCGAGTGACCTCGTCGAGGTGTAGGAGCGCCTTGCCGACCATGGCCAACGCCGACGGCGG
>JBBSLH010000415.1:0-3535 GCA_038255425.1 Acidimicrobiales bacterium
CGCAGCCACTGACTGTTGTTGGATCTCCCCGAGCGTGACGTCCTCGAAGCCGTGGCGGTAGTCGACGACGCCGGGGGTCTCGCCGAACACGGTGGCGTGGCCGAAGTAGGTGATGATCTCGCGTCCTGGCCACACGACGACGTCGGGGTTCGCTCGCTGGACAGGACCCAACTCGTCGTGGTGCTGCTCGGTCACGTATTCCGTGACGGGGAAGAAGTCGAGCCCCGCACTGCGAGCGAAGTCGACGAACGAGTCGACGTCGGACGGATCGCCGTCGTCGAAAGGCGGGGCCGACGACGACGAGTGGAACCCGTGCATGTGGAAGTCGCCGGCGAACCAACCGGGCATCGGGTCGGCGACGACGGCGGGGTCGACACGGTCGCCCACGAACGCAGCACCGGTGGCGGGCGAGGAACACGACACGGTCGCCGTGTAGGTGAGCCCACCCGGTGCGATCGCGGCGATCCCGAGTTCGACCCACCACACGCCGGTTTCGATCGGGCCCGGCGAGTAGCCACGCTCGGCGACGTCTTGTTGGACGAACACCGGATCCTGTCCGTCGGCCGTCCTCCCCTGCCGGCTCCCGGACCAACCACGGAAGCCGTCGGCACTTCGGTAGCCGTCGGCGTCCCAGAGTCCGAGGTCGATCACCGACTGGGTCAACGGTGTCGAGGGCGCCGGCGACACGTCACTCCACGAGTAGCCGACCTCGACCCTCGTGGTGCCGGAGGCGACTTCGAACGGCAGGACCCGATAGGTCTTTGCGTCCGGTCCATCGGCCGCTCCGGTGAACTCGACCGGCGGTCCGCCGGGCGAACAGATCGGCGGCGACGCTCCACGCACCGTTGCGCCTGCGGTCGACGTCGTCCCCAGCGCGAGCAGGCCGAGCACCGAGAGCGCCGCGATGCGGCGAGGCCTCATCGGGGCGAGCGGGTCATGATCGTCATCAGCGGGTCGCCACCACAGCGGTACTCGTCGACGGTCTCGAATCCGAGGCGCTCGTAGAAACCGATGTTGCGCGGGTTGGACGATTCCAGATGGGCAACGATGCCGGCCTCGTCACAGTTGGCCAGCATCGGCGTGACGAGATCACCACCGATCCCCGCACCCTGCGACGCAGGCGCCACGCCCAGGATCCCGAGATAGAAGTGCGGCGATGTCGGCCGGTACTCGGCGGCCCGTGCCAGCTCCATCAGACGTGGTGTCGGGTCCTCACCGATCTCCGTCTGCACGAGGGTGATGAGTTCAGCGAGACGTGCTTCGTCGTGGAGGATGTCGCGGTCGGGCGGCGCCCACATCGCGCCCCCGGCGTTGGACGCACCGCGGACGAGGTAGACGTGCCCGAGCGAGAAGTACTCGTCGACGAAGAAGCGGAAGAACCGCCCGAGGGAGGCCCGGTGATCCGCAGAGCCGGCGAAGAGCCACCGCTGCACCGGATCGTCGGCGAACGAATCGGCCAACACGGTCGACAGCGTGTCGAGCTCGGTCGACGTGGCGTGAACGACTGGCGGGCTCCCCATCGCCGGGACAGTAGCCCGACGATGACCGCCCGATGACCGGCGCGTGAACTCCCCGAAACGGTCTGAATTCTGCGATCTTCGGGTACTGACGGCGTTAGCGTCTGCTCCATGCGATGGAACGACGGACTGGATCGCACAACGAGGAGCGAGAGATGAGCGGGCTACACGACCCGATGAAGCTGGTCGGGATGATGTCGGAGGTCGCGGCGAGCGCGTCGGAACGATTCGTTCCGCGACCGCTGCGCTGCGTCGTCGACCGCACCTTGGTCGACATGGCGTGCGTGTCCGGCGGCGGCGTGATGCCAGTAGCCGAGCACCTACGCGTCGACATCCCAGCGGTCGACGCGTGGCGTCAGGCTGGCGTGCCCGCGGAGTTCCGCGCTCGGCTCACGGCGATCGCCATGCGCCCGACGCTTCCGGGACTGCAGCGCTACGTGCGGGCTGCCTGACCCCCGGACGGCGCCGTCACTCGCCGGTGAAGATCGGCGGTCGCTTCTCGAGGAAGGCTCTCGGACCCTCACGGGCGTCCTTCGAGCCCATCACCCCCATACCGATCTCCATCTCCCGGACGAACGCCTCGTTCTCGGGGAGGAACGCCGCCGAGCGGATCGACTCCTTGATGCCGCGCACTGCGAGCGGACCGTTCGCAGCGATCTTGTCGGCGAGCTCGCGCGCCTTGCCCAGCGCTTCGCCGTCAGGCACCGCGTGCCCAACCAGGCCGATCTCGGCCGCGCGGATCCCGGTGATCGGTTCGCCCACCAACAACAGTTCGCACGCGACCGTGAAGGGGATCTGTCGTGGAAGACGAACGGTCGAGCCCGACATCGGGAACAGACCCCGACAGACCTCGGAGATGGCGATCTGCGCGTTCGCTCCCGCGACACGGATGTCGAAGGCCTGGAGGATCTCGGTGCCACCGGCGTAGCAGTAGCCCTCGACCGCGGCGATGATCGGCTTCTTCGGCTGGTGTTCCTTGAGGAACCCTTTGTAGATGAGCGAGAGATCGGCCTGGAGCCGCTCCTCGAACTCGTTCTCCGGTGCAGCGCCGGAGAGAAGCGCTCCGACGAGGCGGTCGAGGTCTGCGCCGGCAGAGAAGTTGCCGCCGGCACCGGTGACGATGGCGACTCGGAGATCGTCATCGGCATCGAGTTCGTCCCAGATGTCGGCCAGTCGCACCAACATCTCGGGATTGAACGGATTCTTCTTCTCCGGACGGTTGAGCGTGATCTCGAGGACGTGGCCTCGACGCTCCGTCAGTACAGCGGGTTGGGCATCGGAATCTGACACAGTGTCAGATTCTGTCAGGTCGCCCGAGTGACACCGCAGTCCGGTCAGCAGTCGCCGAGGTACAGCGGAGGCGCGATCGGGACCTCGTGCTCGGTGCCGCCACCGTCCGAGACGAGGATCTCGTCGAGGTAGGTGGTCGATCCGGAGGCAATGGGACGGTCGACCACGTGCAGACCATCGCCGGACCGATCGGGATAGTCAACGTCGTCGAGGCGGATGTCGCGCGAACCCGAGAGCGTGAACCCGACGCGGTATATGTCGTCGCCGCTGGAGGGTCGACAGAGGACGACATGAGCGTCACGCAGGAACGGCTTGCGGAAGTCGGCCTCGATCAATCCGGAGTCCAAGGCGAGCGCCTGGGTGGTCGGGGGCGCGGTGGTCGGCGGGACCGTGGTCGTCGTCGACGTCGTGGGGGGAAGCGTGGTGGTCGGGGCTTGCGTCGTCGGTGGCACGGTCGTCGGTGGCGGTGCACTGGTCTCCGACGTCGCAGCCGCGGCGGCGTCGACGTCGGCGTCGGCGTCGGCGTCACCGTCCGTCGCCGCCGAGAACACCACGAACCCGATGGCGGCCGCCGCGACGCCGGCGATCGCGACGCCGGTCCGCTTCAAGACCGGCCGCCAGTCGCGGCGCGGACGCTCGGGTTCCTCGCGCGCATGGAGGAACTCCGTGGGCTCGGCGATGTCGTGGGAGAACTCGAGGTGAGCGAGCAGCGCGGTACGACCCATCAC
>JBBSLH010000416.1:0-3526 GCA_038255425.1 Acidimicrobiales bacterium
CGAGCATCGAGCGCCAGGAGCCCTGCGAGTTCGATGATCCGCCTCGTGCCGGTCGACATCTCGGAAATGAACGAGTCGGCATAACGCCCGAGACCGAGGAACCCGATGATTTCCTCCGCATCGGACCGGCGTTGCCGCTCGACTCCCGAGGAGCGTCGAGCGAACGACGCTGTCGCCAGCAGCGACGTCGGTCGTCGCCCCTCCAACGCCACCTGGACCGTCTCGCGCACGGTGAGTTCGGGAAACAATCGCGCTGCTTGAAAGGTCCGACCGAGACCCAGCGCAGCGCGCTTCGACGCGGACAGTTCCGTGACGTCGACACCAAGGAGGTCGAAGCGCCCACTTGAGGGGACATATCCGCCGAACGCATCCATTAGCGTGGTCTTGCCCGCACCATTGGTGCCGATCAGACCGACGACCTCGTCGCGTCGCACCTCGATGGTGACGTCGTTGACGGCGAGGACGCCGCCGAAGCGAACGGAGACACCCGTCGCCCGCAGGGTGACCTCCGGCGTCGCCCCGTCACTCCTGCGCGAGATCACGGCGGGGGTCGACGGTCGAGGTGCAGGCGTGGAAAGTTCCGGGTGACGTCGTTCGGCCCATCGGAACACTGCGGACCGGGCTCCGTAGAAGATCTCGATGAACCCGCCGGGGAAGTACATGACGATCGCCAACAATCCGATGCTAGACGTGAACAGTGGTACCAACTCGTTGTCGGGGAAGAACGCAGGGAGTCCCACCACCCACACGGCACCGACAACTGCGCCGATCACCGAGCCGATGCCGCCGATCACCGCCATGCCGACGACTCGGAGCGAGTCGTCGACCAGGAAGAAGCGCTCACCGAAGGGAACGGACTGAATCGCTCCGGCGAGCAATGCCCCGCCCAACGCCGCGACACCGCCGGCGAGGGAGAACGCCCGCAGCCGTGTGGTCGATTCGGGCACGGTGTATGCAGCCGCGGAGGTCGGATTGTCGCGTACGGCGATCGTGACCCGCCCGATCCCGGTGCGGCGCAGACGCGACAGCATCGCAATCACCAGCACGAGTGCGACGAGGCAGGCGTAGTAGTAGGTCCGCTGCGACTCGAGATTCACGCCGAACACTTCCCCCCGACGAAATGGCACGGTGACGGAGTTGCCGTCGGACAGCACAGGAGCCTGGAAGAGGTATTGGCTGGCCGCCAGCGCCAGCGTGAACGTCGTGACCGCCAGCATGAGTCCGCGTGTGCGCAACCCTCCGAGTCCCACGATCGCTGCAATGGCAGCGACGCCCAGCGACGACACGACGATCGACACGGCGAACGGCAGAGGGGGCGCCTGCCCATCGAGGATCCACACGTCGATCTCGACGCCGCGTTGCAGCGCTGCTGCTCCGAGGGCACCACCGCCAGCGAAGGTCATCTGTGACAGCGAGAGCTGGCCGGACCAGCCGGTGATGACGACCACGGATGCGGCGCAGATGGCGAAGCAGAGCACCGTCGAGTACAGGAGGTGACGGCTGGGGAGTGGCTCCAGCAGGGGCAATGCGATTGCCGCTGCGACCGCGACTGCGAGCACGATGTGGCTGAGATGACGGACCCACCACAGTTCACGGAGCCGTTCCGGCACCGGTGCCACCTTCGGAGCAAATGCGAACACTTCGTCGGTAGCGCGTGCGTTGCGCCGCTTCGTCATCACTGCGGCGAGCACGACGACGAACAGTGCGAAGTCGATCAGGCCGGGCTGGTCGAGCACATTGAACCGCAGCACCGCTTCCACGATGCCGATCACCACACCGGCGACCACCGCACGCCAGAACGACACCATGCCTGCCAGCACCGCTGCGACGAGCGCTCGTGCGAGGGTGATCGGTCCGAGGTTCTCGAGCCCGGCGATCGTGCCCACCTGGCCCGAGAGCAGCACCATCGACAACGTTGACAACAATCCGGCGATCACCCACACGAACGTCGAGACCAACTTCGGATTCACACCCGACAGCCGCGCCAGTTCTGGATTGTCCGCCGATGCGGCGACCGACTTGCCGAACGCCGTGTGGTTGAGCGCGAATGCCAACACGATCGCCACCACGGGTACGACCAAGACAATGGCGAGTTGCGCACCGCTGATGCGCAGACCGAACAGGGTCCAGTGACCGGAGATGGCCACGGGGTATCGACTTCCTGCACCTTCCACGTCGGGATAGGAGCGGATGATCGCCTGCGCCAGTTGAGCGACGCCCACCGTTGCCACCAACAGAATCACCCGTGGAGCCCGAAACAGACGCCGTACGACGATCAACTCGACCGCCGCGCCGAACACCATGCCGACCAGCAGTGCGACGGGCAGCGCCGCCCAGAACGACACGCCGTAGTTGATGACGAGCAACGCCAGCAGCGACGAACCGACGAGACCCATGTTGCCCACGGCGAAGTTGATCACGCGAGTCGCTCGGTACACCAGCACGATGCCCATGGCGATCAACCCGATCACCAACCCGGTGGCGACCCCGTTGAACAACAATTGCTGGGTGACGAACGCAGCGATCATCCCCCCTCACCTCCGCCGAGGAACACTGCGCGTGCAAGATCGTTGCGCTCTGCCAACTCACTGGGTGACCCGTCGAAGCGAACCTGCCCCTTCTCCAGGAACACCGCCCGGTCAGCGATCGCCATCGCCACGTTGAGTGACTGCTCGACGATGATCATCGTCTGACCGGCCGCCTTGAGGTCGTCGACGATCTTCAGCAGAGACTCCACCACCATTGGCGCAAGACCAAGTGACAGCTCATCGATCACCAGAACCTCGGGTTCGTGCAGCATGACCCTCGCGAGGCCGAGCACCTGTTGTTGCCCACCCGACAGATCGCCGGCCCGAACGCCGGCCTTCGTCGCAAGCGCAGGAAACAACTCGAGCACACGGCCGATGCGGCGTTCGACGTCGCCTGGATCTCGGCGATATCGATGGCACCCCACCACCAGGTTGTCGCGCACCGTCATCGAGGGGAAGACCGCACTCCCACCCGGCAGCATCTGGATGCCCAACGCTGAGCGCTGCTCGGGCGTCGAGTACGTGATCGTTCTGCCGTGGAGCCGCACCACGCCCCGTGTCGGCGTCACGAGGCCGGTGATCACCTTGAGGATCGTTGACTTGCCCGCTCCGTTGGTACCCAGCAGCGCCAACGTCTCACCGCGACGCACTTCGAACGACAGGTCGAAAAGCACCTGGACATGACCGAAACTCACCTCGATGTCGTTGACCTGGAGCGCCGGAATCCGCTCTGGGTCGCGTCGCTGACGTTGGTGCTCCTCCAATTCCTCACGAAGGTCGGCGACGATCATCGACATGTCCTCCTTGATGAACGACGCACCCCTGAAGATCATGAGCGCCCCGATCGTCATCGCCGGCACCGCGATGATCGTCACTGCGACCCGCTGGCCGTACGCATCGACCAGCAGCGCTCCGATCAGCCCGGCACCGACCCCTCCGACGAGGAAGACGTACATCGTGGCGAGGGCGGCGCCGAGGCCGCGCAGGTTGTACGGCAC
>JBBSLH010000417.1:0-3512 GCA_038255425.1 Acidimicrobiales bacterium
CCACGACGTCGCCGTCATCCTCGGTTCGGGCTGGCGCCCGGCAGCGGACGCCATCGGCTCGGCCGATGTGGTGTTGGCGTCGCAGGACCTCCCGGGTTTCCCCGAGCCGCTGGTCGCCGGACATGGCGGCGAACTGCGCTCGGTCTCCGTCGGAGAACGGCGCGTCCTCATCTCGCTCGGCCGGGTGCATGCGTATGAGGGCCACGACCTGGCCGACGTGGTCCACGGCGTCCGGACCGCGGTGCTCGCCGGTTGCTCGACCGTGGTGCTCACCAACGCTGCCGGCGGCCTGGGAGAGGGGCTGGAGATCGGTCAACCGGTCCTCATCGCCGATCACATCAACCTCACGGGCCGGTCGCCGCTGACGGGTCCGGCGCCGGACCCCTCGGTCGGTCCGCGGTTCCCCGATCTGAGTGACGCGTACTCGAGCCGCCTGCGCGCGCTGGCGACCTCGCTCGACCCCTCGCTGGCCGAAGGCGTCTATGCCGGAGTCCCGGGGCCGCACTACGAGACACCAGCCGAGATCCGGATGCTCCAGGTGCTGGGTGCCGACCTGGTCGGCATGTCGACAGTTCACGAGACGATCGCTGCGGTCCATCTCGGCGCCGAGGTCCTCGGCATCTCGCTCGTGACCAACCTGGCTGCAGGTCTCGGCGATGCGCTCGACCACGACGACGTACTGGCCGTGGCCGGCGAGTCGGCGGGTCGGATGGGTGAACTCCTGGCACGGTTGGTGCCGGAGCTGTGATCGACCCGGCCCTTCGTGCGAGGGTCGAGCACTGGCGCGACGGCGACCCCGATCCGGCCACCGTCGCCGAGATCGACGCCCTGCTGGCGTCCGACGACGAGGACGAACTGCGCGCGAGGTTCCACCAGCCGCTGACGTTCGGGACTGCCGGTCTGCGCGGACCCCTGGGCGCAGGGCCGGGACGTATGAATCGAGCTGTGGTGCGTCGGACGGCCGCAGCGATCGGCGCGTGGCTCGATGCCAACGATGTCGCGGGCCCGGTCGTGGTCGGGCGTGATGCACGTCATGGGTCTGCCGAGTTCGCGGCGGACACGGCGCAGGTGATCGCCGCGACGGGACGGCAGATCCTCTCGTGGCCCGATCCCATCCCGACACCGCTGCTGGCGTTCGCCGTCCTCGATGCGGGCGCCGCCGCCGGGATCATGGTGACCGCAAGTCACAACCCGCCCGAGGACAACGGCTACAAGGTCTATGCCGCCCACGGTGCGCAGATCGCGCCACCGATGGACGCCGAGATCGCAGCGGAGATCGAGCGAGTGGGTTCGATCGCTCGACTGCCGTTGGCAGCGCTCGACTCGTCGCTCATCGGAGTGCTCGGCGACGATGTTCGCCAGCGCTACCTCGACGGGGTCGTGCGGATGACCTCGGCTGCTCCGACGGCGGGACTCGTCGTCGCCTACACCCCGATGCACGGCGTCGGATGTACGTTGCTGCTCGAGGCGTTCCGCGCCGCCGGGCTCGAGGCCCCGACGGTCGTGCCGGCCCAAGCCGATCCGGACCCCGACTTCCCGACGGTTGCGTTCCCGAACCCGGAGGAGCCGGGCGCGATGGACCTCCTCCTCGACACGGCCGACCAGATCGGTGCGGACCTGGCGCTCGCGAACGATCCGGACGCCGATCGGCTCGCTGTGGCGGTCCCGGTCGGTGGCAGCTGGCGAGCGCTCACCGGAGACGAGGTCGGCGCCTTGCTGGCCGACCACCTCCTCCGCCGAGGCGCCGGGACCGATCGGCTGGTTGCGACGACGGTCGTCTCGTCGTCGTTGCTGTCGCGACTGGCGGCCGCTGCCGGTGTCGAATTCGTGGAGACCCTCACCGGCTTCAAGTGGCTCGCCCAGGCGGCGCGTGGCCGCCATCTGGTCCTCGCCTACGAGGAGGCGCTCGGGTACTGCGTGGGCGACCTCGTCCACGACAAGGACGGCATCTCGGCTGCGGTCGTGTTCACCGAGCTCGCCAGCGCGCTGCGATCGGCGGGCAGCTCGATACCGGAACGCTTGGACGAACTCGCCCGCGAGCACGGGCTCCACCTGACGTCGCAGTGGTCGACCCGGTTCCAGGGAATCGACGGGGCGTCGGCGATGGCGGCCCGGGTCGCATCGCTGCGCGCAGATCCTCCGTCGTCGTTGGGACCGATGGCAGTGGTGGAGACCGAGGACCTGCTCCTCGGCGGACGCCTACCGGCGACCGACGCCGTGATCCTTCGTGGCGTCGGCGTCCGTGTCGTCGTCCGTCCATCGGGAACCGAACCAAAGCTGAAGGCCTACATCGAGGTCATCGTGCCCGTGAGCGATTCGGTCGACGACGCCCGTGTCGCTGGCCGCCGTCAGATGGAAGAAGTCGCGACCGCAGTCGCAACGTTGTTGTCCTGAACGTCAGGCGGTGCCGAAGAGCCGGTCGCCGGCGTCGCCGAGCCCGGGCACGATGAAGGCGTCGTCGTTCAGCTTCTCGTCGATCGACGCAGTCACCAATGAGGCCACCAGACCACTGGAAGCGAGGCGCTCGACCCCCTCGGGGGCTGCGAGGATGCACGCCACCGTGATCGGTCCCGGGTTGCGCTCGGCGAGCAGCTCGCACGTGTAGAGCATCGAACCGCCGGTGGCGAGCATCGGGTCGAGTGCGAGGACCGGTCGACCGTCGAGATCGTCGGGAACCGAGTTCATGTAGGGCTCGGGCTCATGGGTCTCCTCGTTGCGACTGACGCCGATGAACCCGGTGTCCGTGCCGGGAAGCAGGCGGATCACGGGGCCGAGCATGCCGAGACCGGCGCGGAGGACGGGCACCACCAGGGGTGGGCGTGCGATCTGGGTGCCGTCGGTCTCGGTGAGCGGTGTCCGGACTCGGACGGTCCGGGTCTCGAGATTCCGGGTGGCTTCGTACACGAGCATCCCCGCCAGTTCATCCGATGCCTGACGGAACCCGGCTCGGTCGGTGGTCTCGTCGCGCATCTTGGTCAGCAACTGCGCAGCGAGGGGGTGGTCGACGACGAGGGTGTCCATCACGGCATGATGGCACCCGTGGACCGTCTCGCTGTCGCCTCACTCATCGATCACACCCTTCTCGCCCCAGAGGCGACGTCGGGCGATCTCGACCGCCTGTGCGACGAGGGAATCGAACTGGGCGTCGCGGCCATCTGCGTGCACGCCAGACACGTTGCGTACGTGGTTCGACGCACCGAGGGGCGTGTGCCCGTCGCTGCGGTGGTCGGCTTCCCCTCGGGCGCGCACCGGACCGACGTCAAGGCATTCGAAGGGGCCCACGCTGTGGAGGACGGCGCGGTGGAGCTCGACGTGGTCATGGCGCTCGGAGCAGCGCTCGACGGCCGCTGGGCCGCGGTGGCCGCCGACATCGCCATGGTCCGAGCCGCGGCACCGGCACCGATCCGACTCAAGGTGATCGTCGAGTCGGCGCTCCTGTCATCCGACGTGCTGCGGCGCGCCTGCGAGGTCGCGGTGAACGCGGGTGCCGACTACGTCAAGACCTCGACCGG
>JBBSLH010000418.1:0-3494 GCA_038255425.1 Acidimicrobiales bacterium
CGTGCCGACGCTTGGGTCGGGCGATCGCGGGATCGAGACCGACGTCGCTCAGTACTCGGTCGACGAGGGCGTCGCCGCCCTCCGTCTTGTTCCAGATCTCGAGCGGCTCGGAGACGACGTCGCCGATGGTGCGGCGAGGATTGATCGACGACACCGGATCCTGGAAGATCATCTGGAGGTCCTGGCGGAGCTCGCGGAGCGTGTTGCCCTTCAGGTGGGTGATGTCGGTGCCCTTGAAGGTGACCGACCCGGACTTGATCGGGTTGAGGCGCATGATCGCCTTGCCCGTGGTCGACTTGCCACAGCCCGATTCCCCGACGATGCCGAGGGTCTCGCCCTTGGCCACGTCGAAGCTCACACCGGAGACGGCGTGCACGGTTCGCCCACGGCCAGCAGGGAACTCGACGGTGAGGTCTTCGACCCTCAGGACGATGTCGTCGCTGTCGCGCAGGTGCGCGGTGCCGGAGCCGGCCATCAGCTGACCCCTTCGCTCACCGAGACGTCGACCTCGACGTCGTCGGCGTGGATCTTTCGGCCCTCGGCCTTGTTGCGGGCCAGGGCCTCGTCGCCAGCCGGCGTGCCGACGGGGAAGAAGCAGCGGTAGTGGTGGTCTGGCACGTCACCTTCGATGAGCGGCGGCTCCTCTTCGAGACATTGCGGCTGCGCGTAGCGGCAGCGAGGTGCGAAGAGGCAGCCCTTGGGCGGGTTGGTGAGATCCGGCGGCCGGCCAGCGATGGACGACAGCCGGGTGTGGCTCTTGTACTCGAGCTTGGGGATCGATTCGAGCAGCGCCTGCGTGTACGGCATGCGCATCGAAGAGAACAGCGTCTTGGCGCTGGCCTTCTCGACGACCTTGCCCGCGTACATGACGGCGATGTCGTGCGCCCGTCCGGCAACGACGCCCAGGTCGTGTGTCACGAGGATCGTCGCCATGAAACGCTCGCGCTGCTGGGCATCGAGCAGGTTGAGGATCTGGGCCTGCACGGTCACGTCGAGGGCCGTGGTGGGCTCGTCGGCGAAGAGCAACTTGGGGCCACAGGCCAGGGCGATGGCGATGACGACGCGCTGGCGCATGCCGCCGGAGAGCTGGTGCGGGTACTCGCGGACGCGCTTGGCCGGTTCGGGGATCCCGACCGACTTGAGGAGTGAGACGGCGAGGTCGTTCGCTTCCCCCTTGTCCATGTCGAGGTGGTAGCGCAGCGACTCGGTGATCTGTTTGCCGATGCGCATCACCGGGTTCAGCGATGTCATGGGGTCCTGGAAGATCATCGCCATCTCCGGGCCCCACACCGATTGCATCTCGCTCTGCGAGTAGCCGGAGATCTCGGTGCCGTCGTACTTGATGGATCCGGTGCGCTCGACGTTGCTCCGGGGGAGCAGGCCCATGATCGACCGGGACAGGACGGTCTTGCCCGATCCCGACTCTCCGACGATGCCGAGCGTCTTGCCTCGTTCGAGCGTGAGGGACACTCCGTCGACGGCGCGGACTCGACCGCGAGGCGTGAGGAAGTGGGTCTTGAGGTCCGTGACCTCGAGGAGCGGCGCGTCGGCCGTGGCGTCCTCGGCGGCGGTGATGCGGCGAGCCACTACAGCGCTCCTTCTCGGACGGTGAACTTCCCCTGGAGGACGTCACCGATGTAGTTGAGCGCCAGGATCGTCAGGAACATGACCCCGGCAGGGAAGAAGGCGACGTGGGGGTTGCTGTCGAGATCGGGGCGACCGGAGAGGATCAGCTTTCCCCAGGTCGGCGCCGGCGCGCTGACCGAGAGTCCGAGGAAGGCAAGGGCGCCCTCGGCGACGATCACGACGGCGATGACGGTCAGGCTGAAGACGGCCATGGGCGGGATCAGGTTGGGCAGGATCTCGCGCCTGATGATTCGACCGTTCTTGGCGCCCAGCGTTCGGGCTGCGGTCACGAACTCGCGCTCCGCGAACGACAACGTGATGCCGCGGGTGATGCGGGCGAGCGGTGCGATCGAGAGGATCGACAGCGAGCCGATGACGACCGGCAGGTTCGGCCGGACCGTGTTGCCGTCGCGGGCGAAGATCGAGATCATTGCCAGTGCGAGGACCAGGGCCGGGAAGGCGAGCATCGTGTCGACCACGGCCGAGATGACCCGGTCGGTCCGGCCCCGGAAGAAGCCGGCGACCATCCCGACGATCCCACCGGAGAGGAGCCCGAGCACCACGACGCTGAGGGCGATGATCATCGACGTGCGGCCGCCGTTGACGACCTGGGAGAAGATGTCGTCGCCGTTCTTGCTGGTGCCGAACCAGAACTCGGCCGACGGCCCACTGAGGGACGGGTTGGCGATCGAGAAGGTGCCTGGCTTGTCGATGAACGGGAGGTACGGCGCGGCGATCGAGAAGAAGGCGATCAGCACCGTCCAGATGACGGACAGCCAGAAGCCGATGCCCCAACCCTTGTGTTTGGGGAGGTCGGACGCATCGGTGGACAGGTCCTTCATGTCGAGGTCGGCCCCCGTGGCGGCAGCCACGGCAGCCTCGTCGCGAGCGAGATCAGGCACTGCGGATCCTTGGGTCGAGTGCGGCGTACATGAGGTCGATGACGAAGTTGATGATGACGAAGCCGATGGCGATGACTGCGACCACGCCCTGGACGACCATGATGTCGCCGCGGAAGATGGCGTCGACGAGCATGGTGCCCATTCCTGGCATGCCGAAGATCTGCTCGATGATCACGGTGCCGCCGATGGCAGCACCGGTGTTGATGCCGATGGTGGTGACCAACGACAGGCTCGATGGCCGGAGGGCGTGACGGAACAAGATGTGCCAGGTCGGCATCCCCTTCGCCTTGGCCATGCCGATGAAGTCCTCTTGGAGGGTGGCGATCATGTCGGTGCGGAGCAGGCGCATGTAGACGGCCACCTGGCCCAGGCTGAGCGACAGGGCCGGGAGGATGTAGCTGTTGTAGTCCCACGACCAGAACTGGAGGAGCTGGCCGAAGCTGCTCGGATTGAGGTCGCTGCCGACGATCGACGGGAACCAGCCGAACTGGAGCGCGAAGACGAACACGAAGAGGAGCCCGGCGACGTAGTTCGGGACGGCGAGCAGACCGATGGAGGTCGACGAGAGGCCGCGGTCGACCCAGGTGTTGGCTCGCCACGCCGCGATGATCCCGGCGGGGACCGCCATGAACAGCGCGAACACCTGCGACAGGAGCACGAGCGCAAAGGTGCGGGGGATCCGCGTCTCGAGACGGTCCGTGACCGGCTCCTGTGCAGAGTACGAGAAGCCGAGGTCGCCGGTGGCGGCGTCGCCCAGCCACTTGCCGTAGCGGATCAGCAGCGGGTCGTCGAGGTTCAGGTCCGATCGGACTCGGGCACGTTGTGCCTCGTTGCCGCTCTCGGTCTGGAGGACCTTGTCGATCACATCGTCAGGGGAGTCCTTGACGAAGGTCAGTGCATAGGTGAAGAACGTCGCCGCCAGGAGCACGACGGTGAGTTGCGCGAGCCTGACGACGACGAACTTCA
>JBBSLH010000419.1:0-3493 GCA_038255425.1 Acidimicrobiales bacterium
CGGTGCCGTCGACGAGGTCATCCGGTGGGTCACGCCGCTCAACAACATGTTCCGCAAGGCCGTGGTCGACACGTCGCTCGGTGGCAAGGAGATCGCTGCCGGCGACCGTCTCGCGCTCGTCTATCCGTCGGCCAACCGCGACGAGGACGTGTTCGACGACCCGTTCACGTTCGACATCCGCCGGAGTCCGAACCACCACGTGGCGTTCGGTCACGGCACCCACTTCTGCATCGGCGCCAACTTCGCTCGGCGTGAGCTCGAGATCCTCTTCGGCAAGCTCACCCGCGACTGGACCGACCTGCACGTCGTCGACGAGATCGACGTCGAAGCCAACATCTTCGCCCGCGCCGTCCGATCCTTCGGGATCGGCTTCACTCCCCGCTGAGGTCGACGAACGTGGCTGGCTACGTCTTCGGGGTCGGATTCCTCGCGTTCGCGGGGTGGCGACTGTGGTCGCATCGAGTCGTGGATGGGGCGGTCGAGTTCTCCGGCACGATCGTCGAGGAGGTCGCCCGGAAGTCGACGCAGACGGGGCGGCGCACGCACACCTACGCGCCCCGGGTGTCGTACCGACATCCTCGAACCGGACGAGCCGAGACGTACGAGCCGACGGGGTTCGGGCAGACGCGGTTCACGGTGGGAGAACAGACGCCGCTGATCCACGACCCCGCCGAGGACCGGGTGTACCGACCATTGGACCGCCCGGCGAAGGACACCGTGGTCCTCGGGTTCGTCGGCCTCGGCTTCATCGCCGCGCAACTGTTCGCCCGCTGATGCATCGCAGGAGTGGCACGACGACATCGCCGCGGGCGACCGACGCCGATAGTTTGGGATCGATGCAGCAGGTCAACGCTTCCGATCCTCAGGTCTCACCGACGCCGACGATCACGCCCGACACGACGATCGATCCGAGCACGGGCGACGGCGACCACGACAAGTTCGCCCACATCTGTCGCAAGGAAGACGTCACCCGCGCCTACATCACCGGCGAGGCGATCGAGGCGTTGTGCGGCAAGAAGTGGGTGCCCACCCGCGACCCGGAGAACTATCCGGTCTGCGAGGCGTGCAAAAACGCCATGGGCAAGATCAACACCGCCGGCGACAACTGACCCGTCGCCCGCTCGGGCATCCAAGGATCGTCACGTTCGTCGGATCGGACGCCCCCGGATGCTCCGCCGGGTCGTTCAGTCGAGACGCCGGAGGTCGGCAGCGAAGCGCTTGCCGTTCTCGACGTAGTGCTCGGCCGAGATCTTGATCACCATGGGGTCAACCGAGTCGAGGCGGAGCTTGGCGGGGATGCCGAGGGCCATGGCGCCCGACGGGACCTCGAATCCGTCGGGGCAGACGGCGTTGGCGCCGACCAGGCCGCCGGAACGGACGATGGCGTTGTGGAGCACGACGCTCCCGGAGCCGACGAGTGCGCCGTCCTCGATGGTGCAGCCCTCGAGGTGCACCATGTGGCCGATCACGCAGTCGTCACCGATGGTCGTGGGTGCGTGGTAGGTGGTGTGGAGCACCGACCCGTCCTGGATCGACGTGCGCGCGCCGATCTTGATCGGGCCGGAGTCGCCGCGGATCACCACGCCGGGCCAGATCGATGACTCGGAACCGATGTGGACCTCGCCGATGACGACGGCGTCGGGGTTGACGTAGGCGTCGGATGCGATCGTTGGTTCGAGGTCGCCGAGTGCGTAGATGGGCATCGGGTCATCCTGTCCGACGGAGGCGATGCCGGGCGACACGGCGGGCATCAGAGCGGAGTGCACCGCCACGTCGGGAGATGCGGGAGAAGATCACGAGGATCGGGAAGATCTCGAGTCGGCCCGCCAGCATCATGACCATCAGCAGGGCGCGTGCCGGGCGGCTGTACACGAGGAAGTTCGACGCCGGTCCCGCCTCGCCCAGGCCCGGGCCCATGTTGCCCATGACCGACGCTGCGCCGCCCACAGACTCGGGGAGTCCGCTGCCCATCACCGCGAGGGCGAGCGTGCCGACGAGGATGATGAAGATGTAGAGCAGCGCGTAACCGACGACACGGTCGACGGTCCGGTCCGGGATGGCGTCGTCGCCGAGTCGGACGGGGATGACGCCGCGAGGATGCCGGACTCGCGTGATCTCCCGGCGAGCGAACCGGAACAGCACCCGTACCCGGATCAACTTGAGGCCGCCGGCGGTCGAGCCCGCCATACCCCCGGAGATCATCAGCGCGAGCAGGAGCAGTTGCGTCGCTGCGCCCCACTGGATGTAGTCGACGGTGCCGAAGCCGGTCGACGTGATCAGGGTCGCGACGTTGAAGGCGCCGTCGCGCACGGCGGTTCCGAATGCGACCTCTTCCTGGAGCCAGTGCAGCAGCGTGACCGCGACGGTGAACGCGACGAACACCTGCACGTAGTAGCGGAACATCTGCGAGTGTCGGTATGCGCCGCGATCGCCGGTGACGAATCGGTAGTGCAGGGTGAAGTTGGTCGCGCCGTAGAGCATCAAGACGATGAGTACGACCTCGATCAGCACCGAATCGAACGCTGCGATCGAGTTGTTGTACGGCGACAGCCCGCCGGTCGAGACGACGGTGAAGGCGTGCGTCACCGCATCGAACGGCGACATCCCGACCGCGAACAGGATGACCATCGAGATGAGGGTGAACGCTCCGTAGACGAACCAGAGTCGCTTCGCCGTCTCGGAGACGCGCGGCGCGAGACGATCGGCGCTGGGTCCGGGAGCCTCGGCTCGCAAGAGATCCATTCCGCCGATGCCCAGGAACGGGAGGATCGCGACGGCGAGCACGACCATGCCGGTGCCGCCGTACCACTGCGTCATGCTCCGCCAGAAGAGCACGCCCCGCGGCGCGTCCTCGATGGGGTCGAGGACGGTGGATCCGGTTCCGGTGAACCCCGACACCGATTCGAACAGCGCAGAGTCGAGCGTCGGGAACGCCCCGGTCAGGACGAAGGGGATCGATCCGCCGATGGCCGCGACGATCCACGTGACGCCGACGGCGACGAACGTGCCACCGGCCGAGCTCTTCTCGGGCAGGGTCGTCGTCCGCCAGAGCGCGGTACCGAACGCAGCGACGATTCCCGAGGCCAGGAGCAGGGCACCGACCTCGTCTCCACCGGCACCGACCTCCACCGCCGCCGAGAGTCCGATGCCCGCCGCGACGAAGAGCAGCGCGGCGCCGCCGATGTGCCCGGCGAGGTTGGGGATGCGACGCGAATGCTGCGCGAACGCGCTCGAGTCCTGTGCCTGCGTCGTCACTTCTTGGTGACGGTATCTCCCGGACGCACGGTGCCTTCGACAACGACCTTCGCGTTCACGCCGCGGAGATGGAGTTCCTTGCCCACCGGCGAGTTCACGAAACGGAGCGCGTCGCCGCCGAAGCGAGCCTTGAACTTCGGACAACCGTTGTGCGGTTGATCGGTGATCTCGATCACTGCCCCACCGATGGCGAGCTGCGTGCCGGCCGGCGCGTTCGACTCGCTGATGTCGAAGTCGA
>JBBSLH010000420.1:0-3441 GCA_038255425.1 Acidimicrobiales bacterium
CAGCGCCAGATCCTCGAGGTCATCGAGGAGCACCAGCGCACACGGGGCTACCCCCCGTCGGTCCGCGAGATCGGCGACACCGTGGGCCTCACCTCCCCATCGTCGGTGCACGCGCACCTCGCCACGCTCCAACGACTCGGCTACCTGATGCGCGACCCCGACAAGCCACGCGCCATCGAGGTCCGCTGGGACCCCAACTCGGGCGCTGCAGTCGAGCGTCGTCCCGTGCGTCACGTGCCCCTCGTCGGCGAGGTCGCCGCTGGCACCGACGTCCTGGCACACGAGAACATCACCGAGACGATGCCGATCCCCTCCGATCTCACCGGTGAGGGCGAGCTGTTCATGCTCCGTGTCCGGGGTGACTCGATGATCGAGGCCGGCATCCTCGACGGCGACTACGTCGTCTGTCGCTCCGAGACCACCGCCAGCAAGGGCCAGATCGTCGTGGCGGGGATCCCGGGCGAGGAGGCCACGGTCAAGACCTTCGACACCGATGGCGACCAGGTCGTCCTCGTTCCGGCCAACAGCGCCCTCGAGCCGATGCGATTCGCGGCCGACGAGGTCGAGATCTTCGGCGCCGTCGTCACCGTGATGCGCAAGCTCTGACCCGAGCGCCCGGCCGAGCGGGTCCACGTCCACCACAATGCGGTGGTGGACGTGGGGCGATGCATCGGGCGATGGTCGGCAGTGGTCACCGTCGCGCTCGTCTGCGGTCCACTCGGCTTCATGGCCGCAGTGTCCGCCGGCGGTGGTTCCACCGGCGACGTCGCCCACGATGAGGGCCTCCAGTGGGGATTCGATCGCATCGGTGCGCTCACGGCGTGGGAGACCGCTCGCGGCGACGGCGTGACCATCGCCATCGTCGACTCCGGCATCGCGCTCGACCACGAGGACCTGAAGGACAACCTGGTCGATGGCGTCGCGTGCCGTGACACGGGGGGCGACGCCGCTCGATGCGGCGGGCCGGCCCAGGACGACGACGGACACGGGACACACGTGGCCGGCATCGCCGCTGCCGTCGACGGGAACCGAGTCGGGATCGCCGGCGTGGCACCGGACGCCGAGCTCATGCCGATCAAGGTCCTCCACCGACCGTGCCCGGACTGTGATTCCGTCGGCAGTGCACAGGACGTGGCCGCAGCAGTTCGCTGGGCGACCGACAACGGCGCAGACGTCATCAACCTGTCGCTCGGCTCGACCACCAACAGCGTGTTCGGTCCCGGGTTCGTCGACGCCGTTCGCTACGCCTGGGACCATGGCGCCATTCCCGTCGTCGCTGCGGGGAACCAGTTCGTCCTGACGGCCGACTTCGGCGATGCCCCCGCGGTGGTGGTCTCGGCCGTGCGGCGCGGCGACGCGGTCCCCAGCTATGCCAACGGCGTCGGCCAGGCACGGTGGGCCGTGGCGGGTCCAGGTGGCGAGGGCGGGGACACTGCGGAGAGCTGCTCGCAGGAGGGCGACCCCGTCGGCATCTTGTCGACCTATTGGGCCCCGGGCGACGATCGCGCCTACGCGTGCCTGTCCGGTACCTCGATGGCGGCACCCCACGTGTCGGGAGTCCTCGCCCTGCTCTTGAGCGCCGGCCTCGATCCTGCGTCGGCCATCCAGACGATGCTCGAGACGGCCGACGACCTCGGCGATCCCGGCGTCGACACGACGTTCGGAACCGGACTCATCGACGCTGCTGCTGCCCTCGCCGCGGCGCCGTCGGTCAATCCAGCGTCAGCCACGACCATCCCTGCCTTCGACGCCGATCCCGACGGAGTCGAACCCGGCAAGCCGGGAGAGACGTCTGCGCCACAGCCCTTCGTGGTCGACGAGCCCGATGACAAGCCGCTGGGCGTGATCTTGGTGGCCGTCGCCGGCATCGTCGCGACCGCCGCTGGAGCGCTCGTGATGCGGCGGCGCGAGACCTGAGCTAGCTGGTCAGGAGCAGGCGCAGCGCTCGGTGCACACGTTCGATCGAGTCGCGGTGCACGTGTTCGTCTGCGGTGTGGGCGACGGTCGCGTCGCCGGGCCCGAAGTTCACGGCGGGCATGTCGTGTTCGGCGAAGCGTGCGACATCGGTCCAACCGAGCTTGGCCCGCACGGGAGCACCGTCGTCGATGAGACGGGCGAAGAGCGGATGGGTGAGCGACGGCGGTGCCGGCGACGCACGGTCGACCACGTCGAACCCGTCGTCGGCCTCCAGGTCGTCGCCGAGGAGCGTACGCAGACCGTCGAGCGCCTCGTCGACCGTGCGGTCCGGTGCGATCCGGAGGTTCACGGTCAGCGTCGCCTCGTCCGGGACCACGTTGCCCGCCACGCCGCCCTCCACGAACACCGCCTGCATCGCTTCGCGGTACTCGCAGCCGTCGATGACCGGGCTCCGTGCCTCGAAGCCGTCGATCCTCGCCAGTGCAGCGCCCAAGCGATGGATGGCGTTGCGACCCATCCACGGCCGCGCCGTGTGGGCCCTCGCACCGCGGAACGTCAGCCGCACCCGCGCCGTGCCCTGGCAGCCGGCCTCGATCCAGCCGTCGGTCGGCTCGCCCAACACGGCGGCGTCGCCGGTCAGCAGGTCGGGCCGTTCGCGGTAGAGGTCCAGCAGCCCGGAGTGTTCCGCCGCGATCTCCTCTGCGGCGTAGAAGACGTAGGTGACGTCGACGACCGGGGCCTCGACCGACTCGGCCAACTCGAGGAACACCGCCAGACCGCTCTTCATGTCGGCTGAGCCGAGACCCCAGAGCGTGTCGCCGTCGATACGTGCCACGCCGTTGCCGTTCGCCGGCACAGTGTCGAGGTGCCCGACCAGCAGAAGACGCTGCGACCGGCCCAGATCGGTGCGAGCGACGACGTTGTCGCCGAGGCGATCGACCACGAGCCACGGCACGGCACGGAGACGAGCTTCGACGTGATCGGCGAATCCAGCCTCCTCGAGACTGGGTGACGCGATGTCGACGAGCGCAGCCGTGCTCGCGAGGAGGTCGCTCACAGCCCTGACCCGTGCTTCAGACGGTGGCGCCGTGGTCGCGGAGGATGTCGTTGAGCTTGGACTTGTCGTGGCGCTCGCCCGGCTCGAGCCGCTTGATCACCAACACGCAGGCAAGGCCGAACTCACCACCGGCGAATGTGCGCGGGCGGGTCGCAGACACGGCGACGCTCCACGCAGGCACCGATCCGCGGCTGAGTTCCTCACCGGTCTCGGCGTCGATCACCGGGATGGAGGCGGTCAGGATAGAGCCTGCCCCGAGGGTCGTTCCCTCGCCCACCTGGGCGCCTTCCGCCACGATGCAACGGCTCCCGATGTAGCACTCGTCCCCGATCACGACCGGAACGGCGTTGGCCGGTTCGAGGACGCCGCCGATCCCCACGCCACCCGAGAGGTGCACGTTCTTGCCGATCTGCGCACAGGACCCCACCGTCGCCCACGTGTCGACCATCGTGTTCTCGCCCACGTAG
>JBBSLH010000421.1:0-3433 GCA_038255425.1 Acidimicrobiales bacterium
GGCGACCTTGGACGACATGGCGCGGAGCACGGGTTCCGCCGAGACCGTGTCGAGCGTCCGGCACAGGTCGGCGAGGAAAGGAACCGAGAAGGCTCCCACGATCTTTCGTGCGTGGCCCGGATCGAGTTCGGCCGCGATCTTCGAACAGATGAGCGGACCGACGGCCTTCTCGCCGATCGTGCCCAGGATCGGCTTGGGCAGCAGCTTGCTGGCAGCAGCCATGGAGCGGAAGGTCTTGCGATGCCGTGCGGCGAGCGATTCGGCCACGGCGACTCGCAGCCGTCGGACGTCATCGGCGGCGAAGTCGGCCAAGAAGTCGAGCTCAGCGCCGTCGACGTCGAGTTCTCGTCGCAGATGCCCGACTTCAGCCATCGACGCCAGGTCAGCCACGCCCGCCGCCCAGCATCTTGAGGACACGCCCACGCAGTGGGCGCGGCACGAAGCCGAGGGCCTTGTCGACCGCCTCTCGGAGCTCCGCGTCCCGTGCCCTGCCCGCTTGGTCGACCGCGTTGCGCAGTGCAGTCCGATCGGCCGCTGACGCTCGGTCCAGAAAAGCGACGTCGTCGGTGCCGACACCGACGAGATCGGCGATGTCCTTCGCGCTGACTGCCACGACAGCAGTCAGTTGTCGAGGCCGGGAAGGCTGAACGGCTGCTTGTCGCCGCCGGACGGGGTCACACGACCGCCACCCTTGGGCGTGGTGCGACCGCCACCCTTGCCCTTCTTCCCCTTCTTCTTCTTCTTCTTCATGGCTCGACCCGCGAGGCCGGGCATGTTCTTCATCATCTTCTGCATCTCCTGGAACTGGCTGACCAGTTGGGAGATCTGACCGACGTCGGAGCCGGAACCGGCGGCGATACGCGCCCGCCGAGATCCGTCGATGATGGAGGGATCGATGCGTTCTTCCGTGGTCATCGAGTGGATCATCCCCTCGATGCGCGAGATCTCACGGTCATCGATCTCGACGTTCTTCACTTCCTTGGGGATGCCGGGCATCATCCCGAGCAGGCTGGAGATCGAGCCCATCTTCTTGACCTGTTGCATCTGCTCGAGGAAGTCGTCGAACGTGAACTTGCCGTCCATCAGCTTCTGAGCTGCGACTTCGGCTTCCTTCTCCTCGAACACCTCCTCGGCCTTCTCGATGAGGGTGAGGACATCGCCCATGCCGAGGATGCGCCCGGCGAGGCGGTCAGGGTGGAACAGATCGAACTCGTCGACCTTCTCGCCGGTGGAGACGAAGGCGATCGGCTTGCCGACGACCTCCTTCACCGACAGGGCAGCGCCACCACGGGCATCGCCGTCGAGCTTGGTGAGGATGACGCCGTCGAGGGCGAGCGTCTCGTTGAAGTTCTCGGCGACCGTGACGGCGTCCTGGCCGGTCATGGCGTCGACCACGAGGAACGTGTAGTCCGGGCTGGTGGCCTCGGAGATCTGGCGGACCTGCTCCATCAGCTCTGCGTCGATGGCGAGACGGCCGGCCGGGTCGACGATGACCACGTCCTTGCCGAGACGACGCGCCTCGTCGATGCAGTCCTTCGCGACGGCGACAGGGTCGCCCGTGCCCGAAGCGACGATGTCGTCGTCGGCAGAGAACACCGACACGTCGATCTGGCCGGCCAGGGTGCGGAGCTGCTGCACGGCGGCCGGACGCTGGAGGTCGGCACCGACGAGCAGCGGGTTGCGGCCCTGGCTCTTGAACCAGCGAGCGAGCTTGGCCGAGTTGGTGGTCTTGCCCGAGCCCTGGAGGCCGGCCATCAGCACGACGGTCGGCGGTTTCGAGGCGTAGGTGATCTTGATCGTCTCGCCACCGAGGGACTGGACCAGCTCCTCGTTGACGATCTTGACGACCTGCTGGCCGGGGTTGAGCGCTTGGCTGACCTCGGTCCCGATCGAGCGCTCGCGGATCCGGCTGATCAGGTTCTTGACGACCGTGAAGTTGACGTCGGCCTCGAGCAGTGCGAGACGGATCTCGCGCATCGCCTCGTCGACGTCGGCCTCGCGCAGCTTCCCCTTGCCGCGGATGCCGCTGAAGATCGATTCGAACCGGTCGCTGAGTGCCTCGAACATGGACGGACGAGACTACCGGGCGGCACTCGTCACGAAGATGCGACGGTGACCCGGTTGTCGACGGCCGCGACCCCGATGACGGCGCCGGCGGTCCGACCGAGGTCTCCACGAGCGGTCTCGTGGGGCACCTCCCCGGTGAGGGTCACGCGGTTGCCCTCGACGCTGACGACCGGCTGTGGGAGGTGCCAGGTGCGAGGCGAGTGGGCGAGTTCGTATCGCACGGTCTCGCCGATGTCGCCCGCAGCCGAGGCAGCGGAGGCATAGCCACCAGCCAGGCGGGCGCGGAACTGCTCACCCGTGGTCGGGGTGACCGCCATGCCGACGCCGACACCGGCACCGAAGGCGAGGATGCGACTCACGCCGACGAATCGCATGGTCTTGAACGTCGTCGAGATCGTGCCGAAGACCAACCGGAACGGCAACGTGACGAGCTTCCAGAGCAACCAGATCATGACGACATCCGATCACACATCAAAGAGCGCGTCGACGAATGCGTCGGGATCGAAGTCGATCAGGTCCTCGGCCTGCTCGCCGAGACCGACCAGCTTGATCGGCAGTCCCAACCCACCGACCTCGGGGTCGAGGGCGATCGCGAGAGCGATGCCGCCCTTGGCCGAACCGTCGAGTTTGGTCAGGACCACGCCGGTGCACTGGGTCGCCTCGGTGAACTGCCGTGCCTGCTGAAGTCCGTTCTGGCCGGTCGTGGCGTCGAGTACGAGCAACACCTCGGTCACGTTGCCCGGCTCACGATCGGCGACCCGCCGGACCTTCGACAGCTCGTCCATCAGGTTGGACTTCGTGTGGAGCCGGCCGGCGGTGTCGGCCAGCACCAGTTCGGTGCCGTTGGCAGCGGCCTTGGCCACGGCGTCGAAGATGACCGACGACGGATCGCCGCCTTCGTCACCGCGGTGGAACTGCGCACCGGCTCGCTCGGCCCATGTCTGCAGTTGCTCGGCGGCAGCGGCCCGGAACGTGTCGCCGGCGGCCATGATGACCGAGCGCCCCTCGTCCATCTGTCGCTTGCCGACCTTGCCGATGCTGGTCGTCTTGCCGACGCCGTTGACGCCGACGAACAACCACACATTGGGTCCGCCCGGCTCGTGTCGGAGCCCACGATCGCCACCTGACAGCTTGTCCTTCAGCTGCACCTTCAGCGCCTCGACCAGGACCGCCGGCTCGGTGATGCCGTCTGCCTTCACCGTGGCGCGGAGCTCGTCGAGCAACGCCGTGGTCAGGGTCACCCCCACGTCGGCGCGGATGAGCGCCTCCTCCAGCTCGTCCCAGGTCTCGTCGGTGATGTCCGAGCGGGAGAGCAGAGACCCGACGTAGCCGCTGAGCGTGCCGCGCGCCTTCGACAGACGATCCC
>JBBSLH010000422.1:0-3383 GCA_038255425.1 Acidimicrobiales bacterium
GTCACCCTCGTCGCCGGCCTGACCCTCACACCGGCGCTGCTCAGCCTGGCCGGGACGAAGGCGTTCTGGCCTCGCACCATCGACGAACTCCGCACCACCCCCGACCCGATCCCGGAGCGTTGGCACCGCCTGGCCACCGGCATCAGAAAGTGGCCGAAGCACGCGTTGCTCGGGTCGATCATCCTGCTCCAGATCCCCGCTGCCGGGCTTGGCTGGTATGCCCAGTCGTTCAACCTCGTCACCGACCTCCCCGCCGGCGACGACTCCCGAGCCGGGTTCGACGTCGTCGAAGACCACTACCCGGGCGGGGTGATCTCGCCCGTCTACCTCGTCCTCACCGCCGACGGACCGATCCTCGACGACGCCCGCATTGCCGCGGTCGACCGCCTCACCGACGTCCTGCGCGCCGAGCCCGGCCTCGGCCAGGTGCGCTCAGTCACCCAACCCGCCGGAGCACCACTGACCCCCGACAACCTCGGCGAACTCACCGGCGGCATCGCCGACCCTGCCGCGCTCGGCTTCGATGAGACCACCGACCTCGGCCCACTCTTCGAGGGGCTCAACTCGCCCGACGGACTCCGACTGACCGGCCCGTTCCTGCGCCAGTACCCAGCCCTCGTCGACCGACTCGACCTGCTGCTCGGTGTCGGCGGAAACTCGACTCGGCTCATCATCGCCCTCGAAGGCAACCCCTACGACAACACCGCCCTCGACGCGTTCGAACGCATCGACGACATCACCGCCGATGCCCTCGCCGGAACCGCGCTCACCGGGACTCGCATCGACGTCGGTGGCCCGTCGAGCTTCTACGCCGACATGCGCCAGATCTCCAACAACGACTTCCGCATCATCGTTGCCGTGATCCTCGCCGCCATCTTCGTCGTACTCGCCATGTTGTTGAAGTCGGTCGTCGCGCCGTTCTACCTACTCGCCACCGTCGTCCTGTCGTACGCCGCGACGATGGGCATCACGGTCGTCGTGTACCAAGGAATCCTGGGTGCCGAAGGCATCACCTTCTGGCTCGCACCGTTCCTGTTCGTGATCCTCGTCGCCCTCGGCGCCGACTACAACATCTTCATCATGAGCCGCATCCGCGAGGAAGCGGAAGCTGGCCACGAGATCCACGAAGCCGTGAGCCGCGGTCTCGTCCTCACCGGCAGAGTGATCACTTCCGCTGGCCTGATCCTCGCCGGCACGTTCGCCGCGTTGCTGCTCGCACCGCTCCCCAACCTGCAACAGATCGGCTTCGGCGTCACCGTCGGCATCCTGATCGACACCTTCTTGGTCCGCAGCATCATGGTCCCCGCCGCCACCATGCTCCTCGGACGCTGGGCGTTCTGGCCCATGATCCCCGGCGCCGACCAGGCGACCCTCACGCAAGTCCGCCGACCACGCCACATCGGCATCGCCGTTGGTGGCGTCGCCGCTCTCGCCGCACTCCTGCTGGCCATCGTCCTCACCGGCGGCATCGAGCAGCCCATGGGCATCGTTGCGCACGCGGTCGACCAGCCAGCCGAAGTCATCGTGGGCTCATGACCGCCCCTCACCCTGTCGACTTCCCCGGCGCCGGACTCCGACTCGCCGCCGACCAATGGGGCCATCGCGACGCCCCGCCCGTGCTGTTCCTCCACGGAGCCGGCCAGAGCCGAAGGGCATGGGACGCCAGCGCACGAGCCATCGCCGAACACGGCTGGCAGGCCATCACCATCGACCACCGCGGCCACGGCGACAGCGAGTGGCCCGAGAACCCGGACTACGACTGGGACCACTTCGCCGACGACATCACCCGCATCGTTGAACACATCGGCACACCGCCAGTCGTCGTCGGCGCATCCCTCGGAGGCATGTCGGCACTCCTCGCCCAAGCTCGCACCGACACCCAACTGTTCCGAGCCGTCGTCCTCGTCGACGTCACCCCCCGTATGGAACTCGACGGCGTCAAACGCATCGTCGGGTTCATGGTCTCCAACCCAGACGGCTTCGACTCGCTCGACCACGCATCCGATGTCATCGCCACCTACACCGGCCGACCCAAACCCGAGAATCCCGACGGGCTCCGCCAAGTCCTCCGCGAAGACGGCGCCGGACGCTGGCAATGGCACTGGGACATCCGATTCCTCGAAGGACGAGCCGACCAAGTTCTCGGCGACGACCTCGCCGCACTCCGCCAGAACTCCGTCCGAGACCTCCTCCACGACGGAGCACGACGGATCCGCGTCCCCACCCTCGTCGTCCGCGGCGCCAACAGCGACCTCATTTCACCCGAAGGCGTCAAAGAATTCGTCGACATCGTCCCCGGAGCCCACTACATCGACGTCGCCGACGCTGGGCACATGGTCGCCGGCGACCAGAACGATCACTTCACCACCGCCATCCTCGACTTCCTCGCCAGCCTCCCGACCAGCGAGTGACCGATCCGTCGGCAGCGACACCAACGCAATCGGACGTCCACGGACCTCCATGGACACCGCCTCGAAATCAGTTCATTCGAGCGTCCGTCCACCAACGTCCGTGGCCTACATCTCGGGCGCGCCTCGGTACACGTCGACTGCGCTAACTCCCTCCGGTCAGATTTGACAGCTCGACAACGCTGTGACCAGGACTTTCACGGCCCCGTCGACGCCAGCGTTCGATTCCCCCCCAGCTGCAATTCGATGTTCGTGTCCCGCAGACCAGCCGCCACGTGGTGATGTCTGCGAAGCGATCGGCGCCGCCACCTGTTGGCGCGCGCCAAGTCCCCGCGTGGAACGCACACCCACCTCGGGTACCTGCCTGACCTGGGCTGGGTACCTCCCATTGGAGTTGACCCGGGTACCTGCGTCGCGCCCGCAGCACCAGTGGGGCACGCCTTCGACGAACCGCGTGCGCGCTACGCGGTCGGGCCCTCTGGGGTGACCGCCGACTCGGATGGCCACGTCGAGACCCACGTTGTCGTGAAGTACGGCGCGGGCGAGATTCTCCGGCGTGAACGAACGCAGCGTGTCGATCACCGACCGAGCTCTCCGATGCGCTTGCGCGATTGGCGTGCGATTAGCAGACGGACATCAACGGTTCTCCTGGACAGTCAGCGGTAGCCGATTCGGGCGATGACCAGCGAGTTCGCTGCAAACCCGCTGGTCACAGGCTTGGCGATATCCAACTTGTAAACAGCAGGTCACCGGTTCGAATCCGGTCTCGGGCTCCACAAAACCCCTGGTCAACGGCCTGCGGTCCAGCCCGAGCGTCAGGGCGCGAGGCCTGTTGCGCGATTGGTGCGCGATCAGCTCGCCGGGACCCCGAGAAATCGAGGCCCGCGGTCGACCACTCTCCGTACAGATTCGAATGCGTCAGCTTGCGTCGGTGGAGCCACCGCATGGACGGTCCCACAATCGTCAGGCCGCTGA
>JBBSLH010000423.1:0-3383 GCA_038255425.1 Acidimicrobiales bacterium
AACCGGACCGGCGACTCGACCCTCGCATTCACCGGCGACACCGGCGTCATGGACATCTGGCGAGAGAGCTGCCGAGTCCACTGGTCGGGGGGCGAGTAGCACCCCGCCAGCAGAAGCGCGAGTAGCGCACCATCACGAGTTCACACGTCTCGTCGATCTCGAAGTTCGACGACGCGGCAATGGTTCGGCACGGCGCCGTCCCGTGCATTGATCAAGTCACCGGTTCCAACCCCGGAGCCAACCACGGCAGCAATGCCAGAAGGAGAAAGCCATGCGCACACCAGTCGAGCAACTGCCGATCGCCCACGAGGCACTCGGCGAGATGATCCGCGGCCAAGACTGGGGAGGGATGACCAGCGCGTACATGAACTACCCGACCGGGTTGGACTTCTGCCCGCTGCTCGAGGGCCTCGAACGCGACCACTGCCAGTGCCCGCACTGGGGGTATGTCATCGAGGGACGCGTGCGCGTCGACTACGAGAACGGCACCAACGAGACGGTCAGTTCAGGCGAGCTCTACTACTGGCCCGCTGGCCACACCATTGTCATCGAGGACGCCGTGCGCATGGTGGAGTTCAGCCCGCACGATCAGATGTCAGACGTCCTCGCCCACGTCGTCGCGAAGCTGTAACCACGAGCTCGCGTGCCCGGCCCCGATCCATCAGTCGACCGCTCGGACACCGGCGAAGTTTCACGCCTTCCGAGCGACGAAGACCGCTCGATAATCACGCCTCGCTCCACTCGACCTCCCCGCTCTGGATCGGCACGTGAGGGGCGGGCAGCCCCGCCCCATAACGCTCTACGGCGCCGGCCTCGAGGGTGCCACCCAACGCCGACTGACGGAGGCACATTCAGGAGCGTATGCGACTCGCGGAAACGCCGGATACAGGACGGTGAACCGTGGGCCTGCCGACGTGAAGAACTTGCGGCGCAGACGTTAGGCGACATCGCCGGTGATGAACGCAACTAGCGTCCAGGAATGACGTTGAACCACATTAGGCGAGGGAGCGGCAGTCCGCTGCTGCTCGTGCACGGTCTGGGCGCTGGGATGCAATCGTGGTCCCCGATCATCGACGAGCTGGCCGAGCGCCGTGAGGTGATCGCCGTCGACCTGCCGGGGTTCGGCGAGTCGCCGCCGTTGACCGGTGAGGTCTCGATTGCCACCCTGACCGATTCCGTCGCCGACTTCATCTCCGAACAGGGCTTGGACGGGGTCTCGACCGTCGGCCAGTCGATGGGCGGCCGAATGGTGCTCGAGCTCGCCCGGCGAGGCGTCGGCGGAGACACCGTGGCGTTGGACCCGGGCGGCTTCTGGAGCGACCGCGAGCTTTTGGTATTCGGCGCCACGCTGCGACCGTCGATCGCGTTGGTCCGAGCGCTGCGGGGCATGCTGCCAGCCCTGCTTGGTAACTCCGTGGGGAGGACTCTGCTGCTGGCCCAGTTGTCGGCGCGGCCCTGGGCGCTCTCGCGTGAGACCGTGCTGCCCGACGTGCGCGGGCTCGCCGATTCTCCTTCAACTGGCGCTGCCCTGGACGCCCTGACCAAAGGCCCCAAGCAACAGGGAGCCCCGGCCGGCGCGGTGCCAGGCCGAGTCACGATCGGTTGGGGTCGGCGTGACCTGGTCACCCTGCCGAGACAGGCCGCACGCGCAACGGACCTTTTCCCCGACGCGGTGCTGCACTGGTTCGAGCGGTGCGGTCACTTTCCACAGTGGGACGCACCGCACGAAGCGACCCGACTCATTCTCGACAGCACCAATTGAGGTCTCTTGCTCGGACACCGACGGCTGCAAGCGGATCGGTGATCGGGACTCGTCAGACCAAACCCAGACGCTGGTGAACCGGGATCGATGCCGTGCGGCACAACATCCGATGCTCGATCTTCGCGAGTCCAACTTGCTGACCAGACCGAGCAGTTCGGCACTTCGGTGGGCGGAGAGCCGCTCGAGATTGCGGCGGTCCGGCACCCTCTACGCAGAGCAGTCTGCAGAGTCGTACGAGTCCATCTCCTCTACGGTCGGTGGCTCGTAGGTCTCGACCCACCCGTCGAGTTCGTGTCGTTGGATCGATCGCGAACCCCAACGCCCCTCAAGATCACGGGCAACGATGCGCCGCCACAACTCGTCGGTGTCGGCAGAGACATAGCGAAGTTCCACCGCCGCTCCGACCGACCGCGCAGCATCGCGCAGTGCATCGCGCTCCGCTCGGGTCCACACGCCCCACTCGATCACGACGTGCTGTCCGGCGCGCAGCAAGTCAAGGGACAAGGTCAGTTGGAACTCCTCGATCTGGGCCCGGGCCGACCCATCCCAGAGGTCGATACCGGACGCCATCATCCAGTCGTCCGGACACATTCGACGAGCAGGCATCGAGTCAGCCAGCGAGGTCGCAAGGGTCGTCTTGCCGCTGCCCGGCAGACCCGTCACGACGACGAGACGTCCACATGCCGTCGTCCCGTCGGCGCCCACCGGCTCATGCTTGCAGATGCCACGTCAACCGCCAACGACCGTTTCGCCGAGACGACGAGCGCCGCGCAGGAACGCTCCGGCATCGTTGCCCCAGCTACGCCAGCCCACTGGACTGATCCTTGCCGCTGGTGCGCCCATATCGCCAATCTCGACGACCAGCTCAGACCACTCCGGAACGGCACGTAGGCGTTCGGCAAAACCGCTCGGGAACCCGAGCGCACCGCTGAAGTTCGCGGCGTTGCCGATGGCGACGTGAGACACTTCGGCCGTGTTCAACCTGCGCACCCTCGTCCTTTCTGGTCTCGCAATCGGCGCAGGGTGTGCGTCCTCAGCCGAGAGCAGGTGCGTCTCACAAGAGTCGGCAGAAGTATGTATCACCGGCTCGAATGGAGAATTTCAGCCTGAAGCGAGTGGACTCCAGCCGGGTTCAAAGCTCCAGCTGACGGGTGACCGACTGACCGACGCTTCCTACCCGATCAATGACTTTGGTGCACCGGACGGCCAGATCGGTTTGCTCGGAGATCCCGAGGCCGTCAACCACACTCAGCCGCGTAGAGCCACCTAACCTCGACGACCGTTCGAAGGGCGTGGGGTCGTGCCGGCCGTTCGACTGGGATGCCGATGACTGAACTCCGGCGACGTGCCGTTGCGGACCGAGCCGATCCGGTCGGTGATTGCGCCGGGTTGTGGTGCTCGAGGGCGCGTACAGCGCTCGACCGGAGCTCCACGATCTGGAGAAACAACTTTCCACCATCAGAGAAACTGGACGGTACTTAGCCACCCGATGAACCCCCCGACCAGTTGTCGGAACTGCTCGGGGGGTTCATCGATGGCGTCGGCGGTCGGACCGGCCTGGACATCGACGGAGCGAAGATCAATCTGCGCGTGGGGTTGAGCGGACGCAGCGGTGGGTCGT
>JBBSLH010000424.1:0-3380 GCA_038255425.1 Acidimicrobiales bacterium
GCTGTCTTCGCGCTCGTGAGTGACGGCAAGGTGCCTCCGACGGTCGAGGATGTCGCCGGGCGGGCCGGCGTGTCGGTGTCGTCGATCTTCCGGAACTTCGACGGCCTGGACGACATGCAACGACACGCGTTCGACGTCTTCCAGGACCGGTATGCCCACCTCTCCGATCCGACGGTGGACGCCTCTGAACCGCGCGGCGAGCGGATTGCCCAACATGTGCGAGCCAGGCTCGAACTGTTCACCGTGGCCGGGCCGATGATGCACATCGCTCGCCAACGTGCGCTCGACTACCAGCCGATGGCGGAAGGGGTCGCTCGGAACCGGTCGCGACTCTCCGATCAGACGCACAACCACTTCCGAGTCGAGGCAACACAGCTCACCCCCAACGAGTCGGCCAATCTGCTCGCTGTCATCGATGCGTTGACCTCACTCGAAGCATTCGAAGTGATGCGAGCGGCGCACGGTCGCTCCGATCGCCAGATCTCGCGCACATGGATCCGGTCGATCGCAGCGATTCTCGACCGGTGGCCCGGACCCGATCCCGAAACGACACAGGAGCCCAACCAATGACACGCGCATCGCGTTTCGAAGGAACCATCGGCAGGACCCTCGCTGATTCCGAGCCATGGTTCGACGAGCCACCACACCCCGGTGACGACGCGCCGAACGTCGTGATCATCCTGCTCGACGACACGGGCTTCGCGCAGTTCGGTTGCTACGGCTCCGACATCGACACACCCAACGTCGACGCGCTTGCGGCCGGCGGCGCACAGTTCACCAACTTCCATGTCACCCCCCTGTGCTCACCGACGCGCGCGTCGCTCCTGACAGGACGCGCGCAGCACGCGGTCGGCATGCGCGCCGTGTCGAACTTCCGGACGGGCTTCCCGAGTCAGCTCGGCCACATCACCAATCACGCGGCCACGGTTGCCGAGGTACTCCGCAACGAGGGCTACGCCACATTCTGTGTCGGAAAGTGGCATCTCGCTCCGATGGAGCAGTGTTCGGCGGCGGGCCCGTTCGACCAGTGGCCGCTGGCTCGAGGTTTCGACAGGTTCTACGGGTTCCTCGAAGGTGAGACCGACCAGTTCCATCCGTCGCTGGTGTGCGACAACCACATGATCGACCAGCCGAGGGCATCCGAGGACGGCTACCACGTCAGCGAGGACATGATCGACCAGCTGATGAAGATGATCAGCGACAGCAAGGGTGTGCGACCGGATCGTCCGTTCTTCGCCTACGTCCCGTTCGGCGCGACACACGCACCGCACCAGGCGCCGCAGGCCTACCTCGACAAGTACCGCGGCAGGTACGACCAGGGTTGGGACGTCGTGCGCAGGCGATGGTTCGAACGCCAGCTGGAACTGGGTGTGATCCCCGAAGGCACAGAACTCGCTCCGCGCAACCCGGGCGTCGACGCATGGGACGACCTGTCGGAGAACCAGCAACGCTTCAACTGCCGGTTGCAGGAAGCATTCGCCGCGTTCCTCGACCACACCGACGATCAGATCGGCCGCCTCGTCGACGGCCTCCGCGAGATGGGCGAACTCGACAACACGGTCGTGGTCGTGCTCGCCGACAACGGTGCATCCCAGGAGGGCGGGCCGTTCGGCGTCATGCACGAGATGAAGTTCTTCAACGGCATCTTCGAGACCGCCGACCAGATGATCGAACAGATCGACGACATCGGCGGGCCCCACAGTCACACCAACTACCCGTGGGGCTGGGCACAGTGCGGCAACTCACCGTTCAAGTGGTACAAGCAGAACACCCACGAGGGCGGCGTCCACGTCCCAATGATCGTCCACGCGCCGGGAGTCGCCGAGGCCGGTGCCTTGCGCGACCAGTTCGTCAACGTCTCCGACATCG
This sequence comes from Acidimicrobiales bacterium, assembly GCA_038255425.1. Taxonomy (GTDB): domain Bacteria; phylum Actinomycetota; class Acidimicrobiia; order Acidimicrobiales; family Salinilacustritrichaceae; genus Salinilacustrithrix. The sequence continues at coordinate 1,870 of JBBSLH010000424.1, forward strand.
TCCCGACGATCTACGAGATGATCGGCGTGACCGCACCGGCGGTCTACAACGGCGTCGAACAGTTGCCGGTCACCGGTCGATCGTTCACGAACGCTCTGGCCGACGCGTCGGCACCAACGGCGAACACCGTGCAGTACTTCGAAATGGCAGGGAGCCGGGCACTCGTGGCAGGGGATCAGGCATCGCTGTGGAAGGCCGTGTGCAAGCACGACAAGGGCGCCGACTACGACACCGAAACCTGGGAGTTGTACCACCTGACCGATGACTGGTCAGAATGCAACGATCTCGCCGAGTCGCATCCCGACAAGCTCGCCGAGCTGATCGACATGTGGTGGCAGGAAGCTGACACGCACGGTGTGCTGCCGCTCGACGATCGCATGATCGAACTGTTCGGCAGTCGATTCCGCGACCACTCCCCGCACCCGGTCGACAAGCGCTACGTCTACCGCCCGCCGATGTCGCCGATGCCCGGTCAGGCATCGGTGTCGCTCGGCGGATCGTCGTTCGACCTGACGGCGCGGGTGACTCGTGAGGCCGGTGACGAGGGGGTGCTGTACGCGACCGGCACCGAGAACTCGGGTGTCTCGATCTTCGTACATGACGACAAACTCGTCGTCGACTACAACGCGTTCGACGACCACCTGATCGTCGAGTCCGACGTCGACGTTCCGGTCGGCTCGAGCGCGCTCGGCGTCCACGTCCGACGCACGGGGGCCAAGACCGGCACGATCTCGGTGAGCGTCGACGGCGTAGCGACCGCAGCGGTCGAGCTACCGCTCTTCATGACCATGATCTCATCGACGGGCCCGAGCGTCGGCTACGACCATGGCTCGGCGGTGTCACAGCGATACTCCGGGCCGTTCCCCTTCGACGGCACACTGCACGACGTCGTGGTCCAACTGCTGTCTCGCGATGGCGTCGAAGCCGATCGAGTGACCGCCGTCAGCGAGATGAGCCGCCAGTGAGCCTGACCGTCACACTGCTGGGCACCGGTTCACCGATGCCCTCGCCCGATCGAGCCGGGCCGTCGACATTGATCTCGGCGAGCGAAGGCCCTGGGGGCGAGCACTACCTGGTCGACGCCGGCCGTGGAGTCTTGATGCGTCTCGCAGCTCGCGGGCTCGGTGCGCCGAACCTCACCGCTGTACTGCTCACCCATCTGCACAGCGACCACATCACCGATCTCAACGACGTGATCACCACCCGCTGGGTCATGACCTTCGAAAAGACGCCACTCACCATCGTCGGACCGGTCGGTACACAGCGCGTCGTCGACCACATCCTGGCGTCACTTGACGCCGACATCGAGTACCGCCTGGCCCACCACGAGGATCTCGACCACCGTCCACCGGTGACCGTGATCGAGGTGACCGAAGGGGTCGTCGATCTCCCAGGAAACGTCCGCATCACCTGCGCGCAGACCGACCACAAGCCGGTCGAGCCGAGCGTCGGTTTCCGCTTCGACCATCAGGGCGCAGCGGTCGTCACCGCCGGCGACACCGTGCCGTGCC
>JBBSLH010000425.1:0-3373 GCA_038255425.1 Acidimicrobiales bacterium
GCACTTGACCGACCGGTCAACTTTCGAGACATGTAGGAGAAACCCATGGCAACTGCCGTCATCGTCGACGCCGTCCGTACCGCTGGCGGCAAGCGCTTCGGTCAACTCTCCGGTTGGCACGCCGCCGACCTCGCCGCCGAGACCCTCAAGGCTCTCGCCGAGCGCAACAACCTCGATCCCGCCCTCGTCGACGACGTCGTCATGGGCTGTGTCATGCAGGTCGGCAACCAGGGTCTCAACATCGGCCGCAACGCCGTCCTCGGTGCCGGTTGGCCCGAGACCGTGCCCGCCACCACCGTCGACCGCCAGTGCGGTTCGTCGCAGCAGGCGGCCCACTTCGCCGCGCAGGGTGTCATCGCCGGCGCCTACGACATCGCCATCGCCGCTGGTGTCGAGGTCATGACGACCACCCCGATGGGTGCATCCATGACCCCGGGCTCGATCCCGTTCGGTCATGCCGCGCTCGAGCGCTACGCCGATGTCGAGTACATCGACGGCTGGAAGGGCCTGATCCCGCAGGGCGTGTCGGCCGAGATCATCGCCAACAAGTGGGACCTCTCCCGCGAAGACCTCGACGCCATCGGCCTCGCCTCGCAAGAGCGTGCCGCGACCGCCACCGCCGAAGGTCGATTCGACAACGAGATCATCCCGGTCAAGGTCAAGAAGCTCGACAAGGAGACCGGCGAGCTCATCGACACCGGTGACGAGATGGCCACGGAAGACGAGGGCATCCGTGCCTCGACGCCCGAGTCGCTCGCCAACCTCAAGCCGGCGTTCCTCGCCGACGGCAAGGTCACCGCTGGCAACTCGTCGCAGATCTGCGACGGCGCCTCGGCCATCTTGATCATGAGCGAGGAGAAGGCCAAGGAGCTGGGCCTCAAGCCCCGTGCCCGATTCCACACCTTCGCCCTGGCCGGCGTCGACCCCGTCACGATGCTCACCGGCCCCATCCCGGCCACCGAGAAGGTCCTGGCCAAGGCCGGCATGACCATGGACGACATCGACCTCTTCGAGGTCAACGAGGCATTCGCTTCGGTCGTCGGTGCCTGGCAGAAGGAGCACAGCGCCGACATGAGCAAGGTCAACGTGAACGGCGGCGCCATCGCCCTCGGTCACCCGCTCGGTGGCTCCGGCGCAAAGCTCATGACCACGCTGCTCAACGAACTCGAGCGCACCGGCGGCCGCTATGGCCTCCAGACGATGTGTGAGGGCGGCGGTCTCGCCAACGCCACCATCATCGAGCGCCTCGACTGACACATCGGAGCGTCCTCGCTCCACTGACCTGCCGTCTCCCCGCCACCTCGTGTGGCGGGGAGCCGTCGTTTTCGGCTGTTTCAGCGGCGTCATCGCTCAGCGTGGGGACGCGAAACGCCACGTTGTTGCCACTTCCGGCCCGGGCGTCGGTTGCCCGATGATTCCTGCGGCGTCATGCAGTTCCTCCACATGCACCACGTCGACAGAGTGATCAGCCGAACGCGCCGATCGGCGCGTTGAGGGTCGAATTCGTACCCGAACGGAACGATCGGCGCGTTCGTGTACTGGACTGGGACGTCGCCGTCACGGACCGGGACGCCGTCATCACGGACCCGGAACCGTGACCGATACGCTCCGCTGGTGAGCAACTCTTCCGGTCACCGCGGTGTCGCCTGTTCGATCGAGTTCGCCGTGACGTCGCCGGCGGTGTTCGCGTTCCAGGTCGCTGTGGCCGAGACCGCAGGTCCGCGGCTGGACGAGTCGCTCGACCTCACCGTGGACGGGTCGACCGACGGGGTGGACGTCGACGAGATCGAGACGCCGCTCGGCGGGCGAACCCACGTGGTGCGGGCGCAGCCAGGAACGCTGACGCTGCAGTACGCCGCCACCGTCGAAACGCCCGAGATCGTGGCGAGCGGCGACGTCGAAGTCGCCTACGACGACGAGGTGATCTCGGCCCTGCGTCAGAGCCGCTACTGCCAGTCGGATGCACTCGGCCGGTTCGCGTCGACAGAGTTCGCGCAACACCGTGGCACGCCCGACCTCGCTCCGGCCATCGCCGCGTGGGTCCATGAGCGCGTCGGGTACATCCTCGGTGTCAGCGGGCCGCTCGACACCGCACTCGACACACTCATCCGACATGAGGGGGTGTGTCGCGACTTCGCCCACGTGACGATCGCGCTCTGTCGGGCCCTCGGTATCCCCGCACGGCTGGTCGCCGTCTACGCACCCGGACTGTCGCCGATGGACTTCCACGCCGTGACCGAGGTCCGGATCGGCGGGTCGTGGGAGATCCTCGACGCGACGCGTCTCGCGCCACGACCGTCGTTGGTCCGCATCGCCACGGGACGCGACGCCGCCGACACCGCATTCGCCACGACGCTCGAGGGGGAGGCGGAGCTGGTGTCGATGTCGGTCAGCGCCGTGTCCGAAGGGCCACTCCCGAACGACGACCACACGGGTTCCGTCGCCATCGGCTGACCACCGGACTCAGACGCGGGTGACGTCGACGGTGACCTTCAGCTGGGTGCGCCCACCACTGGTGTAGACGACGCCCTTGACCGGCGTGACGTCGCGGTAGTCGCGTCCCCAAGCCACGGTCACGTAGCGGGCGTCGACGAACTTGTCGTTGGTGGGGTCGAAGTCGATCCAGCCGACATCCGGCAACAGGACCGCTGCCCAGGCGTGCGAGACGTCGGCGCCGACGAGCCTCTGCCTTCCCGGCGGCGGAATGGTCTCGAGGTAGCCAGACACGTAGCGACCCGGAAGACCGATCGAGCGCAGGCACGAGACGGCGAGATGCGCGAAGTCCTGGCACACGCCGCCGCGTGCCTCGAAGAGGTCGTCGATCGTGCTGGTGACGTCGGTTGCGTGTGGATCGAAGTCGAAGTCGGCGTGGATGCGAGATGCGAGCTCGGCGACGGCATCGATCACTGGGCGGTTCGGCGTGAACGATGTCTCGGCGTACGACCGAGACGTCTCGGTGGTCGGGGCGCTCACCGAGTCGAGCAGGTGCTGACGGGCGTCGACCCCGACGGCGCCACTCAGGTCGCGGCATCGATCACGGACCTGTTCCCAGGGCTCGTCGGACCCGAGCGACAGCGAGCCCCGGTCGGCGGTCACGTCGACCGTGCTGGAGCCGGTGATGGTCAGCACGTCGTGGGGCTGGGCGACGGTGAAGAAGGAGACCCGGTTCCCGAAGAAGTCAGTGCGAGCGCGCTGATCCGACGGCACAGGGTCGATGGCGAGCGACGACTCGACGCAGGTCTGTCCGGCGAGGTCGCGGGGCAACAGACAGGCCTGGCCGTAGGACGACGTCACCGGCGATGCGTAGCGGTACTCGGTCTCGTGGACCACCTGATAGCGGGTCACGTCCAGACCTCCGCGACGCCCGAGACCA
>JBBSLH010000426.1:0-3363 GCA_038255425.1 Acidimicrobiales bacterium
CTCGGGATGTCCGAAGACCCAGAAGAGGTGTTCCCACAACAGTGGGTCGGCGCCGGCGGCGACGTTGAAGAAGTTGGCGTCGAAGATCCGGTCGAAGGTCAGCAGGAACAGCGCGACCGAGATGACCGGCATGGCGAACAGCAACAGGAACTGCGTCACCAGCGACATCCACGTGAACACGGGCATCTTCATCAGCGACATACCAGGGGCACGCATGTTGATGACGGTCGTGATCAGGTTGATGGCACCGACCAGCGAGGCGATACCGGTGATCTGCAGGCCGATGGCGTAGAAGTCCATGCCATGGCTCGGGCTGAAGATGACCGAGGTGTTGGGGGCGTAGGCGAACCAGCCGCCGTCGGCGCCGCCGCCGAGGAACCACGACGAGTTGAAGAAGACGCCACCGAAGAAGAAGCACCAGAACGAGAAGGCGTTGAGCCGCGGGAACGCCACGTCTCGGGCGCCGATCTGGAGCGGCATCAGGTAGTTCATGAACGCCGCGCCGATGGGCATGACGACCAAGAAGATCATCGTGACGCCGTGCATGGTGAAGACCTGGTTGTACAGGTCGGCGGAGATGATCTCCTGGTCCGGGGCGGCGAGCTGGGTTCGGATGATCAGCGCTTCGATGCCGCCGATCACGAAGAAGAACAGTGCAGCGGCGCCGTACATGATGCCGATGCGCTTGTGATCGACGGTGAAGAGCCAGCTCTGCCAGCCGGTGTCGCCCTGCGGCCGCTGGAACACGCCCAGCGAATCTGCGGGTGACGCCATGGCGTCACCCGTGGTGAGGGCGAGCTGGTCAGAACTGGTGTCTGGTGCTTCGACGATGGCCATCGGTTTCTACTCCAGACCGATCAGGTAGGCGACGAGGGCATCGATCTGTGACTCGTTGAGTCCGAGGTTCGGCATGCCCCGCTTTCCGTCGGCATACAGCGGTTTCTCGGCGGACGGGTTGCGGAGCCACGCCTCGAGTTGGTTGTCATCGAGTTCGGCGCCGATCTCTTCGGTCTCGACTGCACCGTCGCCGTCGATGTCGTTCCACAGTTCGAAGATGCCACCGGCGTAGGTGCCGCGGGCCGCGAAGTGGGTGAGGTTCGGAGCAGCGCCGGACACCTGATCGGCACCCGCGTACTCGTCGTTGGTGCCCTCGATCAGGTGGCAGCTGGCGCACAATGTGCCGAAGACCTCTTCGCCCTCGATGGCGAGGTCGCTCGCCGGCTCGGCCGCATCGGCCAGCTGGTCCTCGACCCAGGCGTCGTACTCGTCCTGGGGCAGTGCCCGGACGCTCATACGCATGTAGGCGTGCGAAAGGCCGCAGTACTCGGTGCACTGACCGACGTAGGTCCCCGGTTCGTCCGCCTCGAGCGTGAGGTGGTGTGTGCGGCCGGGGACCGCGTCCTTCTTGCCGTTGAGAGCCGGGATCCAGAAGCTGTGGATGACGTCGCGGGACTCGATGTCGAGGTAGACGGGCACGCCGACCGGTATCACCATCTCGTTGGCGACCTCGATGTCGGTCTCGTACTCCTCGGGGTTCTCGATGCCGGGCTGGTTGACGTCGCTGTCGGCATGCAAGCCGTCGCCATCGATGTCGTAGTCGTAGCTCCACCACCACTGCTGGCCGACGACCCGCACCTGGAGTGCGTTCTCGGGCTCCTCTGCCAGGTCGAGGATGGTGGCGACGGTGGCCACGGCGAGGAACGCCAGGATCACGGCGGGGAGGACGGTCCACCCGATCTCGGCCTTGGTGTGACCGTGGATCTGTTCGGGGACGCTGTCGTCGTCGTCTTTGCGCTTGCGGAACTTCCACGCGACGAACAACACGCCGAACTCGACGAGGACGAACACGACGCCGGCGATCACGAACGTGATGTTCGAGAGGTTGTTGATCTTCTCGGCGGCCGGACCCTGGGGCTCGAGCGTCGTCTGCTGGGCGTTCGACGCGCACGCAGATGCAGCGAGGCCGATGATCGCGACGAGACCGAACAGGCGGGTTCGCGCCGTGGTGAACCGGGACATCAGTTGTGCTCCTCGACCGGTGCTTCTTCGCTGTCACCCGAGTGGTCGGCGCCTGAGTCGTCGCCGCCTTCGTCGGAGTGATCTTCTTCGCCGTGGTGTTCGAAGTCGCGCTCGCCCTGGACCGCCGAGGCGATGCCGAGGCCGATGGTGGCGACGGCGCTCAGGACCAGGAGTCCGGCGACCAGATCGGTGCGCAGGCTCGGCCGGGTCGACAACACGGTGCCGACCACGAAGACCAACGCAGCGATGACGAGGGCGGCCCAGACGGCGTTCTCGCTGCTCAGCGTGAGGAACAGACGGGAGAAGCCGATCACGATGACGGCGATGACGAGCGCACCGGCGACCGGCACCTCGACCGGGAGCATGAACCGGTTGCGGATCTCGCGGTTGACCGCAGGATCGCCGGTTGCGCGCTCGGCCCAGGTCTGCATCGTCCATTCGACGGCGACCGCCCCGAGGACGATCAGGCCGGCGACGAAGAAGACGTTGTTGAGTGCGGCGCCGACGACCACGAGTCCGGCGCCGAAGGCACCCACGAGTGGCCAGTAGGAAGCTGCGGGCGCCGACGGGACGGGTGCGTGCTCGACTCCGAGGAAGGCGGCCCCGGCCTCGGCGTCGCCGTCTCGGAAGGCCGTCGTGGAGAAACCGACGAACGCTGCGAGGAGAGCTCCGCCCATGAGGAGCGTGTAGCCCAACTGGTCGCCGACGGCGCCCTTGTAGCCGAAGCTGAGCGGGCCGACCTCGCCGCCGCCTGTCGTGTAGCCGTACGCAACTCCGGTGACGAAGAGCAGGCCGGCGAGGGCGTAGAAGAACTTGGAACCGGTGGTGATCATCAGCGCTTCACTTCACGATCAGGATCGCGTACCAGATCACCGTGTAGACGGCGACGGTGACGTACCAGTACAGAGCAGCAGCGGAGAGGCCCTCGGCGTCGTGGCCGGTGAACTGGCCACCGAGGCTGCGCAGGGTCATGAGGGCGATGAAGATCAGAGCGGCACCGGTCATGGCGACCTGGAGTCCGAGGATCGTGAACAGCAGGACTGACTGCGTCGTCGCTCCACCGTTGAGCGGCAGGTTCCACTGCGTCCACAGGAAGGCGATCTGGGTGACGTGGGCCAGACCGAACAGGACGGTGACGCCGAGGGCGGCGTACGAGTGTCCACGGTCGCGGTTGGCGGCGGCGTGCACGCCCCACTGCATCGTGACGAGCGACATGGCCAACGTGACCATGCTCATGTTGCCCGGCGACAGCGGGATCGTGGACCCGGTCGGCAGCCATGCCGTGCCGTCGACGACCACCTGCGAGCGGACCGAGAAGTAGATGCTGAGGAGGCCGACGAACAC
>JBBSLH010000427.1:0-3352 GCA_038255425.1 Acidimicrobiales bacterium
CATCGTGCGAGCGTAGGTGATGGTCTGCGAGGATCGTGACGTGACAGTGAAGGTCGAGTGGCTCGAGGTGGCGGGGGACCGGGACGTGTGGCGTTCGCTCGGCTTGGTGGTCGACGACGACGGCCTGGTGGCACTGATGGGGACGTGCATACGGATCGTCGAGCCGACGGTTGACGGTGCGACGGGCATCGTCGGATGGGCGATGAGTGGTGTCGCAGACGGGCTGGGTGCAGACAACGATGCGACGTTGATCGATGGTCTGGTGACGTCGCTGGTGGAGCCGGTCGGACCCGTCTTCGCACAGCACGAACTCGGTGCGTCGGGCCTCGACCATGTGGTGGTGATGACGCACGACCTGGGGCGCACGACCGATGCGATCGCCGTGGTGACCGGGCACGAGTTGAAGCGGATCCGTGAGGTCGGGACGATGCGCCAGGGATTCCACCGGATCGGGCGGGGTGGGTTGATCGTCGAGGTGGTCGAGCGGCCCGAGATCGACCCAGGCCCCGCCTCCTTCTGGGGTCTCGTGCTCAACGTGGACGACCTCGACGCGGCGTGTGAACGGATCGGCGATGACCGGATCAGCGCACCGAAGGACGCCGTCCAGCCCGGACGGCGAATTGCCACGATCGACAAGGATGTCGGCCTCGGCTTGCCCGTCGCGCTGATGACCACCTGAGATCAGCTGGCGCAGTGGTTGGGACCGAGCCGTCGGCCCGGTCACGCGTTCTCGTTAAGTGATTTCAGCCCAGTCGTGTGGTCGTCTGAATCGACGAGTTCCGGGAGTCGAAGATGTCGAATGTCAGGACAGCCTGACAGCCGGGCAGTCTCAGCCGGTGCATTTTGACAGCCGTCCATTCAAATGACCGGGCGTCCCGGCGAGCCTCGACCCCGCGCAATCCCATGCCGCCATCGGCAATGAGCTCTGCAGGAAGATTCTTTATTGGCGTATGCTCTCTTTATGGCGTTGAACATCAAGGACCCTGAGACTGATCGTCTCGTCAGGTCCCTTGCGGATGTCACGGGGGAATCGATCACCGCAGCTGTGGCGATTGCGGTTCGCGAGCGCCTCGACCGCCTGCAGGGGCGTCGGGCCGGTGCCGATCTCGGCGACGCGATCACCGAGATCGCCCTCCGATGTGCTGCGCTCCCAGAACTCGATCGGCGGTCCGCTGACGAAATTCTCGGCTACGACAAGGACGGGCTCCCGACCTGATGGTGATCGATACGTCTGCGATCATCGCCATCCTCCTCGATGAACCCGAGCGGCCGGCCTTGTCCACAGCCATCGGCCTCGATCCCCGCCGATTGGTCTCGGGTGCCTCACTCCTCGAAGCGACGATGGTGATCGAGGCTCGTCTCGGTGACGCCGGAGGGCGGGAACTCGACCTGTTGATGCATCGAATTGGGTCAAAGGTCGTCGAGGTCACGGTCGACCAGATCGAACTCGCACGGGCGGCGTGGCGCACCTACGGCAAGGGGCGCCATGCGGCCGGGTTGAACTACGGCGACTGCTTCAGCTACGCACTCGCACGCCTTCGCGGCGAACCGTTGCTCTACACGGGTGACGATTTCGGTCGAACCGATATCGACTCGGTGCTCGCCTGACGGGGGGCGGTCCGCTCGGACGAGCTGTCCGGCCCTGGATCATCCGACAACACGGCCTGGGTGTGGGACACGACCGATCTGGCTGCCCCCGCACCGGGTCTGCGGCTGTCGTTGCCCGAGACGGGGCTGTACGCGACGATGTTCTCGCCCGACGGTGAACGGTTGGTGGCGGCGGGAGCCGGTGGTCGGGTGTTCGTGTGGATGCTCGACACCGACCTGGCCCGTGAGGCCTCGTGCTCGGCGGCAGGCGAAGGGATCCCGGTGGTGAGCGACCTCACCGGTGCTGATGCGCCGGGTGCGGCGTCGGTGAACATCACCGCCGTCAACCACAAACAGGGCTTCATCACGACGTTCGGGTGCGGGACGCTGCCCACGACATCGACACTCAACCCGACGGCCGGGTCCGTGGTCGCCAACTCGGAGATCGTGGCCACGCTCGACGCCACCTTCTCCTGCACCTACACCAGCAGCGGCGGCGACAAGCTGATCGACCTCACCGGATGGTGGATCCAGCCGTAACGCGGTCGTGATCTCGCTGGACGGTGTGGATGGGCATCGGGTCGTCACCGGGTCGGTAGCGTCGCGTCGGTGAGGATCTCGGAGCGGGTGGACAACGCGGTGCGCGCCACTGCGGAACTGGCGCTCGGCGAAGGCTCGCCCATGAAAGCCGAGGGCATCGCCACTCGCCAAGGCATCTCGCTCAAATACCTCCTCGACATTCTGCGTGACCTCAAGCGGGCCGAGCTGATCCGCTCCAAGCGCGGCCCCGACGGCGGATTCACGCTGTCACGCCCCGCCTCGGAGATCACCATCGCCGACGTTTTCCGCGCCATCGACGGGCCGCTCGCCGACGTCCACGACGAGAGCGTGCGCACCCTGTCCTACCCCGCGCCTGCCGAGGCGCTTCCGGAGGTGTGGATGGCGGTCCGCGGCAGCTTGCGACGGGTGCTCGAAGCGGTCACCATCGCCGACCTCGTGGCCGCCGAACTCCCCTCATCCGTCGCCGAGCTCGCCGACGAATACCGCACCGACACCGAGAACCGACACCCATGACGAACACGCCACCGCACCACACCAGCACGCCATCGGTCGACGACGCCACGATCGACGCCGCCCTCATGGCGGTCCGGCGCGCCGGTTCAGTCACCAGTGCAGCCCAGGACCGGATCGGTGCCGGCGACACCCTGACCAAGGGCGACCACAGCCCCGTCACCATCGCCGACTTCGCGGCCCAGGCCATCGTCTGCTCGACGCTCGTCGACGTCCTCGGCCCCGTCGCCGTCGTCGGAGAGGAAGACGCCGGTGACCTGCAGGGCGCCGAGTCGGCCGACCTGCTCGCTGGAGTGGTGGACCTGGTGTCCGGCGCCGTCGCTCCCTCGGCCGACACTCGTGCAACCGTGACCGGAGACGACGTGGTCTCCTGGGTCGCCATGGGCGGGAGCGCCGCCGACGGCGACCGCTACTGGACCCTCGACCCCATCGACGGCACCAAGGGCTTCCTGCGCGGCGACCAGTACGCGATCGCCCTCGCACTGATCGAACACGGTGAGGTGGTGCTCGGTGTGCTCGGCTGCCCGAATCTGGTCAACGGCGATGGGACCACCGGAGCGACCTTCGTCGCCGTCGGTGGCAGCACCGTCGTGTACCACGGCGAGTCCACCACGCCCTCGCCGGTCACCGTCTCCCAGCCCACGTCGCTCGCGGACGCCCGCTTCTGTGAATCCGTGGAGTCCGGTCACTCCGA
>JBBSLH010000428.1:0-3346 GCA_038255425.1 Acidimicrobiales bacterium
CTCGGGTTCGGACCGTCGACCGTTCCGCTTTCGTTCGATCCACTCGACGGCGGCGGCGACCATCGGTGCCAGTTGGCGCGCCAGTTCGTCGTTGCGTGTCAGGTCCCAGTGGTGCGCGAGCGACCACAGCGCCGCGCCGTTCGAGTCCCACTCGAGTCGTTGGGAGAACAGGAAACCGTCGCTTCGCTGGCGATCGCGATACGACAGCAGCACTTCGCCGACTTCACGGTGGAACCCGTAACGGTCGAGCGCGCTCAGCAGGTACGCCGCGTCACGGAACCAGAACCGGTGGTACGTGCGAGGGCCGGGCGTGATCTCGTCGCCGTCGTGGAGCAGCAGCAGATAGCGGCGGTTGGCGTCGACGGCCGACTGCAGGCGCTCGTCAGGCAGGACGAGTCGCATGCCGCGATCGGTCTGTGTCTTCCAGCCGTTGGCGACCTGTGCCGCGGTCGGAACGGACGCGGGGAATCCCTGCGACTTCGCCAGGCGCTTGCGTGCGAGGCCGTTCCGTCGTGTCCGTGGTTCGGGGTCGATCGGCATGGCCACCCGGATCGTGGCGTGATGCGGCAAGGGGTAGACGAAGGCCGCCTGTGCCATCCCCGCTTCACACTTCAGATCCTTGGGGAACGATGTCGACGTGTCGCCGGCGAACACCGCCGCTGCTGAGTCACCGCCGTGGAAGGTCGAGGCGGCGACCTCGTTCGGCTCCTTCGGCAGCAGCAGCGCCACGCGTCCGTCGACCGTCACGGTGTTGTCGTGGAGTTCGATCCGCTCGATCACCGAGAGGCCCTCGATGTCGTACGGACGCACACCGAATGCGAGCGCGACCGGGACGGCCGAGTCGTTCTCGATCTCGACGATCACCAGGTCTCGGCCGCCGTCGGCAGCGGTCTCCTTGATCGCGTAGGTGCGGTGGATGATGTCGCCACCAGGAACGCGCATGCGGGTCTCGACCACCGGCGAGTCGCCGATGAGGGTCTGACGGACGTTGGCGCTCTCGGCCGGGACGTGCCACTTGTCCTCGGCACCGACCCACCAGTCGAGCGACCAGCCGTCGAACCACGGAGAGACGAGGCCACGCGGGTCGACCACGGCTTCGCGCTTGGATCCGAGATTCCCGATCGTCGTCCAGTTGCGCCCGGTCATGTTGCTGAGGAAGGGGAGGTGTCCGCGCGGGATGAAGGCCGGCGACGTTGGATCGATCTGTCGACGCAGCCACCATGGCCACACCCAGTCGGTACCGATCTGGCTCGCCGACTGCGTCCGGACCGCCCGGAACACGGTCCTCGCACCGACGGGCAGCATCTCGCCCGGTGGCTGGATCTCGAGGTGCTCGCCGAGTCGCTGGAACGTCGACAGGTGGCGGACGGTGTCGTCGTCGATGCGCATCCGGCCCATGAGCCGACGCAGCACCCAGGCGCGTGTGCTCACGAGTTCCCGAGACCCTGCATCTCGTTTCGGCTCTCTCCGCCGATCAGCCCGGCGTACGCGTCGAGCGCGGTCGCACCTTCGTGACAGACGGCGACGACCCAATCGGTGATCGGCGTCCGCACGTCGAATTCGAGGCCCTTCGCCTGGACGATGCGACAGCTCTTGACGCCCTCTGCCACCTGGTTCATCTCGGCGATGGCTTCGTCGATGGAAAGGCCCTCGCCGAGCATCTTCCCGACCGTCCGGTTGCGGGACTGCGGGGAGATGCAGGTGGCGATCAGGTCTCCCATGCCGGCGAGTCCTGCGAATGTGAGCGGGCTGCCACCGAGGGCGACCCCGAGGCGCGTGATCTCGTTGAGCCCGCGGGTGATCACCGCAGCGCGCGTGTTGTCGCCGGCACCGAGGCCATCGGCCATGCCGGAGGCGATGGCGACGACGTTCTTGAGCGCACCGCCGAGCTCGCAGCCGATCAGGTCTTCGTTGGTGTAGACGCGGAAGAGATTCGAGTGGAAGACGTCGTGCAGCGAGTCGGCGACCGCGAGATCGGCCATCGCCACCACGGAAGCGGCCGCCGCGCCCGCCAGGATCTCCTTGGCGAGGTTGGGGCCGGTGAGCACGCCCACGGGATGGCCCGGCATCTCGTCGTGGATGACCTCGGTCATCCGCATTCCGGTCTCGATCTCGAAACCCTTGGTCAGGCTGACGACGGGGATCCAGGGGCGGACCGACTTCGCAGCCGAGCGCAGGGTCTCGCGGAACGCCCCCGAAGGCACACCCATCACGAGCAGATCGGCACGTTCGAGAGCCTCGGCCATGTCAGTTGTGGCGGTCAGGGACTCGTGGAGCTCATAGCCGGCCAGGTATCGCTTGTTCTGGTGTTCGCCGTTGATCTCCGATGCGGTCTCCTCCGACCGGCACCAGAGCACCGTGGGCGCGTTGTGGGCGCACAGATGGGCGACGGTCGTGCCCCATGACCCGCCTCCGAGGACAGCAACTCTGATCGACGACATGGGCGCACCCTAGTGAGGTGCCCCTCGACGACGGCAGGGTTCCTACACTGCGGACCCATGCCTGGCCCGACCCTCGCCGTCGTGATCCCGGTCAAGGACTTCACCCGCGCCAAGGTCCGTCTCGCACCCGAACTCGACCCGGCCGAGCGCGAGGCGTTGGCCCGTCGCATGGCCACCGTCGTGGTCGGTGCCGCTGCGCCGTTGCCGGTCGTCATCGTGTGCGACAGCGAGCCAGTCCGCTCCTGGGCCGACGAGGTCGGTGCACTTGTCATCTGGACACCGGGCCTCGGACTGAACGGCGCGGTCCAGGCCGGCGTCGAACAACTCGCGGGCGAGGGCTGCACCATGGCGATCGTGGCGCACTCCGACCTCCCCCTCGCCCGTGACCTCGCCTGGGTCGCAGCGACGCCGGGCGTGACGCTGGTCCCCGATCGCAAGCACGACGGCAGCAACGTGCTGGCCGTTCCCACCGACATCGGCTTCCGCTTCGCCTACGGCGCCGGCTCGTTCTCTGCACACCGCGCTGAGGCGACGCGACTCGGCCAACAGGTGCGCATCGTGAACGACCCGCGACTCAGCTGGGACGTCGACCTCCCTGCCGACCTCGCACTGCCGGTCTGCCCGTGAGCGTCCCCGATCTCCCCATGCCGGCGCCGTCTGGCGGCCCCACCGTGGGGAGCGACCTGCCCGTGCCCGAGCGAGCGCTGGCCATCGGCGCGCACCCCGACGACGTCGAGTTCGGTGCCGGGGGAACGCTCGCCAAGTGGGCCGCCGCCGGCTGCGTGATCAATCACCTCGTGTGCACCGACGGGTCGAAGGGCACCTGGGACCCCGCCGTCGATCCCGCAGCGCTCGTGGCGACCCGTCAGGTCGAGCAACGAGACGCTGCCCTCGCACTCGGATCC
>JBBSLH010000429.1:0-3345 GCA_038255425.1 Acidimicrobiales bacterium
TCGACGGTGCCCGCGGGGATCGACACGGCAGGGTTGCCGTAGATGTTCGAGATGATGGTCAGCGCCCCCATGCCGATGAGATCGGGGAACTGCTTCGAGGCGATGTCGAGGATGCGGCTCGGGGCGCCGGGAGCGACCCCGGCAGCGGTGCGGAGCGTGCCGAGCAGCCCTCGGTAGACCCACTTGGCCACGGAACTCGACTGGGCCCACTCGATGAAGCTGTCGGTGGGACTCGACGTCGTCCATTCCGCCGGGAACGCCGGACCGGGGTTCGTGGCTGCGATGATGAAGTCGACGTCGTCGAAGACGCGCGCCATCTCCTCGTTCGCCGCGACCCGCATCTTCTCGGCGGCGGCAGCGGTGTGGAGGTTGTAGACGCCGGTCGCGAGGCGCAGGCCCATCGCGACCTCCTCGGTCATCTCGGAGGCGCAGGCCGGCCACCGATCACCCAGGTCGGCGAGGAGCGTGGCCAGGTTCCCCATCGCCCACTGCGCCGTCAGGTTCGGCGGCTCGACGGCACGGTCGA
This sequence comes from Acidimicrobiales bacterium, assembly GCA_038255425.1. Classification (GTDB taxonomy): domain Bacteria; phylum Actinomycetota; class Acidimicrobiia; order Acidimicrobiales; family Salinilacustritrichaceae; genus Salinilacustrithrix. The sequence goes on from JBBSLH010000429.1 coordinate 527, forward strand.
CGAGCACCATCCCGGTGTCGGCGATCAGCGCCGCTGCCTCGGCCCGGATCCGATCCTCCACACCAGGCTCGAGCGTCACGCCACCGAGTGCGGGCACGATCGCGACACGCTTGCCGGCCAGGTCGTGGGAGCCGAGGCCCGCCTCGAAGCTCTCGTGTTTCGGCAAGCTGGTCGGGTCGCCACCGTGGGGTCCGGTGATGACGTCGTAGAACCGGGCAGCGTCGCGGACCGATCGGGCGAGGTTGCCCAGGACAACGGTGTGGGGGCGCATGTACGCTCCGGGGCTGCGGGGCGTCCGGCCGAACGTGCCCTTCATGCCGAGCAGTCCCGTGTAGCCAGCAGGGATCCGGATCGAGCCGCCACCGTCGCCACCGCTGGCCACGCTGACCAGGCCCCCGGCCACGGCAGCCGCCGAACCACCCGACGAACCACCGACGGTCCGGCCGTGCCGCCACGGGTTGTGGGCGACGCCGTTCAGCTTGGTGACGCTGACGTTCAGCCCGCCGAACTCACTCGAGGTGGTGAGTCCGACCGGGACTGCGCCACCGTCGTCGAGGAGGCGTTCGGTGACCACACTGGTGTGTGTCGCGATGCGGTCCTTGAAGACCAACGACCCCTCGGTGTACGGCCATCCGGCGACGGGCTCGAGCTCCTTGATCCCGGACGGCACGCCGCCGAACGGTTTGGAGACATCGGCCTTCTCGGCCGCCCGTCGGGCGCGCTCGGGGTCGACGAACGAGAAACAGTTCAGGTCGCTGGCCTCGATCGCAGCGAGCGTCGCGTCGAGTTCCTCGACCGGGCTGCGCTCGCCCGCTCGGAACGCGTCCACCAGCGAGCAGGCGTCGCCCGTCCAGGTGTCAGGAGAATCGGTCATGCCGGGCATCTTGGCACCAAGACGCCCGCGTCCAGGATCTCAGGACCCGTCGATCGCCCTGGTCGCGGCGGCTGGACGTCCGGCGATGATCCCGTCGATGCCCATCGCCACGAGCGAGGCATAGAACTCCTCGTTCTCCTGCTCGGCGGCCGAGTCCATCCACACCCAGATCTCGAGACCGTCGCCGTGCGCCTTGGTGATGCTGTCGGCGTTGAGCACCTCGACACCGCTGAACACCGGCGGGACCTGCACGACGCGATGGTGGTCGGCGAGGGCCACGTCCTCGAGCAGCCAGGCGGTCATCTCGGCAACGCCGGGACTCGTGACCACGTCGGGCGCGGCGGTGTGGAAGGCATCGATGATCTCCGAGTCGAACGACACGACCACGGTCGACGCCGTCCGGTCGAGCCGCTCGAGCTCCGCAGCGAGTGCGAGTGCGTTGCGCTTCCCCGCTGCACCCTCTCCCTTGATCTCGATGTCGAAGGGGATCTCGGGGAACCGATCGCTCAGCTCCTCGAGCGTGATCAGCCGGAAGTCGTCGGGCGTGTAGCCCTCGGGGGGCGCCACCTCGCCGGTCCGGACGCCGCGGAACTCGTATTCCGCCTCCGGACGGTCCTGGCACGGCCAACACGCGGGGCTGAACCAGTACGCCTTGTCGAGCGCCTGGAGCGTGGCGACATCGGTGTCGGCCACCACGAGCGATTCCGGGGTGGTCTTGGCGGTGTCGGCATCGTGGTGGATGACGACCACGCCGTCGGCGGTGGCCCAGATGTCGAACTCGAGCACGTCGGCACCGGCGGCCACCGCTTCGGTGAATGCGTACATGGTCGAGTGGGGGTAGTCCTGGTCTCCCCCGGCATGGGGGATGTTGAGGATGCGGTCGCCCGCCAACAACTCGTCGACCGTCGGAGGCGACGCAGGCTCGTCGGGCACGGCGGTGGTCGACGACGACGGGGGCGTCGCGACGTCGTCATCATCGCCGGCGCACGCTGCGAGCACGAGGAGTCCGACGAGGAGGGTGGGGAGGAGGCGGCGCATCGAGGCAAGCATGCCGTATCGGGTGTAGGGATTCGGGTTGTCGCGACGATGGAGGGGACAGTGAGCAACCCAGCGACACCCGCCATCGACGACGACCGGTCTCGACTGGTCACGCTGTACGACTCCTCGATGCCCGAGGTGTACGGCTACCTGGCGTCTCGCTGCGGGTCGGCGAGCGTCGCCGAGGACCTGACGTCGGAGACGTTCCTCGCTGCTGCCGACGCCGTGGAGCGAGGGACGGTCCCCGACCTCACGATCGCCTGGCTGATCGGCGTCGCCCGCCACAAGCTCGTCGACCACTGGCGTCGACGAGAACGAGAGGACCGGCTGCTGACGGCGGTCGAGTCGGAGCCCACGGCCGACGACGACCCGTGGGATGCACAGCTCGATCTGCTCGTCGCCCACCGGGTGCTCGACCGTCTGGGCGCCCATCATCGCGGCGCCCTGACGCTTCGGTACCTCGACGGACTAACGGTCCGCCAGGTCGCCGAGGCCCTGGAACGGACCGAAGGCGCGACCGAGGTACTGCTCGTGCGGGCCCGAAAAGCATTCCGAGCCATCTACGACGACCTGACTGGAGGGGAGGAGCGATGACGACCAACGACCCCTTCGAGGATCTGGCGATGCCGATCGAGCCCCAGGCGCCCCGGACCAGCTTCCGTCGCGACCTGCGCCGGCGCCTCCTCGACCGACTCGATCTCGACCACGACACTGCAACCGTCCATCTTCCCGAGAGGAAACCCACCATGAGCACCACTGCTCCTGCGACCACCGCCTCCGCCGTGACCCCCTACCTGACGGCCCACGACGCTGGCGCCGCCCTCGACTGGTACGCCGAGGCGTTCGGCGCCGTCGAGCAGATGCGCGTCGTGGCCGACGACGGCATCGTCGGCCACGCCGAGTTCCA
>JBBSLH010000430.1:0-3336 GCA_038255425.1 Acidimicrobiales bacterium
CCGGCGATCTCTTGTCTTACGCCGCCGCAACCTTGAACCGCTCGAACACCTCGGCCGGGATCGGCCGCTGCAGCTTCCACGTCAACGCGATCGGGCGCTCGCCCTGGTGTGACACATAGTCCGCGGGCCCCAACAGGACGTAGGGCATCGTCGCTCCCCACGGATCGGTCTTCGCCTCACGTACTGCCAGCAGGATTCGAGCGCCGTTGGTTCGCTGGTGGATGTAGCGCTGGCCGGCCTTCGACGCAACCGTCGTGTTGTGCTGTGACTCCCAGTGGAACAGGTCGGGGCTGATGGCGAAGTCCCGGTACATCGTCTCGGGGCTGTAGTCCTTCTCCGTCTTGCGGAGCGTGATGAACAGCACCTCGGACTGCGCCGGCTCGTGCCACCACGGCCCGGCTTGATGCGAGAAGTACCGATCGGGCGTGAGTGCGCCGAACGCTGCGAGGACTTCGTCGCGGGCGTACGTCGCTCCGATCTGGAGTGGGATCTCGGCGTCTGGAAGACGATGACTGACGTGGGTGATCCGATCGCGCAGGATCGGCAACGTCTCGAGCAGCTCGTCGACCAGTGCTGGACAGTGCTGCAAGCCGTCCCACGCTTCGTCCATCGTCGAAGGTGCGGCTTTGCCGGCCCACACGGTGACGAGCGCCATCCACACGAGCCGATGCTCGCGCTCCGTCGTCGGGAGCTCGCCCGAGCGCAGCCACTTGAGCAGCGAGTCGATCCGCTCGGTGTCATCGAGGTGCAGCAGACGGCGGACACCCTTCTGGAGTCGTTCCTCCTCCGGACCCGCGTCTGCCATCTCGAATTCGGCTGATCGTTGAAGGGCAGCCCAGCCGCCGGCCTTACCGACATCCTCCAACTCGATGCCGGCCTCCTCGATGAAGGTTCGGAGCGTCGGACGTTCGTCCTGCATCTGCGTCATGAGCGATAGTTCGTTGCGCAGCGCTCGCTGGTTTGTCTTCACCGACGCCTTCAGGTGAGCGACGATCCACTCCTGCGACTGGCGGTCGAGCGATAGGTGGCTGCCCGTGGGGAGATACGGGAAACCTTCCTTGGCCGCGGCGACCAACTCGCGGCGCGGGATGCCCGTCAGCGCTCGGAGCCGCAGGTCGAAGCGGAACTCCTTCTGGTAGTTGGCGACGAAGTCGAGGATCGTGCAGACGTCCTTGCTCTCGTGGCGCCGGAGTCCACGGCCGATCTGTTGGAGGAACACCGTGGCCGACTCGGTGGGGCGCAACAGCAGGATCGTGTCGCAATCGGGGATGTCGACGCCCTCGTTGAAGATGTCGCTGGTGAAGATCGTCGTGATCTCTCCCGACCGGAGTCGGTCGATCTGCTTCTGGCGCACCGACTGCGGGTCGTCCCCCGACAACGCCACCGACGGAAGGCCAGCCGCGGTGAACCGGTCGGCCATGAACTGTGCGTGCTCAACGGTGGCGCAGAAGCCGAGCGCCTTCATCGAACGTGGGTCGGCGACGATCTTGTTAACGTTCTTGACGATCAGGCCCGCCCGGATGTCGTTGCCGGTGTAAAGGTTGCCCAGCTTCCGATCGTCGTAGCGACCGCCTCCCCACGCTTCGTCGATACGTGTCGTGTCGTCAGCGACTCCGAAGTACTGGAACGGGGCGAGAAGCTGCCGGTCGAGCGCATGCCAGAGCCGCATGTCGAAGGCGGTCCGCCCATCGGTCCACTTCCGGATGTCGAGACCGTCGGCGCGCTCGGGCGTCGCCGTCAGCGCCAGCAGCACCTTGGGCTCGAGGCGGTCGAGCACGGCTCGGTAGCTGGCGGCCTCTGCGTGGTGGAACTCGTCGACGATGACCATGTCGAACGCCGTCGGGTCGAGGTTGTCGGCACCGAGCGCGTGCAGCGACTGGATACTGGCGAAGACGTGCGTGCCGTCCGTCGGCTTGTGCCCGCCGACGAGCTTCTCGCCAAAGCTTCCGTCGAGCAGGGCTTCGCGGAAGGTCCGCTGGGACTGGTCGAGAATCTGCTCTCGGTGGGCGATGAAGAGGAGCGACAGCTTGCCGTCGTGCTGCTCGCGGACTCGTCGGTAGTCGAGCGCCGCGACCACGGTCTTTCCCGTGCCGGTCGGGGCCACGACGAGGTTGCGGAACGACCCGTGAATCGTGCGGGCAGATTCGACCGCGTCGAGGATCTCCTCCTGGTACGGCCAGGGCGTGAGGGTCAGCCCGCTGAGCATCGTCGACGTGTCGTCGCCCCGGCCCCGTCCCAGTGCGAGGTCGAGCCGATCGGCGTCGCGTGCCGGGTCGTAGGGCTCGAAGTCGGCCGATGCCCAGTTGGCCTCGAAGGCGGTACCGACTTTGTCGAACAGCGCTGGTGACGCTGCCTTCGATACCCGCAGGTTCCACTCTCGACCGTCGAGCATCGCCGATCGGGTGATGTTGGATGAGCCCACGTAGGCGGTCGAGAAGCCGGTGTTGCGGTGGAACAGCCACGCCTTGGCGTGGAGGCGGGTGACGGCGGTGTCGTAGGAGACCCGGATGTCAACACCGAGGTTGGCGAGGTAGTCGAGCGCCTTGCGTTCGGTCGAACCGGTGTACGTCGTGGTGAGGAGCCGAACGTTGGAGCCGCGGTCGAGCGCTTCCTCGAGCTCATCGATGATGAGCCGCACGCCGTACCAACGTACGAACGCCACGATGAGGTCGACCCGATCGGCCGAGGCGATCTCCTTCTTCAGCTCATTGGCGAGCTGGGGTTCACCGCGTGCGTTCACGAGGAGGTCGTGCTGCCCCAGCGGGATGTCGGGGCGCGTCGGAATGGCGATCTGGCCGGTGCTGTTTGGCGTGCCGATGGCCTGCAAGGACTTGAGCGGATCCTGCGGGACGGCGTCGCTGCGTCTCGCCAGCTCGAGGACCCGGCGGGTGAGGGCGTGTGCTTCGCCGGTGTCGAGACCGGGAAACTCCCGGTGGAGCGTGCGGCCAATGTGCTCGGCGAGGCGCGACGGGACGTCGGCGTCGTCGACATCGGCGGTCCGCGCCGTATCGGTGAGCTGCTCCGCCAGCGCCTCCGTGATCAGCTCGTCATAGAGCCCCGCCTCCAGCACGTCACGACCGTAGGCGCCTGGCGTGACGTCGTGCTCCGCCAGCGAGACTCCACGCGTTCCTAGGATCCCAATACGGGCACCTGGCGAACGCTCTACCTGAGGAGATAGACGTGTTGCGTGAGCGGCGGATTCGGAAGCTTGCGAGCGAGAGTCGGGCAGGTTCCTGGTCGAGAGAATCGGCAGCCAGGAAGCAGTACGAGTTCCTGCGAGCGAACCCCTACCTCCCTGTGTTCTTGGTGGGACTGCTCGCGGCCACGCTTCCCTTC
>JBBSLH010000431.1:0-3318 GCA_038255425.1 Acidimicrobiales bacterium
GCGCCGTCCTGGACGTCGACCTTCAGCTCTGCCACCCGTCCCTCTGCGTCGATGCCGGCGGCGTAGAAGACCGCCCCTGAGGCAGCCACGTTCCGGGCAGCATCGACGAACGACGGCTGCGACAACGATGCAGCTGCGAGTCGCTCCAACGCGTCGTCGCTGAGGACGGTGGCCTGCCACCCCTCGGGGACGGCGATGCCGAAACCGAGCGACGGGATTGCCGCCGTGAACGTGCCAGGGATCTCCGGGACCTCGATCCCCCCGGTGTTGGGTTCTCTCGTCGTCGGCGTGTGGTCGCTGGACACCGAGCTCGGCGGGGTGTCATCGGTCGAAGGGCCCGCATCGTCGTCGCCACCACATCCGACGACTGCGAGCGACGCGACCAGGACGGCGCCAGCGACCCTCAATCGATCCATCGTGTCGACAACTCCTCTCGGCGGGCGTCCCATTCCTCCGACGTGATGGCGTACCGGACGTGGTCTTCCCAGATGCCATTGATCTCGAGGTATCGCAGTGCGACACCCTCCTCCCGGAGGGCGAGCTTCTCGACCACGCGGCGACTTGCACCGTTGCGGGGGATGATCGCGATCTGGAGTCGATGCAGGCCCACGTCCTCGAACGCGTACTTCGCGGCGACCACCACTGCCTCGGGCGTGAAGCCCTGTCCGGCGTGGCGCTGGTCGATCCAGTAGCCGACATACGCATTCTGAAACGGACCGCGCTGCACGGACGAGAGGTTGATCTCGCCGATCAATGCGCCGTCGTGGGTGAAGACGCCGAGCCCGTAACCGGTGCCGAGCTGCCATTCCCGTGCACGAGCCGAGCAGCGGGCAGAGAAGGCATCGCTGCTCTCGACGACATCGGCCTGGCCGGGAATCCGTTTCGGTTCCCACCGCGTCAGCCAGTCCGTGTTGTGTCTGCGAACCTCGCGCCACTTGTCGAAGTCGCGCAGCTCGATGGGCCGGAGGACGATCCGTCGGCCGAGGAGCCGCGTGTTCGTGGCAGTCCAGGTCACCGGTCCAAGAACTCCCCGAGCGCGGCGACGAGCGTGGTGACATTGCGGCGGCGAGCGGTATGACCCATGCAGCCGACCCGCCAGACCTTGCCGGCGTATTCGCCGAGACCACCGCCGATCTCGATGCCGTGCTGTTCGAGGAGGGAGGATCGGATCGCCGCCTCGTCGACACCGTCGGGCACCCGGACGGTCGTCAGCTGCGGAAGTCGATGGCCCTCCTGCGCGAACAGCTCGAAGCCGAGGCCGACGAGACCTTCCTGCACCGCTGCGCCGCACTCTGCGTGTCGCGCGATGACGGCATCGACACCTTCGTCAGCGATGGCCTGGAGTCCACCGTGGAGACTGAAGATCATGGATATCGGCGCCGTGTGGTGATAGGCACGCTTGGCGCCGGGAGTGCCGACGTAGTTGCCGATGAGACGCAGGTCGAGGTACCACGACTGGCTGCGCTGCACGAAGCGATCGCGGGCACGATCCGAGACGGTGATCGGCGAAAGACCCGGCGGTACGCCCAGGCATTTCTGGGTCCCGCTGTAGGCGAGGTCGACGCCCCACTCGTCCGCTCGGAAGTCGAGTCCGCCGAGCGAGGTCACGCAGTCGACCAGCAGGAGCGCATCGCCCTTTCCGGCACCGATCTCGGCCACGTCGGACTGAGTTCCGGTCGACGTCTCGGCGTGCACCATGCCGATCAGCGTCGGCGACGGATGAGCCGAGAGCAGACGATCTGCCGTGACCGGTGTTCCCCAGTCGAAGTCGACTCGGACGACCTCTGCGCCGGTGCGAGAGGCGACCTCGCACATGCGCTCCCCGAAGACGCCGTTCACTCCGATGACCGCGACATCGCCCGGGCCCAGCACGTTGACGATGCACGTCTCCATGCCGGCCGAGCCCGTACCGCTGATCGGGATCGTGAGCGCGTTCGTCGTGCCGAACAGACCGCGAAGGCGGTCGCACACGTCGTCGAGCAACTCGAGGAATTCGGGATCGAGGTGGCCAAGCATGGGGCGGTTGAACGCCTCGATGGCTTCGGGGTACGGGTTGCACGGGCCGGGGCCCATCAGGATGCGGTCGCTGCGAGGCACGGTCGACGACTCTACGGCGAGGCCAGGGATGCCACGAGACCGTCGAGGATGTCGGACTCCGACACCAGGATCTCGTCGACGCCGAGCCAGCGGACGAGGGCCACGAGGATGCAGGTGCCTGCGACGATGACGTCGGCGCGGGCATCCTCCAGCCCAGGGTTGTGCTTGCGGTCCTCGAGCGATTCGGTGGCCAGGGTGCGGAAGACGTCCTCGACCGCGTCACGGTCGAGTCTGAAGTGGTGGATGGCGTCGCGGTCCCATTCCGCGAGGCCCAATTCGACCGCGGCCACGGTCGTGACCGTGCCGGCGAGGCCGACGACCGTCTTCGCAGTCGTCATTCCGGGGAGCTGGCGTGCGATGTCGTCGAGCCATGCCTCGGTGATCGAGATGCACGCGTGGAGCTCCTCGGGCTGCGGCGGATCGTGCTCGATGTACTGCTCGGTGAAGCGGACGCACCCGATGTCGATCGAGCGGGCGGCTTCGACCTCGGTGCTGCCGACGATGAACTCGGTCGAGCCCCCTCCGATGTCGACCACCAGGTAGGGCCCGTCGTCCGGGTCGAGTTCCGCCGTGGCCCCGAGGAACGAGAGCCTCGCCTCGTCGTCGCCGCTCAGGAGTTCGGGCCGCACGCCGAGGATCGTCTCGGCAGCGTCGAAGAAGTCGGCACTGTTGCTCGCGTCGCGTGCGGCCGACGTTGCAGTGACCCGGACCTGCGTCGCGCCGTGCTCGTCGATCACCGCTCGGTACGCGCGCAGGGCGGCGAGCGTGCGCTCGATCGCGTCGGGGTCGAGAACCCCACTGGCATCGACTCCCCGACCGAGGCGAGTGATCGTGTTGATCCGCGCCAACGCCTCCTTGTCCGGACCTGCACCTCGGCTCACGAGGAGACGAGTCGAGTTCGTACCGCAGTCGATGGCGGCCAGGACCGTGTCGCTCACCACACAACCCTGCCAAGCGACGTGTGACCGTTCCCAACCCGGTCCACCCGCGACCACATGGTCAGTCGTCGGACTCCGCTGCAGCCTCTTCGGTGAGTCGTGCCTCGATCCAGGGGCCGACGGGATCGGGACCACCGGCCAGGTACCAGGCCCAGTGGGCGTGGAAGCACTTGATGCCGCGTCGGGTGCCCCCGACACCGCCGGTGGGCACAGGGCCGTCGTGGCCACTCGGGAGCGCAGCGTCGCGATCGGCCTCGTAGGCGGCGTGGGCGGCGTTCAGCGC
>JBBSLH010000432.1:0-3306 GCA_038255425.1 Acidimicrobiales bacterium
GAACAGCTGGCAGCGGAGTCACACGCTCGGTTCCGCGTCCCGGGGTCGGACTTTCTCGGGATGATCTCGCTGTGGGACCACCTGAAGGAACGACAGAAGGCGCTCGGTTCGAGTGCGTTCCGGCGCGAGTGCAAGGCCGAGTACCTCCACTTCGTCCGCATCCGAGAGTGGCAGGACGTCTACACGCAACTCCGTCAAGTGGTCCGCTCCTTGAAGATCGGGATCAACCAGCAGCCCGCAGACGAGCAGACGATCCACCGGTCGCTTCTCGCCGGCCTCGTGGCCAACGTCGGTCACCGCGACGACGAGCAGTCGGAGAAGGGTCCGACGGACTATGTCGGCGTACGGAGCGCTCGCTTCGCTGTGGGCCGCGGGTCGGTGCTGTCGAAGAAGCCGCCGGCGTGGGTGATGGCCGCAGAGTTGGTCGAGACCAACCGGATGTGGGCCCGCACCGCCGCAACAGTGCAACCACAGTGGATCGAACACGCAGCTCGTCATCTCGTGAAGTCGACCTTCGGCGATCCGTGGTGGAACGTCGAGCGTGGCGCGTCGCTGGTGATCGAGCGAGTGCAGTTGAAGGCGCTCACGCTGGTCGATGGTCGTGCCGTGAACCTCGATCGCATCGATCCGGTGCTCGCTCGCGAGTTGTTCATCCTCCATGCGCTGGTGCGCGGCGAATGGGAGACGCACCACCGGTTCGTCGCTTACAACCAGGAGCGCATCGAGGAGGTGCGTGCGATGGAGGACCGGGCGCGGCGACGCGACCTGTTGATCGACGAGGACGCGGTCTTCGACTTCTTCGACGAGCGGGTGCCCGGCGACATCACCGATGTCCGTCGGTTCGATCGTTGGTGGCGCGACGAGATTGCTCGGCACCCGACGTTGCTCGACCTCAGCGTCGAGGTCCTCCTGGCGTCCGACGACGAGATCGATGACGAGGCCTTCCCGACGAGTTGGGGCGTGGCCGACCCGACCGGGAACACGATCGAGATCCCGGTCGACTACTCGTTCCAGCCGGGCCAGGTGCGAGACGGCGCCATCTTCGAGGTGCCGGTCGCGCTCCTGAACCGCACCGATCCCACGCTGTTCGAGTGGTTGGTCCCGGGACTCCGTCTGGAACTCGTGACCGCCATGATCCGAGGACTTCCCAAGGCGGTCCGGCGAAACCTCGTGCCCGCGCCAGACCGCGCGGTAGAGGTGCTCGATGCGATCGCTCCTTCCGACGGTCCGCTGCGGGTGGTCCTCGCGAAGCGGTTGACCGTCATGGCCGGCGTCGACGTCCAGCCGTCGATGTGGAACGACCTCGAACTCCCATCGCATCTGCGCCCCTGGTTCCGTGTGACGGGAGAGGATTCGCTGTTGGCCGAGGGAGACGATCTGGTCGATCTCGAACGTCGGCTACGGGCCCACGTTCGGTCGACCGTCGTCAGCGAGTCGCCCGACCTCGAGCGTGACGGCATCACCACGTGGACGATCGGGACCCTTCCCCGGACGATCTCGTCGGATGTCGGCGGCCTCTCGGTCGAGGGATATCCCGCGCTCGTGGACCTCGGCGACTCGGTCGGTGTGCGCGTCCTTGCGTCGACGAGCGAGCAACAGGCGCTGCACTGGAACGGGACGCGCCGACTCCTGCGGCTCCAGTTGCCTCGACCGGCCAGGACCGTGCAGCAGAGGATCGACGCTCGTGCCCTGCTCGGTCTGGCGACGGCGCCGCACGGTTCAGTGACGGCAGCGGTGGACGACGCCATGGACGCCGTGCTCGATGCCATCCTCCTCGACGCCGGTGCATCCGTCCGGGACGAGGACTCGTTCGCCGCCCTCCTCAGCGCCACGAAGGACCGCTACGTCGATGATCTGAGCGCCGCCGTCGCGGTCATGGCGGGCGTCGTGCAGCACGCGGCGCGCCTCCGCGAGCGCCTGGTGGCCCCCGCTCCGGTCGAGTGGGGGGCGGCGCTCGACGACGTCGCGTCGCAGCTGTCCCAACTGGTGTTCGACGGCATGGCAGTCACCATCGGTACCTCCCGGATTCCCGAACTCCCGCGCTACCTCGAGGCCGTCGACGTCCGCATCGACCGGCTCCGCGATGGGGTCCGTGCCGACGACGAACGCATGGCGATCATCCGACGGGTGTCTGCGGAGCACGCGGCCCTCGTCGCCGACCTCGGACTGACGGCGACGCTCGACGCGGTGCGGTGGATGATCGAAGAACTCCGGGTGCAACAGTTCGCGCAGCACCTCGGCAACCCCGAACCGGTCAGCGCACAACGCATCCGGCGCGTCCTCGACGGCGTCCGACGCGCCACCATGGGCTGATGGCGGCACCAGGTCGCTCAAGGGCGTTGGATCTCGAAGGCCACCGCGAGGTCGACGCCGATGTGGGGCCCCGTGGACGCAGCAGCGCTCCGCAACATCGCATCAGGATCGGGTGTCTCGTCGAGGTTCTCGAGGTAGGTGCGATGACACTCGAGCGAGCGCACGCCGACGTCGAGTGAGTCGGTGACATCGACTGCATGGGTGGATTCCGGCGACGCGTTGAACGCGACGAACTGCACGCCACTCCACGGCTCGCCCCGGTCGGGGAAGATCCACGGGTTGGCCGCATCGCGAACAGCGTCGAGCAGCGCTCGGCCGACGGCACGATGGTCGACGTGGTTCCACGACGGCCCACCCCAGGTGTCACGGTGGTTGATCGAGAACACAGCGTCGGGGCGATGACGGCGGATCGCAGCAGCGATGTCTGCTCGCAACTCCGGGCCCTCTTGCACGAGGCCGTCGGGGTACCCGAGGAAGTCGATGTCGTCGACGCCGACGATCGCACAACTGTTGGTCTGTTCGGCGCGCCGCAGAGGGCCGACCTCGTCCGGCGACATGGAGCCGATCCCGGCTTCGCCGTCGGTGACGAGCACATAGGCCATCGACTTGCCCTGGGACGTCCAACGCGCGACGGCACTGGCCGCGCCGTATTCCATGTCGTCGGGGTGGGCGACGACAGCGAGCCCGCGTTCCCAGCTCTCGTCGAGCACCTCGAGTTGATCGGCCATGGGCCAACGTTACGACTGGCTGCGGGGAGCACGGCGAGATTGCCCTCCGTCCACACGGTGATGAGATCTCGGTGGGCGTCATACTGAACCATGGCCAGCAAGACGAAGACGGCGGCGAAGCGACTCGGACGTCCGCCGGACGCCGATTCTGCGGACACGCGTCAGCGCATCCTCGATGCAGCCCGTGTGGCCTTCGCCGCGCACGGCTACGACGTGGCCACCAACCGGAGTCTGGCCACGGCCGCCGGCATCACGTCGGGCGCGC
>JBBSLH010000433.1:0-3294 GCA_038255425.1 Acidimicrobiales bacterium
TCAGGCAGTGCGACCATCCGTAGGGAGCGTGGGCAGGGTCGTCGAGCAGCATCGATGCTGCCGCGGTGCGAAGGATCGTTCGCTCGGCAGCGTCCACGTCGGTCGACGTGCTGATGGCGCTCCCGACGACATCGGCGGCGAACATCGCACCGGCCAGTGGCGACCGAGGCATCGCACGAGGGAGATGGTGGAGGCTGGGGGTCAGCAGGTCGCCCACCGTCGCTGTCAGCGCATCGCTGTCGAGTGTGCGTCCGAGGTGGCGGCCCGCTGATGCCGCGAGATCGAGATCGCCGGTGGTGAAGGCTTCGTCCAGGGCCACGCTGGCCTCGTGGCTTTCGAGGGGTCCTGGAGTACGACCAGGTCGCCGGGTATCACCTCGAGATGGCGTCCTTTCCTTCGATGCCCTCGGCCGAATCTCCTCGCCCCAGCGCTGTCCACATCATCGCCGCGGCGACGAGTTGCACGAGACCGGCGAGGACGAAGGAGCTGCGAACGCCGCTGCGCGAGGCGACTGCTCCGGCCACGAGGGCGCCGATCACGATGATCCCTCTCGTGAAGATCCTGGCTGTGACATTGACCCGACCGAGCAGCCCATTCGGGGTCAGCCGCTGCTGCAGACTTCGAGCGATCGGTCGCTGGGCTCCCGCAGGGATCCCGTTCACGAACAGGATCGCGGCGAGCGCAGGGATCGATTGTGCAACGGCCGCGGCGCCGAGCGTCACCGCCTGGACGGCGACTGCGCCGGACAGGCTGACGCGTGTCCCGAGCCGGGCTGCCAACGGTCCTCCGATGACGGTGCCGAGGACTGCGCCGCCAGCGCCGACTGCGAGCACCAGACCGTACGAGGCATCAGACCCGCGCAACTCATCGGTGACCAGGACGACGAGCAGACTGAGGTTGGCGGCGAGCCCGAAGTAGTAGACGACCTGCGAGACCGTGAGCGGTCCGAGGATGCGATGTCGGCGGAGCCAACGGAATCCCTCCGCAGCCTCGGTCCATACGGAACGCTGACGGTCGAGGGCGGCTGGAACAGACGCGGCACGAGGCAGCTTCCGAAACGGGACGAGTGAGCCGAGATAGCTGCCTCCATCGATGACGAACGGCAACCAGGGAGCGAAGCTGAACAGCGCTGCGCCGACGGGTCCGCCAGCGAAGTCGTTGGTGATGATCTCGACGCTCGCGATGCGTCCGTTCGCTCGATCGAGGTCCGCATCGTCGACGAGCGTGGGGACCAGCGCAACCGTCGAGGGGTCGACCAGGATCTCTCCGAGCGTGAGGGCGAACGCGACGACGCAGACCTGCCAGATCTCGGCGCGCGACGTCGCCACCAGGATCGCGAGGCCTGCGACCACGACGCCACGCCAGGCTTGTGTGGCCATGATCGTACGGCGACGTTCCCACCGGTCGACGAGCGCCCCACCGACCGGAGCGAAGGCGACCCACGGGAGGTATTGGGCCGCGGTCACGGCGCTGATGAGCAGCGGCGATGAGGTCAGGCTCGCTGCGAGCAACGGCAGGGCGGCCAGACGAATCCCGTCACCGGCATTCGAGACCAGCGACCCGAGGTACAGCGCCCGGAATCCTGCTCCGAGCGGGGGTCTCGTGCCCATCGCCACAGTCGTCTGACGCCTCAGCCTTTGACGAGGATCCGCTCGTCGTAGCTGATGCCGTGCTCGACGGTGTGGATCGTGCGGTCGGTCACGGTCCATCCCGCCGCCTCGTAGAACGCGATCGCGGCGAAGTTGTCGACCCTCGTGTGCAACTCGAACTCCGTGTGGCCACCGGCGGCGATCAACGCCTCGCCCTCCGCGAGCAGGTGTCGGCCGAGGCCCATGCCCTGATGCTCCGGCTCGACGAACAGGTGGACGAGCTGGTTGCCGCTGACCGTGAAATGGGCGATCGGCGGACCACCGACGACGGCAACCCGCGTCGCGAACTCGGATCCCGGCAGGAACCAGTCGTGGAGTTGCTCCCTGGTGCTTGCGAGATCGGGAGCGACGAGTTCGCCTGAGCGCAGCTGCGACGCGTAGGACTTGGCAAAGCAGCGGTCGTGATAGTTCGCGACTGCGTCGGCGTCAGCAGGAGTGGCTGCACGGATCTCGAGACCGTCCACGTGTCGATCCTGACACATCGGCTCACAACGGACGATCGGGCAGCGGAGCACGCGGCATCCGGGTACGGTCCGGCGCTCCAACGGCAGGACAGCGAGACGGAGAGACGACATGGGAAGATTCGACGGGCGCACGATGCTGGTCACCGGGGCGGCGTCGGGCATCGGTGAGGCGACTGTCGAGCGGTTGATCGACGACGGCGCGCACGTCGTCGGGGTCGACCTCGACGTGCCGCCACGCGAGCACGATCGCTTCACCGGTGTGTCGGCCGACGTGAGTGACGACGATGCCGTGCAGGCTGCGTTCCAGGCCGCAGCTGCGGTCACCGGAAGGGTCGACGGCGTGATGCACGCCGCCGGTGTCGGCGGCGGTGGACCGGTCCATCTGCTCGAGCCCGACGAGTGGGACCGCATCATGCGGATCAACTCGACCGGCACGTTCCTGGTCGCTCGTCACGCCACGCGACAGATGTTGCAGCAGGACCTCGTCGACGGTGAACGCGGCGCAATCGTGAACGTCGCCAGTATCGAGGGGATCGAAGGCACGGCGGGTGGGAGCGCCTACAACGCGTCGAAGGGCGCCGTCGCACTGCTCACCAAGAACATGGCGATCGACTACGGCCGCCAGGGCATCCGCGTCAACGCGTTGTGCCCGGGCTTCATCGACACGCCCTTGTTCGAGGTCATCGCCGGCATGCCGGGCATGGAGCACTACAAGGCGGAGCTCATCGAGGAGCATGCGCTCCGACGCAGCGGCCGGCCGTCGGAGATGGCCGCAGTCGCTGCGTTCCTCCTGTCGAGCGACGCCAGCTTCGTGACCGGCCACACGCTGATCGCCGACGGCGGCTACACCGCCGGACGCGACCACGGCATCACGCAGTTGATGGGGCTCTGAGATGGACGGTCCTTGACCTCGAGCCGACTCGAGGTCATACCGTCCACTTCATGCAGGCAGCAGCCCAGACGTTCCACGTCGCCGGATCCGACATCCCGCGGCCACCGGCCGACCGCACGATCCTGGCCGACGGAGCGGACGCCACCACCGACCGACGGTCCGGCGACATCGAACTGAGTCACTGGGTCCCCAACGCCACCGACGATCGCTACAAGGCGGACACGTCGACCGAGATCTGCCTCCGGTACCTCGAGGACCCCGCTCACGTGCCCGCCGACCTGGTGGTGAA
>JBBSLH010000434.1:0-3271 GCA_038255425.1 Acidimicrobiales bacterium
ACCGCCGCGGCCGGGCCGGCCGAAGGCAAGCCCCGCATCGTGCAGTCGGCGTCCGGATCGGCCAACCCGCTCCGCTATCAGACGCTCGTCGACAACGTCAGCGGATGGTTCACCGAGCATCCCATCTACGACAACGACGGCCAGCCGATCGTCGTGCCCGAGTGGCAGTTCCCCGGCAGAGGTCGGGTGCAGGCGCAGCTCGAACGAGCCAAGTCGATCCTCGAGAAGTCCGAAGCCGTGCTCCAGGCGCTCCCGCTCCGCGGCAAGCAGGCCGAGTGGGCGGCCACGCTCGAGGAGAAGAAGGAAGAAGCGCAACGCGCCCTCACCTACGTCGAGCTCTACGGCGCCTACACCGAGTGCGAGGCCATCTACGGCGTCGACAACCTCCTGGCGTTGCGAGACGCGTGCGACGAGGAGTCTCGACGGGACTTCTGCCTCGACCCCGGCGTCATCGACTGGAACCGCTACGTCACCGAGATCCATCTCCCGTCGGTCGTCAAGCACGCCCGCGTCAAGACCACGCCGGGCGCGTCGGACCGCGAGTCCCGCTCGTCGCGCCTGCGTCGACAGGTGCTCCACACCGACCGTCAGGTCGTCGCCTTCGACCTCGAGAACACGCTCATCGCATCGAACGTCGTCGCCAGCTATTCGTGGCTGGCGACCCGTCGACTGCCGACCGACGAACGGCTGCGTTTCGTGTTCAAGACGCTGGCCGAAGCGCCTGCACTCCTGTCGCTCGATCGTAAGGACCGCAGCGACTTCCTGCGCCACTTCTACCGTCGCTACGAAGGCGCCGACGCAGCGCGGCTGCACGAGGACACCGTCGAGATGGCGAGCCATCTGCTCCTCACCAAGTCGTTCCCCGAGGCGATCCGACGAGTGCGTGACCACCGCAAGCTCGGCCATCGCACGCTGCTCATCACCGGTGCGCTGGGCGTGGCGATCGAGCCGCTCAAGCCGCTCTTCGACGACGTCATCTGTGCCGAGATGAGTGTGGGCGCCGACGGACGATTCACCGGCGAACTCACGTCGGTCCCGCCCACGGGCGAGACACGGGCGCAGGCGCTTCTCGACTACTGCGAGCTCCACGGTTTCGACCCGGCCGAATCGGTCGCCTACGCCGACTCGACCTCCGACCTCCCACTCCTCGAGGCCGCTGGGTTCCCCGTCGCCGTCAACCCCGAAGCCCGACTCGCCGCCCTCGCCCGTAAACGCGGCTGGCTGGTCGAGCACTTCGAGAAGTCGGCCGGCCACAGCGACCCCCTCCTCCCCATCGGCCCCGGCTGGCGCGGCCGCACCCCCACCAGGATCGCCCGATGAAGGCGATCGAGTTCTCACGGAAGCCGGCGCGGTATGCCGCGGCGATGGTGGCTGGAGCGTTGAAGCCGGGAGCCGGTGCTGCGGTCGGACCGATCCGGTTGCGCGACGTCGACCCGCTCGACCTGCCGACCGACGACTGGGTCCGGTTCTCGCCCCGTCTCGCCGGCATCTGCGGATCCGATCTGTCGACGATCGACGGACACTCGTCCCGCTACTTCGAACCGATCGTCAGCTTTCCGTTCGTCCCTGGCCACGAGGTCGTCGGTGATCTCGAAGATGGCTCCCGCGCAATCCTCATCCCGGTGCTCCACTGCACCATCCGAGGTGTCGACCCGGCGTGCACGGCGTGCACGAACGGACAGATCAACCGCTGTGAGCGGATCGCTTTCGGACACCTCGAGCCTGGGCTGCAATCCGGCTTCTGCTGCGACACCGGCGGTGGGTGGTCGGAAGAGATGGTCGCCCATCCCGACCAACTCGTGCCCGTCCCCGACGCGCTGTCCGACGAAGCCGCCGTCATGGTCGAACCGACGGCATGTGCCGTCCACGCCGCAGCGCAGGTCACCAGCGACGGACCGATCGCCGTCATCGGTGCCGGGACCCTCGGCCTCCTGACCGTCGCCGCCGTGTCGTCGATGGGCCGAGACGACATCACCGTCGCGGCCCGCTATCCGCACCAGAAGCGGATGGCGAAGGAACTCGGCGCGTCTCGGGTCGTCGACTCCAGCGAACTCGCCGGTGCCATTCGTCTCTCCACGGGCTCGATGAAGTTGGGAAACCAGCTCACCGGCGGCGCACCGACCGTCATCGACTGCGTCGGCTCGGACGCAAGCCTCGCCCAGGCCCTCGAGGTCGTCGCCCCCGGCGGGACCGTCCTCGTGGTCGGCATGCCCGCCACCGTCAACCTCGACCTCACCGGCCTGTGGCATCGCGAGGCCGCACTTCGTGGCGTCTACGCCTACAACCGCGCCGACTTCGACACCGCGATCGATCTCGTCGCCAGCCACGACCTCGGTCGTCTCGTCACCCAGACCTATTCGCTGCGTCGCTATACGGACGCCATTGCCCACGCGGCCGGTGCCGGCCGCCGCGGCGCCGTCAAGATCGCCTTCGACATGAGAGAAAGCTCCTGATGCCTCGTCCTGGACTCGTGCTCGACGTCGATTCGTCGACGCCGCCCATCCTCTTCCACCGTGGGGAGGGCTTCTCGCTCGAGAAGATGCCCGCCGGTCGGACCCGGGTCATCTACCCGGCCGAGCCGCTGCCCGGTCTGAAGAACGTCGACGACAAGATCGCGGCCGCACTCGAAGCGCCGCTCGGCGACTCGAAGCCGCTGTCAGAACTGTTGTTCGCCGACATGAAGCTGACGATCTGTTTCGACGACATCAGCCTCCCGCTTCCCCAGATGCGTCGGCCCGACGTGCGCCAGCGGATCATCGAGGCGGTGCTCGACACCGCAGCCGCGAACGGCGTCGACGACGTCGAGATCATCGCGGCGCTCGCCCTGCACCGCCGCATGACCGAGGACGAGCTCCGTCACGCCGTGGGCGATCGGGTGTACGACGCGTTCGCTCCCGACGGGAAGCTCTACAACCACGACGCCGAGGATCCCGACGGGATGCTCGAGATCGGGACCACCGACAAGGGCGAACTGGTCGCCATCAACAAGCGCGCCGCGACGAGCGACCTGATCGTCTACGTCAACATCAACCTGGTGTCGATGGACGGCGGCTGGAAGAGCACCGCAACCGGGCTCGCCGGCTACCCGAGCCTCAAGCACCACCACAACGTCCACACCATGCAGCACTCGAAGAGCTTCATGGACCGTCACAGCTCCGAGCTCCACCACAGCAACTGGCGGATGGGCAAGGTCCTGCGCGACAACGACGTGAAGGTCTTCCAGATCGAGACCACGCTCAACAACGACACGTTCGGGACCGACGCCCTCGAC
>JBBSLH010000435.1:0-3266 GCA_038255425.1 Acidimicrobiales bacterium
AGATACCGGTGTGTCGACATCGCGCCCCGGCGGTCCCACCGGTGGGGGCCGACGATGTGGACGCCTGCCGCGCCGAAGGCGTTCGCGTTGCGGACCACGGTGCCGATGTTGAAGTCGTGCTCCCAGTTCTCGATGGCGACGTGGAAAGGGTGGCGGCGGGTGTCGAGGTCTGCGACGATCGCATCGACGGTCCAGTAGCGGTACCGGTCGAGCACGTTGCGTCGATCGCCGTGACGGAGCAGCTCGGGGTCGAGCCGATCGTCGTCGGGCCACGGTTCGGGGAGGGGCCCTACGCCGACCACCTCCGAGTGTTCGGCGCTCAACGGTCCCTCGTCTGCGTGCCGATGACGACGCTGTTGACCAGCGCGGTCAGTGCTGCGTTGCTGCGTTCGTCGTGCCGCGAGTCGCTCACGGCATCACCTTACGAGCATGTCGAAACGCTGAGGAGGGAGGCCGAGCGGCGCCAGCCGGCGTCGCGTCCGCGCGGCCTTCCACGTCGAACTATGGTCGTTGATCCGTTTCAACGAGCGTCCAAATCGAGGAGGAACAATGACCAACGTAAGCAGGCGGGGATTTCTCGCCGGAAGTGCTGCCATCGCGGCCGGAGCGTCGATCGCCGGGCCATTCCAAGGCTTCGTCGCCCACGCCGCGCTGTCGGCGGAGCGACGCCGGTCCGACGGCTACGGACCGCTGGGCCCAGTCGAGGATCAGCGCGACGGCGTGATCCGGCTCGATCTGCCGGACGGCTTCAGCTATCGCAGTTTCCACGTGACCGGCGAGACCCTCAGCGGCGACGGCTCGAAGCTTCCCGGCCGCCACGACGGCATGGCGGCGTTCCGCGGCAAGCGCGGGAACTCGATCCTGGTGCGCAACCACGAGATCAACGGACCGGGTTTGCCGATAGGCGGCGCAGCCCCGATCTACGACCCGAACACAAGGGGCGGCACGGTCACCGTCGAGGTGGACGCGCAGGGCAACGTGGTCGCCGGCAGCGACTACGTGTCGTTGCGCGGCACGCAGATGAACTGCGCCGGCGGCCGGACCGGGTGGGACTCGTGGCTCAGCTGCGAGGAGACGGTCAACGGCCCCGACGTCGGCAACGATTTCACGGGCGGCGACAACTCGAGATTGGAGGAGAAGCACGGCTACGTGTTCGAGGTGCCGAGCGACGGGATGTCGGCGGCCGTGCCGATCAGGGCAGCCGGCCGCTTTGCTCATGAAGCGGCGGTGGCCACGCCGAGCGGTGACGCGGTGTACATGACCGAGGACAACTTCGGCTTCGAATCCGGCTTCTACCGGTATCTCCCGCCGCAGCCTCGTCG
Organism: Acidimicrobiales bacterium; assembly: GCA_038255425.1. Lineage (GTDB taxonomy): Bacteria > Actinomycetota > Acidimicrobiia > Acidimicrobiales > Salinilacustritrichaceae > Salinilacustrithrix. The sequence goes on from JBBSLH010000435.1 coordinate 1,323, forward strand.
CCGCGGCCAGGGAATCAAAGACGGTGGGCGGCTCCAGATGCTCAAGGTGGTCGGCGTCGACAACGCCGATCTGTCGGTCGGCCAGCCGGCGGGCGCGACGTACGACGTCGAATGGGTCGACATCGCCGATCCCGACCCGGACGTCGCGGGCATGACCAACGACGAGGCGATCGTCGCCGTCGGGAATCAGGGTCGCGCGTTCGGCGCTGCGATCTTCAGTCGGCTCGAAGGCGCGTACTACGACAACGGCAGCGTCTACTTCGTGTCGACGCAGGGCGGCGCCCGGGTCGGCAGCGCGCCGTCCGGCTTCGGTGACGGGCGAGGCCAGATCTGGGTCTACAAGCCCGGCGCCGACCGGCTCAGCCTGGTCTACGAGTCGCCCAGTGCTGACGTACTCGATCTTCCCGACAACGTCGTCCGTAGCAAGAACGGGTCGCTGCTGCTGTGCGAGGACGGGAGCGGCGACAACTTCCTGCGCGGTTTGACCCGATCGGGGCAGGTGTTCGACTTCGCTCGCAACGCCGACCCGGGCCAGACACGTCCGTCCGGGGACACCGAGGAGTTCGCCGGGGCGACCTTCAGCCACGATGGGTCGACGTTGTTCGTCAACATTCAGTCGGGCAGCGGGTATTCGCTCGCCATCTGGGGCCCTTGGCACAAAGGTCCGTTCTAGGCCACAACAGATGAGGGGCTGCCACCCCGCTGGCAACGACCGGTGGGGCGGCAGCCCTCGGCGCCGTGACGGAGCAGCTCGGGGTCGAGTCGGTCGTCGGCAGGCCACGGCTCGGTGTGGGGACCGACGCCGACGGTCGGCTGCCCCTGTTGGTCGGTACTCAACGGGTGTGGTGTTCGGTCCCGGCTTCGGCGGTGATGAACAGCACGGTCGGCGGATTGCTCGAATCAGGAACGTCGGCGGTGTGCCACACGCCAGGGGGATTCACCGCTGGCTGGCCCGCTGAGACGGTCCCGTTCGAGTGGGAGCCATCGTTCGCCTCTTGGATCAGGGTTTCGGTGCCTGCGACGCACAGGACCAGCTCACTCCCACTCGGGTGCATCACCCACGAATCCCACGACTCGGCGAAGGTGGGCATGGAGATGAGGCGTCCCTCGATGCCGTCGTGGCCGTGGGTCGTCTCGTACTCCGTTCGCGGATGGGCACAGAACCATCGGGGCTCGCCCGGTCCAACGACCGGACGAGCCCCGTCGCCGTTCTCCGTCGACGTCAATGACGTCAATGACGTCGGTGGCGCGAGTGGAAACGATGCCGACCCCGAGCGTGGCGAAATGCCCGCGATCGCTCGAAGTCGGCTCGGATCCGAGCGTGACGCTCACGGATCTCGGCCAGTTGGTGTTCGGGGTGCAGTGCGTGGAACATGGTTCGATGTCCTTTCCGTCCCGTTGCAGGACGTTGTGGGGTGGGGTGGGTGACCGCGCGACGACAGAGGTCGCTCGTGGGAACGACGCGCCGTCGGCGCAGTGGGGAGCTCAGGGCGTCAGGCTGTGAGCGGGCACACGACGCAAGGCGCCTGGCCGGGAATCATCTCAGTGGGATCGAACATCGACATGGGCACCTCCTCTCGTGTGGAGGGTCACTTTGCCGCATCGGCAGCGCGCCGATCAACTGGGTTTCGCGACTTCTCGATCCGAGGTGATCGCTGCGGGGCCCGACGACGGGATCGCCGGGAGCCGGAGCGTCAGGAGCCACGTGATCGCCACGAACGCGGCTGCGCCGACGAGGGCGACGGTGAGGCCACCCCACAGGTACAGCAGACCGGACAGCAAGGTCCCGACCAGGCGGCCCGTCGCGTTGGCCGAGTAGTAGAAGCCGACGTCGATCGAGACGTCGTCGCCATCGCTGTAGGCGAGGATGAGATACGAGTGCAGCGACGAGTTCAGAGCGAACACGACGCCGAACACGAGGAGGCCGCCGACGATCGCAACACT
>JBBSLH010000436.1:0-3249 GCA_038255425.1 Acidimicrobiales bacterium
TCACGCTGACCCATCGGCAGGCCGCCAAGCGCGTGGCGCGCTGGGCTGGTGGCGTCTCGGCCAAGACCGAGCCCGGCGACGTCGTCGTCGTCGCCACACCGAACGGCTACGAACAACTCCTGCTGTGTCTCGCTGTCGCCCGCGCCGGAGCCATCCCCGCCCCGGTCAACGACGCGATGCGAGCCGAGGAGATCGACCATGTGGTCGCTGACTCGGGCGCGACGTTCGTGATCCGCTCGGCTCACGAGGTCGACGGCCACGAGCCGGTCACCAAGGCCGTGACCGCGGCTGGCCACGACGTGGGTGCGCTCTTCTACACGTCCGGCACGACCGGCAAACCCAAGGGCGCCGCGCTCACCCACGACGCCCTGGTCGGGGCGATCAAGGGCAGCGTCGCCTATCCCAGCGCCATTCGTCACGACGAAGCGGTCGTCAGCCTCCCCGTCGCGCACATCATGGGGTTCGCCACGTTGCTCGGTCTCGCCGGGGCAGGGATCGAGACCTACTTCCTGAAGCGGTTCGACGCCAGCGCGGTGCTCGATGCCATCGAGAGTCGAAGGGCGTCGATCTTCATCGGAGTCCCGGCCATGTACCGCTTCCTCCTCGACGCCGGCGCCGCCGATCGTGACCTCGGGAGCATCCGAGTCTGGGCATCGGGCGCCGACGTCATGCCGCCCGAGCTGGCGCGAGAGTTCAAGGGCTTTGGGGCGACCGTGCACATCCCCGGCGTCGGTGATGTCGGCGAGGCGGTCTTCGCCGAGGGCTACGGCATGGTCGAGACGGGTGGCGGCGTCGCAGCGAAGATCAGCCCGCCTTTCCTCCCGATGGGTCTCGGCGACTCGGTGGGATTCGCGATCCCCGGATACCGGATGCGCGTCGTCGACGACAACGGTGACGACGCCAGCGCCGGCGAGACCGGCGAACTGCTCGTGAAGGGGCCCGGCGTCCTCCGTGGCTACTGGGGTGACGAGGAGGCCACTGCGGCCGTGCTCGACGCCGACGGTTGGTTGCGGACGGGAGATCTGGCCAAGAAGGGCCCGTTCAACTCGGTGCTGTTCGCCGGACGCAAGAAGGACGTCATCAAGCGTGGTGGCTTCTCGGTCTACGCGGTCGAGGTCGAGGCCGTGCTCGAGGACCACCCCGCCGTGGTCGAAGCCGCTGTCGTCGGCCGCCCGGACGAGCGCCTGGGCGAGGTACCGGTGGCGGCCATCCGTCTGGCCGACGGCTTCGACCTGGTGAAAGCCGACCTCGATGCCTGGATCCGTGACCATCTCAGTCACTACAAGATCCCGGTGCACTACATCGCTGTGGACGACTTCCCCCGCACCGGGACCAACAAGATCCAGCGCCGCGAGGTCGCAGCGCTCTTCGCTTGAGCAGCGCTACTCCGGGGCGTTGTCCGTGTCTGTGTTGTCGGTGTCTTGGAGGTTGACGAATAGACGGCCGGCCACGACTTCGGTGGGGAACTGGCGCAGCCCGGCACCGGAGCGCGGGAAGGTGATGGACTCGTCGCACTCGGCGACGTATCGGTCACGTTCGGACTGCCATTGGACCAGACAGTCGGGCTGATCGGGAACGAAGGCGCCGACGGCGATCCAGCCGATGCCTGGGTCATCTCCGGTGTTGTCGACCCAGATCGGTCGTTGGAAGCGGGCGACGTCGTTGAACCCGAGGGGCGCGCCCCGCTCCTGGATGTCGTCGAGGATGTCGCGTGCGTCGCCGGGCTCGAAGCGGTCGTCGCCGAGCCGGACCTCGACGTCGCCTCGGCCCGCGAGCGCGGCGACGCCGAAGGCGACTCCCAGCGCGATCGCCACTCCCACGACGGCGACCAGCACGGCTCGACCGGTGTGAGCGCCGCCCTGGCGGCGCGCGACAGGGCTCATGTGCCCTTCTCCGGTCGTTGGGCAGATTGGTCGTGGCCCCGGTACATCCTCCTAGTATCCGGCACCGACCCGCTCGCGACCCAAGCGCCGGATACGACCGCAAAAAAGGGAACCCATGGATCTCCTCGAATACCAGGGCAAGCAGTTCTTCGCCCAGTACGGCATCCCCGTCAGCGATGGCGAGGCCTGCACCACCGTCGACGAGGCCGTGGCCGTCGCCGAACGCGTCGGCTACCCCGTCGTCGTCAAGGCGCAGGTCCACGTCGGTGGGCGAGGAAAGGCCGGCGGCGTCAAGCTCGCGGCAGACGTCGACGAGGTGCGCGAGCACGCCGGCAACATCCTCGGCCTCGACATCAAGGGCCACATCGTCAAGACCGTCTGGGTCGAGGTCGCCTCGGACATCGCCGAGGAGTACTACGCCTCGTTCACGCTCGACCGCAGCGCCAAGAAGCATCTCGGCATGCTCAGCGCCGAAGGCGGTGTCGAGATCGAGACCGTGGCCGAGGAGAACCCCGACGCCATCGCCAAGATCTGGATCGACCCGGTGGATGGTCTCAGCGAAGCCGACGCCCGTGCCTGGGTCGAGGCCGCGAACCTGAACCCGAAGGCAACCGATGGAGCGGTCGACATCCTGACGAAGCTCTACACCGCCTACTCCGAGGGTGACGCCGACCTCTGCGAGATCAATCCGCTGATCCTCAAGCCCACCGGGGAGGTCCACGCCCTCGACGCCAAGGTCACGCTCGACGGCAACTCGACCTATCGCCACGAGGACTACGCCGCCTACGACGCCACGCAGGTGCGCGACGAGCGTGAGGAAGACGCACACGCCAAGGGCCTCCAGTACGTCGGCCTCGACGGCTACGTCGGCGTGATCGCCAACGGCGCCGGTCTGGCCATGAGCACGGTCGACATCGTCAACCAGGTCGGCGGCAACCCGGCCAACTTCCTCGACATCGGCGGCGGCGCCAACGCCGAGGTGATGGCCGGTGCGCTCGAGACCATCAACAACGACCCCAAGGTGAAGAGCATCTTCATCAACATCTTCGGTGGCATCACCAAGGGGGACGAGGTGGCCAACGGCATCGTCGAGGCACTCGGACGGGTCACCATCGACGCCCCCATCGTCATCCGCCTCGACGGCACCAACGCCGCCGAAGGCCGTGCGATCCTCCAGGAACACGAGAGCGACATGCTCCAGAGCAAGGCCACCATGGTCGAGGCCGCCGAGACGGTTGTCGCCCTCGCCAAGGAAAGGGGCGCCGAGTAATGGCGATCTTCGTCGATGAGAACACCAAGGTCATCTACCAGGGCCTCACCGGCTCCCAGGGCTCCTTCTACGGCCAGCGCAACGCCGAGTACGGCA
>JBBSLH010000437.1:0-3235 GCA_038255425.1 Acidimicrobiales bacterium
GAGGCCGACGACGTCCAGGAACCGCAACTCGACGGATCGATCCAGGTCGACGAGGTCGAAGGCGAGTCCGAAGCAGACGAGAGTGCCCGCCTGGCCGAGTCGGCCACCATCGATGAAGCCACAGCTGCCGCGGCCGCACTCGCCACTCACCCCGGCGAGATCACCGAAACTGAGCTCGGCAACGAGAACGGAAGCGTCGTCTGGGAGTTCGACATCGCCCAGGAAGACGGCACCACCGTCGACGTCAAGGTCGACGCCGGCAACGGATCAGTCCTCGCCGCCGACACCGACGATGACGAAGAAGAATCCGACGAGGCCGACGACGACGACGTGCAGCACGAGAACGAGCACGACGGCGACAACGACCCCGACGAGGATCACGAAGACTGAGGTTCCCGTTCTGACATGACCGAAGGCCCAGGTCCCCGGACCTGGGCCTTCGCCGCGTTCAGCCGCACACACCTCGGTGGGTGGTCAGGGTCGTGGCGGTCCGAGGAGTCGTTCGACGGTGGCCGGGTTCGCCGGCCAAGCGTCGAGCAGTACCGACCTGGGGACCTGTTTGGCGGCGTATCGGAAGGCGAGGGCAATGACGACGACGTCGTCGAGCGGTCCGATGATGGGGAGGAACTCGGGGATGAGGTCGATGGGCGAGAGGACCCAGAGACCAGCGATGCCGATGGCCATCTTGGCTCGTCGTGGTACCCGTGGGTCCTTGCGGAGCACGCGGACGGTGGTGACGCACGCGGGGAGGAAGCCTGCCAGTTCCTTGAGGGTGCCCGTAGGGAGTCGGGCGGCGAGCACGACGAGCACGGCCCATGAACAAATAAGCGCGCCGAAGCTGATGGCTAGCCAACCCCACCCACTCATGTCGTCGCTCCACCGTCGTCCACCATGGGTTCCTCCGCTGGCACGCTACGGCCCGACCTCGGCTGAGCGGCTCAGGTTCATCCGCCAACCACCACCGCGGGGTTGACCCTCGACGAGCCGAACGCGGCGATGCGGCAGGTGCTGCTCAGCTCGGCTCCGACTGATTGACCCGGCGATGGATTTCCTTCATCGCGAACCACGCTATCCTTACCTGAGTCGTAGAGTAAGGAGCAGCTATGGATGCAGCAGCGAAGGTGACATCGAAGGGGCAAGTGACGGTCCCCAAAGCCGTGCGCGATGCCTTGGGTATCAAGGAAGGCGACGAGGTCGTCTTTCGGGTTGATGGGAACCGCGCCGTGCTCGCTCGTACGGCAGGCTTTCTCGAGTTGGCCGGGTCGGTTCGCGTTCCGGCGGCGAAGCGGAATGTTGCGTGGGATGACGTGCTTCGTCGGACGCGCTCGGAACGGGCTGGCAGTCGTCGTTGAGTGCGTTCGTCGACACGAACATTCTGGTCCGGCACCTGACTGGCGACCCGGTGGAGATGGCCGGCCGAGCGACGGCCTTCTTGGCGTCTGAGCGCGATCTTCTCGTCACCGACCTGGTCGTGGCCGAGACGGTGTACGTGCTCGAGTCGTTCTACAAAGCGCCGCGGGGCCAAATTGCCGACTCGATGCGATCGCTGGTCGCGTTCGATTCGATCGTGGTGGTGGACCCGGCCCTATTGCTTCGGGCGATCGAGGTGTACGAGATCGACCGTCTCGACTTCGCAGAGGCGTACTTGGTGGCCTGCGCGGAAAGTACCGGGGTTGATCGCGTCGCGTCGTTCGACCAGGCGATCGACCGAGTCGACACAGTCCGACGCGTGGAGCCACCTGCAGTCTGAGGCCCGGCCGCGTCAGCGTTGGCGGGGAGCATCGCCATTCGGGACTGCCGCTTGCTGAGACCGTGCGCTCCCGCGGAATTTGGTGGTGGGAGATGCCGCCGTGACGTTTCTTACGGGACGGACGTCTGTGGACGTCCATGGACAGAAGTGGAGCTGGGGGAATCGAACCCTGGCCTCGAGGGGTCGCGAATGCCCTTGTCACAGCGTTTTCGTGCCGAAGAATCTGAGCTGTGGGAGTTACCGCGGGAGTTACCGCACTCGACGTGTACCGAGCTGCGCCCGAGATGTAGCCCACGGACGGCAGCGGACCCCGAGGGACGTCGGTGGGCGGAGCTGCGGAGGAACGGTTCGCCGGGGCTGTGTCCATGGACGTCCACCGACGTCCGATGGCGCTTGGCGCCTGGAGCGTGGCTGCTGATCTGGGCTTCGACGAAGTTCGTTGCGCTGTGTCTGAGTTGGCCGTACAGTGGCCGGACAGGAGGTCGTTATGTCGACAACGCGGCTGCGCAGTGAGCGCCTCGAGGTGCGGACTACAAGGGACGAGCGGTCGTTGATCGATCGTGCCGTCGCGGAGCAGGGAACGGACCTGACCGAATTCGTCATCTCGAATCTGACGGTGGCGGCCCGGAAGGTGCTGGCGGATCGGACGGAGTTCCGACTTGATCAGGAAGCCGCTGAAGCGTGGGAAGCCGTGAATCGACGTCGCGGCCGCGACCTCCCGGGTCTGCGGAGGCTGATGGAGCGACCGTCGCCGTTCAGCGACGAGTGAACGTCCGGTATCGGGCACCCGTACTCCTCGACTCCGACCACGAGCTGGACGGGTTCGAGTGTCGTTCGGAGGAGCAGACGGAGTGGCTCCGCCGCCACGCTCGCCAGTCGAGCAGCTCGGGGACAACTCGGGTGTTGGTGGTCACGTCGGTCGACTCGAAGTCGGTCGTCGCGTACTACGCCTGGTGCATGGCCAGCGTCGCATTGGCTGACGCACCGGAGCGACTGCGGAAGGGTGCCGGCCGCTACCCCCAGCCCGTGGCCCTGCTCGCCCGCTTGGGCGTCGACATCAGGCACGAACGCAGCGACCTCGGTGCTGGGTTACTACAGGACGTGATCGCCAGGACGCACGCGTTCGGGTCCGAGATCGGCTGCCGAGGACTGCTCGTCCACGCCGAGACCGACGAGGCGAGGGCGTTTTACGAGCACCTCGTGCCGGAGTTCGAGACGTCGTCCACCGACCCACTGCACTTGTTCCTGCTCATGAAGGACATTCGTCGCACGCTCACCTGAGACTTGGCCAATCATTGATGTGCGCCACGTGGTTCGGGGATACGCCACTGGCGCGTCCTCCAACGAATCCTCTTTGAGTCAAGCCCCAGTTTCGACAGCCGTGCGGGCGCGTCGAAGCAGGCCTGTCGGCGTCGGGCGTAGGGTCGTGGGTGGGTCCGGGAAGTGACTTGTCCGAAGAGCCGGTCTGCAGGATGGAAACCGGCC
>JBBSLH010000438.1:0-3218 GCA_038255425.1 Acidimicrobiales bacterium
CGGTGAGATCCTCGCCACCAACGGCGTGATGAACCCCCAGATCCGCTTCGGTGACGACCTCATGTCACGCGTCTCGTACGTGATGATGAACCCCGGCGGCGAACTCGAACTCACCCGGTCGATCCGAACCGCGCTCGACGAGATGATCGGCGAACTCGTCGACGAGGCCGGCTTCGATCGGGACCGGGTGCTCGACATGACGATCGTCGGCAACCCGATCATGCACCACGTGATCCTCGGGATCGACCCGACCCCGCTTGGCCAGGCCCCCTTCCTGCTCGCGACCGACAGCGCGATCACGACCCGCGCCGCCGACCTCGACATCGATGCCCGCTTCTGCGAGGTGTACCTGCTCCCCTGCATCGCCGGCCACGTCGGTGCCGACACCGCCGGCGCGATCCTCGCCGAAGGACCCCACCGCAGCGACGAGCTGCAACTGCTCGTCGACGTCGGGACGAACGCGGAGATCGTGTTCGGGAACGCATCGCACGTGCTGGCTGCGTCGAGCCCGACCGGGCCGGCCTTCGAGGGCGCCCAGATCTCGGCAGGCATGCGCGCCACCGCCGGCGCGATCGAGCGTGTCCGCATCGACCGCGACACGCTCGAACCCCGCGTCCGGGTGATCGGTGCCGAGGTCTGGTCCGACGACCCCGAGTTCACACTGCAGACGATGAAGCTCGACATCTCGGGCATCTGCGGCTCGGGGATCATCGAGGTGATGGGCGAGCTGTACCTTGCCGGCCTGATCGACGTCGACGGCACGATCCGCTCCGACGGCCCGAGCAAGACCAGCCGCATCTTCGCCGACGGACGCACCTTCTCGTACCGCCTGTTCGGCGACTCCGACGACCCGACCGAGAACATCAACGTCACCCAGGACGACGTGCGTGCGATCCAGTTGGCCAAGGCCGCGTTGCGAGCCGGGATCGACCTGCTGTGCGAACACAACGGCACGACCGATCCGAACTCGATCGGGTCGGTGCGTCTCGCCGGCGCGTTCGGAGCGCACATCGACCCGCTGTACGCGAAGGTGATCGGGCTGGTCCCCGACGTGCCGGTGGCGCAGGTGTCGTCCGTCGGCAACGCAGCCGGTGCCGGTGCGGTGCGTGCGTTGCTGTCGGCGAGCCAGCGTGCCGAGATCGAGTCGGCGGTTCGCCGCGTCGAGAAGATCGAGACCGCCACCGAGGTGCGGTTCCAGGAGTTGTTCGTCAACGCCATGGGATTCCCCCACACCACCGAGGCCACCCCGAACCTGGCGATCGAGACCACCCTGCCGATCGCGCAGGCACGCGCCGCCGGCGCGGGCGCCCGCCAACGCACCGGCCGCCGCCAACCCCGCGCCTGACCCCGCGTTGCGGTGAGGCTTCGTCGCCTCCACGCCGACAGAGCCTCACCGCAGCAGGCCATGTGGTTCGCAGACGCACTTCACGCCGACTCCACGATCGCGACCAGGCCGGCGAGGTCGTCGATGATGATGCACCCGCGGGTCGTGCGCACCACGCCCGCAGAACGGAAGCGCGCGAGGGCGCGAGCAGCAGACTCCCGCGTCGCTCCGATCCACTCCGCGAGTTCGTCCTGGGTCATCTCCACCGCGATTCGTTTCGCCGTGCGATCGTGGCGAAGCTTGAGCGACGACATCTCGATCAGCAGGTGACCGGCGCGCACCAGCGTCGACTCGCTGTGGCGGGCACGAAGTCGAGCGTTCGCGTTTCGCAACTGCTGAGCAAGGCAGAGCAGCAGGTCGAAGCCCAGCTGTGGTCGATGATGCAACGCATCGAGGAGTTCGTCGCTGGACATCGTCGACACGACGGTCGCGACTTCGGCAGCGGCGCTCGCTGATCGAGGTCGATGGTCGAGTGCGGACAACTCACCGAAGAGGTCGCCCGGCTCCTTGCGACCCAAGATCAACTCCCGGCCTGACGGCAGGGTCACGAAGACCCGCATCCGGCCGACCTCACAGACGTACACCTGTTCAGATCGGTCGCCTTCGAGAAAGAGGGTCTCGCCTGGCGCGAGCGAGCGTGTACGACCACACTCCGAAATCAGATCGGGAATGGTGGTGCCGGTGCGTTCCGCCATAGGGCCCTTCCCCGGAACGCAACCGACCACGATCGCACTCCGTGATCTCTGTCATAGACCTCGGCCCGAGTATCCGTCAAGGTCGTGATTCCACCCACACAACGATCAGCAACGATCGCGGACGAGTTCAAATGGAGACGCCATGTACATTTTCAGCCGCACCCGCCAGGCCCGAGCCGACCGAATTCTCGACGCCATGCCGACCGCCGTCGAGATCGCCGGCAAGGTCACCGAGATCACCGGCATGGATGTTCACGTCTGGAACGTGAGGTTCGGTGCGCCCGCCGGCACCATCATGTGGAGCGCTCGTATCGACTCCCAAGCCGAGCTGTTCGAGGCGACCGAGAAGATGATGGTCGACGCCACGTATCTCGACACGGCGATGTCGATGGCCGAGCTCTTCGACGGACCGTCCACCGACCAACTGGTCCGCATCGTGTCGGGAACACCGACCGAGACACCTGCGAAGTACATCTCGACGACACAGGCCGTGATGGCCAGCGGCCGGTACGCCGACGCGATGGCGTTCGGCGTGGAAATGCAGGGGTTCGTCCACGACGCATTGGGTCACCCGACGGTGTTCGCCGCTTCGACCTACGGCGGCTTCGCAGACGTCCTCTGGCTCACCGGAGCCGACACGATGGCGGAGATCGACGCCGCTGCCGATTGGCAGGCAACCGACAGCGAGTACCACAAGCGGGTCGAGGGGGCCGGCGGTCTGTTCATCGATGGATCCGGCCAAAACGGATTGCTCCAGCGGCTGACCTGACGATCCCGCTTCCCCATCCCGGTCTCATCAGGCAGCCGGTACACACACACCGGCACGGGTTCTGTAATATGGAACTGTTCCGAATGACGGAACGGAATCGCAGTTCTGTGTCCGCCACATGCCTGCTCGATGGGTGCCGGGGGTCGACGATGAGTGAGGAACGAAGCAGCGGACGACGCTCGGGCGGCCGCGCCGGTCGAGCAGCCACGCGGGTCGCATCGGCCGCACCGGTCCCGCCGTACTTGAGCCGTCAGATCAAGCCGTACGAACTCGTGATGGACGAGCACCTCGAGCAGATCGAGCACAACGCCGACACGATCCTCGAGCAGGTCGGTATCGAGTTCCGCGACTACCCGACGGCACTCGAACG
>JBBSLH010000439.1:0-3218 GCA_038255425.1 Acidimicrobiales bacterium
GAACCCGCACGACTTCGGCATCGACTTCGTCGTCCACTCGGCCACCAAGGGGATCGCCGGCCACAACGACGCACTCCTCGGGGCCGTCACCGGCGAGCGCGAGCTGGTCGATGTGGTGTGGGGACATCACGTCATGCACGGCGCGGTCGCCTCGCCGTTCGACGCATTCCTCGGCCTCCGAGGGATCCGGACGCTGCACGCGCGGATGCGCCAGCAGTGCGAGACGTCGCAGGCGCTGGCCGAGCGTCTCGAGGCACTCGACGGTGTCTCCGCCGTCCGCTATCCCGGCTTGCCGAGCAACGAAGGCCACGGGCTGGCGATGCGACAGATGCGCTCCGGTGGCGCAGTGGTGGTGGCCGATCTCGCCGGCGGCTTCGAGGCCGGCATCGCGATGGTCGAGAAGCTCGAACTGGCGACCCCTGCGGTGTCGTTCGGCGGGACCGAGACGCTGGTGACCCACGCGGCCTCGATGTCCGCGGCGACCCTGTCGTCGCAGGAGCGAGAGGCCATGGGGATCTCCGACGGTCTGGTTCGCATCTCCGTCGGCCTCGAGCACGCTGACGACATCATCGCTGATCTCGTCCAGGCCATTGCCTGAACTCATCGAGGTCGAGACCTACCGACAGCAGGCCGACCACGTCGTCGGACGCCGCATCGCCACGGTCCCGGCGCTCGACGCACTCGGGCTGCGTGGACACGATCCGGAAGAGATCCGTGCCGAGCTCGTCGGATTGACGGTCGCGAGCACCGACCGGATCGGCAAGCTCCTCTTGCTGCAGACCGACGGACCCACGATCGGGCTGCGTTTCGGGATGACCGGACGTCTCCTCGTCGACGGCTCGGCGGGCATCGATCGACTCGAGTACGGCGGGACCGGTGACGACCCGGCGTGGGATCGCACGGTCATCGCATTCGAGGAGGGGGACCTCCGCGTGCGTGACCCACGCCGACTGGGCGGGCTGGAACTCGATCCGGACACGACCCGTCTGGGCCCGGATGCCGCATCGGTCACCGGCGAAGCGCTCGTGTCGGCGCTGCACGGATCCACCGCCGCACTCAAGAGCCGCCTCCTCGACCAACGACGGCTGGCGGGGCTCGGGAACCTGTTGGTCGACGAGTCGCTCTGGCGCGCCGACCTCGATCCGGCGCAGCCTGCAGGCGTCCTGTCCGCCGAGGCGGTGGACCGGTTGGCTGCGGTCATCGTGGAGACGGTCGCCGACCTCACGGCCCGCGGTGGGAGCCACACCGGCGACCTGCAACCCGCCCGCTCGCGGGGCACCACGTGTCCCCGCGACGGCACGCCCCTCGAGCGTCGGACCGTCGGCGGCCGGACCACCTACAGCTGCCCCCGACACCAACGATGAGCACGGCAGTGGCGTCTGGGTCTGTCGATTCGCCACCGGTACGCTCGTTCCTGCATGCCCCCCGTCCTGACCAGTGCGAGACTGCGTCTCCGCATCGCCGTCACGCTGCTGGCGAGCACTGTTGGACTCCTGTTCCTGGTGGGTGGTGGCATCGGGCCGACGGGAGCCGAGTTCTCCGGCCCGATTTTGCCGACGACCGAGAGCACGGAGCCGCCGCCGACGTCCGCAACGGTGGTGCCGACGACGGCCGCGACGACCACGACCATGTTCGTCCCGACCACGACATTCACCCCGACGACGGCTCGATCGGTCCAGACCAGTTCGGCGACCTCGCTCCAGACGTCGACCTCGACGTCGACGACGCCCGAGTCGACCACGACGAGCGCCCCGGGTCGCGACCTCCTCGTTGCGGGCGATGGAACCGATGGAGCCGAGTCGACGACGACCACCTCCACGATCCCGGCCTCGGAAGCGGGTGACGGCGGCGTGAGCGAGTCGACGACCTTGTGGTTGATCGTTGCCGGACTGGTCGCCATCGCCCTCCTGATCGGACTGTGGACCTACCGGTACTGGGTGACGACACGACCCGCACCGGCCGAGGCTGATCCGGCCGACTCCGGCAGCAGTCGCCGCCGCCCCGGTGGCGACGATCCGACCACGGTGTTCTAGTTTCTGGCCATGGCTGACTCGTTCGACATCGATGCGATGATCAATCGGTTCAAGGACCGAGCCCTGGCGGTCAAGAAGCGCAACCTCCCACCGGTGGCGGGCGAGGAGCGTGCACGCTTCATCGAGCAGGCCCAGGCTGACTTCCGCGACTACGCCATCATCGGCGACGCCGAGGGAACCCTCGAGGACGGGATCCTCCACCTCCGAGTCGATCTGCGCCCCAAGGACCAGGACTGATCGATCGCACCTGATCCGATTCCGTACGGCCGGTCCAGCGCGCTAGATTGACCGATTCCTGCGGGCGTAGCTCAGCTGGCTAGAGCGCAACCTTGCCAAGGTTGAGGTCGCCGGTTCGAACCCGGTCGCCCGCTCCAGAAATGCCGTCAGGCGCCCTTCCGAGGGCGCCTGATGCGCGCCTGCCAGGAAACATCTCGTCGATCGTGTACCCGTGTTCGTCGTCAGAGACGAGCTATACCGGGGGCTTCGGCGCCGATGGTGGTGGTGTCGCCGTGTCCGGTGTGGACGACGGTCTCGGGCGGGAGGACCAACAACCTGGTCCGGATCGAGTCGAGGATGGTTTCGAAGCTCGAGAACGATCGCCCCGTGGCGCCGGGACCGCCGTTGAAGAGCGTGTCGCCACCGAAGACCCGACCGTTCTCGGCGTCGTGGAGGCAGATGCCCCCGGGGGAGTGCCCCGGCGTGTGGAGGACGGTCAGGTCGGTACCGGCGACGCGCACCGTGTCGCCGTCCGCCAGGGTGCCGTCCGGATCCTTCTCGGGGTAGACGTCGTCCCAGAGCATCCGGTCGGCGTCATGGAGCAGGATCGGCGCGCCGGTCGCTCCGGCGAGGTCGACCGCGGCGTTGATGTGATCGTTGTGCCCGTGGGTGCAGACGATCGCCGTGACCGCACGTTTGCCGATCGCCCGGACGATCGGTCCGGCCTCGTGGGCAGCGTCGATGACCATGACCTCGTCGTCGTCTCCGATCAGCCAGATGTTGTTGTCGACCTCGAAGTCCTCGCCGTCGATGGAGAAGATCCCGGAAGTCACGACGTGCTCGACGCGTGCGGCCATCAGAGCACCACCACGCTGCGCAGGACCTCGCCGCGTTCCATCTTGTGGAAGGCGTCCTCGACCTCGTCGAGTGCGATCCGCTCGGACACGAACTTGTCGAGGGCGAACCGAC
>JBBSLH010000440.1:0-3210 GCA_038255425.1 Acidimicrobiales bacterium
GGCTTCCTCGGCCGCGTGGTCGACCCGCTCGGCAAGCCGATCGACGGCAAGGGCGAGATCGTCAGCGAGGGCCGTCGCATCCTCGAGCTGCAGGCCCCGACCGTCGTCCAGCGCCAGCCCGTGGGCGAGCCGATGCAGACCGGTATCAAGGCGATCGACTCGCTCATCCCGGTCGGCCGTGGCCAGCGAGAGCTGATCATCGGTGACCGCAAGACCGGCAAGACCACGGTCGCCATCGACACCATCCTGAACCAGAAGGGTCTCGGGGTGAAGTGCGTGTACGTCGCCATCGGGCTCAAGGAGTCCACCGTCGCACAGACGGTGAACACCCTGACCGAGCACGGCGCCATGGACTACACCGTCGTGGTCGTCGCCGGTGGCTCCGATCCGGCACCGTTCAAGTACCTCGCTCCCTACGCCGGTTGCGCCATGGGCCAGCACTGGATGGAGAACGGCGAGCACGCCCTCGCCGTGTACGACGACCTCTCGAAGCAGGCCGAGGCCTACCGCCAGGTCTCGCTCCTCCTGCGTCGCCCGCCGGGGCGCGAGGCCTACCCGGGCGACGTCTTCTACCTCCACAGCCGTCTGCTCGAGCGCGCCGCCAAGCTGTCCGACGAGATGGGCGCCGGCTCGATGACTGCGCTGCCGATCATCGAGACGAAGGCCGGCGACATCTCGGCTTACATCCCCACCAACGTGATCTCGATCACCGATGGCCAGGTCTTCCTCCAGGAGGACCTCTTCAAGTCCGGCGTGCGTCCCGCATTCGACACCGGCCAGTCGGTGTCCCGAGTCGGCAGTGCCGCGCAGATCAAGGCCATGAAGAAGGCCGTCGGCACGCTCAAGGGCGACCTGAGCCAGTTCCGTGAGCTCGAGTCGTTCGCACAGTTCGGTTCCGAACTCGACGCCGTTTCGCAGCAGGCCCTCGACCGTGGCTACCGCCTCGTCGAGCTGCTCAAGCAGAACCTCAACTCGCCGCTCAAGGTCGAGCAGCAGACGGTCGTGCTCTACGCCGGCACCCAGGGGTTCCTCGACGACATCCCGGTCGAGGACGTGACCCGCTACGAGGGCGAGATCCTCCAGTGGTTCGCCACCCGCCACACCGACATCCTCGACGGCATCCGCGACTCGGGCGACATTGCCTCCACCGACGCCCTCGAAGCGGCCATCACCGGCTTCAACGACCAGTTCGTGGCCACCGAGCAGGCGGAAGAGGTCTGAAGTAATGGCCGGAGGCAAAGAGCGCGTCCTGCGCCGACGTATCAAGTCGGTGCAGACGACGAAGAAGATCACGAAGGCGATGGAGCTCATCGCTGCCAGCCGGATCGTCAAGTCGCAACAGCGCGTCCTCGCCGCCCGTCCCTACGCCGACCAGATCACCGCGGTGATCCGGAACCTGGCTGCGGCCGGCGCCGGTGGGGGAGCCCCGCTGCTCGCCCAGCGTGACGAGATCAACTCGGTCGCCACCATCGTCATCGGCGGCGACCGCGGACTGTGCGGCGGCTACAACGGCAATGCGATCCGCATGGCAGAGCGCAACATGGCCGCACAGCGTCGCGAGGGTCAGAGCATCGCCCTGATCACCGTCGGCAAGAAGGTCGAGTCGTACTTCCGGTTCCGCAAGTTCGAGATCGAGGCCAGCTTCACCGGGTTCCTCGACGAACCGACCTACGAAGACGCTCGTGCCATCGCCGAGTCAGTCGTCCCCAAGTTCGAGGACGGCACGTTCGACCGTGTCGACATCGTCTACACCCAGTTCCTCTCGGCTGGCACCCAGAAGGTCGTCACCCGCCAGTTCCTCCCGCTCGACACGTCGAGCATCGTGGAGGACACCAGCGACAGTGGCCCGACCGCCGACTACGAGTTCGAGCCGGATCCCGACACCATCCTCGAGAACATCCTGCCGCGCTATGCAGAAGCTCGCCTGTTCTCGGCACTGCTCGAAGGTGCGGCCAGCTTCTTCGCCGCCCAGCAGCGGGCAATGAAGTCGGCCACCGACAACGCAGAAGACCTCATCATCAAGCTCTCACGTCAGATGAACCGTGTCCGCCAGGACGCGATCACGACCGAGATCATGGAGATCGTCTCCGGCGCCGAAGCCCTCCGCGCCGGTGATTCCGACGGGATGGACCTCATCCCCGACAACGCACTCGCCATCGGCGACCTCATGGTCGACACCCTCGGCTACAACCGCTAGGAGCAACCTCGATGACTGTCACCGAATCCACCGGAACCGAGACCCCCGGAACCCAGAGCCCCGCACTCAAGTCCGGCCGCGTCGTGGCCATTGCCGGGCCCGTCGTCGACGTCGAGTTCCCGGCGGGCGCACTGCCCGACATCAACTTCGCACTCGAGATGACCATCAACGTCGACGGCACCGACGTCGTCGTCGTGGCCGAGACCGCACAGCAGCTCGGCCAGAGCCGGGTCCGTGCCATCTGCATGAAGCCGACGGACGGTCTGATCCGTGGCACCGAGGTCCGCAACCTCGGCCACCCGCTGCAGATGCCCGTGGGTGACGGCGTGCTCGGCCACGTGCTCAACGTGCTCGGCGAGCCCCTCGACGTCCCAGAGCTCGACCAGTCGAAGATCGACGGCTACCGCCCGATCCACCGCCCTGCCCCCGACTTCGCCGACCTCGCTCCGAAGAAGGAGGTGTTCGAGACCGGCATCAAGGTCATCGACCTCCTGACCCCGTACCTCCAGGGTGGCAAGATCGGCCTGTTCGGTGGTGCCGGCGTGGGCAAGACCGTGCTCATCACCGAGATGATCAACCGTGTCGCGTCGCAGTTCGGCGGCGTGTCGGCCTTCGCCGGCGTCGGCGAGCGCACCCGTGAGGGCACTGACCTGTTCATCGAGATGGGCGAGACGATGATCGACGAGAACACGTCGGTCCTCGACAAGGCCGCTCTCGTGTTCGGCCAGATGGACGAGCCCCCGGGCGTGCGCCTCCGCGTCGCGCTCTCGGCCCTCACCATCGCCGAGTACTTCCGCGACGAGCGTGGCCAGGACGTGCTCCTGTTCGTCGACAACATCTTCCGCTTCGTGCAGGCCGGTTCCGAGGTCTCCACCCTCCTCGGCCGCATGCCGTCGGCCGTGGGTTACCAGCCCACCCTCGCCGACGAGATGGGCACCCTCCAGGAGCGCATCACCTCGACGAAGGGTCGCTCGATCACGTCGCTGCAGGCCGTCTACGTGCCCGCCGACGAC
>JBBSLH010000441.1:0-3202 GCA_038255425.1 Acidimicrobiales bacterium
GGTGGACGCCGGCAGCATCGACCCGTTCCACGACGTCGAGGAGATGTTGTCATCGATGGTCGACGAGCACATCGAGCTGATCACCGAGGTGTGCGAATCGTTTCCGACCGGCACCGTGCTCGAGCGACGCGGATCGGTGGTAGCCGCGCGCAGCTGGCCCACCGCCGCCTGAACTGGAAGAACCGTCAGGCGATCTCGGGGCGGTTCCGCCGGCGCCGTACGGCATTGCGGGCCGGCGTCCGCACGGCCTCCAGTGCGAGATAGAACGCCGGGAAACTGATCACCACGAGCAACGTCGAACTCACGAGGCCGCCCATCAGCGTGAAGCCGAGCGACTCCCAGAACGGGTCGCTGATCGACAGCGGCAGGAGTCCCACCACGGTGGTGAGCGTGGTGGCCACCAACGGACGGAATCGCGACGTCACCGCTGACTGGATCGCTTCGCTTGCGGTCGCTCCGTTGCGCCGCTCCTGGTTCGCTGCGTCCACGAGCAGGATCGTGTTGTTCACCGCGACGCCGATCAGCGCGATGAAGCCGACCACGGCAAGGAAGCTCAGCGGGTTGCCGGTCGCCGACAGCGCCGTGAACACACCGAAGAAGCTGAACGGCACCGCAAGGAAGATCAGCAGCGACTGTGCGAGTGATCGGAACTGGATCGTGATCAACAGCAACATCAACAGCAGTGCAACCACACCGGCCAGTCCCAGCGCTGCGAAGTCCTCCTGGTTGTCGGATTCGAGACCGAAGTCGAATCCGAGCGCGTCCACCGGCAGGCCGGCTGCTTCGAGTTCGGCGTCACCGAAACGACTCGTGACCTCATCCTCCGTCGCGTTCAAGATGCCGGAGATACCGCTGTCCTCGTCGTACTTCGCACGCACTTCGAGCACCCGCTGGCCGTCGACACGGTAGACCTCGCCGTCCGTGCCGACGATCGCGTCGGTGATGGTGACGGTGTCAGCACCGGCCGCGATCTCGCGTCCGATCAGGTCGTCGCGGATCGACTCGGCGAGCGTCTGTCCGGCTTCCACCGTGCTCTCGTCGACGGTGATCTGCGCTGCAAACGGGAACTCGAGCACGGGCGGACCGTTCTCCACCACTCCGACGGTGACGCGGGCGCCCTCGATGTCGGCGACGCGCTCTTCGATCTGCTCGACGAACTGCGGGGCGGTGGTCGAGCGCGAATCGATCGGGGTGAGATCGATGAAGGTCTCCACGGTGCGCTCGTTGCCCCGCACGTACTGCGACCGGTCGAGGGCGTCGCCGAGCACGTCGACGATGATGCCGTCGATCTCGCTTGCGGTGGCCTGCGCCTCATCGATGGTGGTTCCCGGTGGAAACTCCACGACGGCGGACATCGCCACGGCGTCCTTGCCGGCCGGGAAGATGCTGAAGCCGAGGCCTCCGGCCGTGACCATTCCCGCACCGATGGCCACCACGGCGAACGACGCCAGTCCGGCACCGACCGCCACCCCGCGCCTGCCGTTGCCCGACGGGTAGCCCGCGAGACGCCCGAGCTTACGAGCGAGCGCCTGTTCGGCACGCACGATCGGGTTCGACTTGCCCGAGCCACGCAGCAGGAACCCGCGGGCCACGGTCGGGATGAAGACGATCGAGAACACGAACGACAGCAGCAGCGTGATGATCACCGTGGTCGGGATCGGGCGGATGAACTCGCCGAGGATGCCGCCGATGAACAGCATCGGGCTGAACACCACGACGGTGCTGAGGGTCCCGGCGAACGATGCGCTGCCGACGCGGTCGATCGCCCGCTTGATGACGCCCACCGACGTGTCCACCCCGTCGACGCCCGGGTCGCCGTCGACCGCGGACGGGTCCGGATTGTTCCGGTTCGCGTCGAGCGATTCGGAGATGACGATGGCATCGTCGACGAGCAGCCCGAGCGTCAGGATCAGACCGAACAGGGTGATCGTGTTCAACGTGAAGCCGATCGCCCACAGCCCGACGAGGGCACCCACCATGACCAGCGCCATGAACCCTGCGGTCATCACCGCGACGCGCCATCCGATCAGCAGCAGGCTGACGATCGCCACGGCGATCAGGCCCGTCAGGAGGTTGCTGCTCAGCGATGAGATCTGACGGTCGACGCCGACGGCGAAGTCGGCGGTGATCTCGGCGTCGTAACCGTCCGTGAGCGGAGCGTTCCCGTCCGAGATGCGATCGTTCACGAGCTCGCTGAACTCGAGCACGTCGAGGTCCGACGCGTCGGCGCGGACGAGGCCGATCGAGATCGCCTCCTGATAGCCGGAATCGTCGATCACCACCCGTGTGAAGCGGGTGACGCGTTCTTCCGCATCGCCGGTGGCGGGGTCGACCGACGATGTGACCAGATCACGGACGTCAGCGACTTCCACATCGGGGTCGGCCTGCAATACGTCGGCGAGGGCCGAGGCCTCAGCCTGCAACTCGGCGGGCGTCGCGCCGGCGGGGCCGACGACGGACACGAGGGCGTCGTACTCACTGACGAGCTTGGCGGCGTTCACGGCGCGGTAGTCGATGGTGAGCGCGTCCGCGACCTCGGGTGGGAACTCGATGCCGAGGTCCAGCAGGCGTTGCGTCCCCGCGTCGGACCCGATTGCGTCGTCGAACTCGACAAACACCACGAACGAACTCTCTCGCGCCTCCGACTCGACCGACACCACATCCTCCACGTCGACGAACGCTTCGGCGAGCGGCCGGGTGACGTCGGCGTCCACCCGCTCGATGTCGTCCACGAAATACGTGCCGGTCACGATCGAAATCGGGGTGTTGATCGGTGGGAAGCCTTCCCGATCGAGGCCGAATCCGTAGGAGTAGCCGCCTGCGATCACCGCGACGACGAAGAACGCGAGCGTCACCTGCCAACGGCGGGCGGCACCCGTGGCGAGTCGCGTGATCACCGACCCACGACCAGACGAATCGCCCACCGGCGTCCCACCGGCATCGTCGTCGGCGACCTCGTTGTCCATGACGTCGGTGTCCATGACGTGGTCGTCCACTGGTGCTCCAGTCATCGGCTCAGATGCCCCGGTCGGGCTCCATTTCGGCACGATACAGAAGCGTTCGGAGCCAGGGTCGTGGGGTATCGACGCCGCGCCGGGACACTTGTCACATCCTGCGCTGACCTCGACCGGTCGGCATTCCGCCGGCGCCATCCAGTGTCCATTCTGCGTTCATCCGGCGTTCTCCACACCGTTCGCGTCGA
>JBBSLH010000442.1:0-3184 GCA_038255425.1 Acidimicrobiales bacterium
CAACGCCGATGCGGCGCGTACCAACGCTGCGTGGCAGCAGCAGGCGTGTGAGTCCGTCGGATTCGAGTTCGTGTACGGCCGCGAGTTCCAGGCAACCGAGACCAACTTCACGACCGACGCCATCCAGATGCAGGGCGAGGATGTGCAGGGCTATCTCATCGTGTTCGACGTGACCGGGATCGCTCGATTCATGAAGTCGATGAAGCAGCAGGGATTCGTGCCGCCCATGCGCTATCCGTCGCCAGCCGCCTACGACTCCGGCCTCTTCAAGGCGGCCGGTGGGGCCGATCCGCTCAACGGCATGATCATCGGGATGGGCAACGTGCTCTACCTGGGTCAGGACGACATCCCCGAGGTGAAGCTGTTCCTCGAGTGGATGGCGAAGGTCGACCCGACGCAGAAGGTCGACATCTTCGCCTTCTACGGCTGGATGTCGGGCCGCCTCATGGTCGAAGCGATGAAGCAGACCGGGCCGAAGGTGACGCGTGCGGCTGTCCTGAAGCAGATGCAGAGCATGCACTCGTGGAACAACTTCGGGATGACCGAATCACTCGACATCGGTGCGAAGAAGCCAGGTGTGTGCGAGGCCTACCTGGAGGTCGCCGGCGGGCAGTTCAAGCGCGTCCAACCCGCCTCCGGCTTCCAGTGCGAAGGCACGTTCGTCAACTACAAGGGCAACGGGACGCCGCGGGTCTGACCGACCTCGTCGAGCTCGTCGCCCGGTGGCGAGTGGTCATCAGGTGAGCCCGACGTCATGGGAGAGTTGGCCCGCGGCCGACGGAGGCGGTCCAGTCGCTCGATGATGACGCCGGCGAATCCGTTCGGCTGACGGCTGATGACGATTGCGCCGATGCCGATGAAGAGTCCTTCGAGCTGGATCGAACTGTCGAAGACCTCCTTCTGGATGACCGGCAGGACGGCGAAGACAACGCCGCCGATGAACGCGCCGGTGACCGTCGTGAGGCCGCCGATGGTGGCGAGCAGGAACACGAACAAGCTGCGGATGGCGTTGAAGTCGATGGCGCCGGCCGAGCCACGGGTGATGCCGAACAGTGCACCGGCCATGCCTGCCATCGCAGCCGAGGTCGCGAACACGCGGATCTTCGTCCCGAGGATGTTCATCCCGAGCGTCGCTGCGGCCGCAGGACTGTCGGACATCGCGCTGAGCCGTCTTCCGAACGCACTGCGGCGCGTCGCCAGGACGAAGAGCCCGAACGCGGTGAAGCCAGTGGCCGCCACCAGGAACTTGGCGCGATCGCCGCTGAGGTCGATCGGACCGAGCTTGACGCTCTCGAAGAAGCTGTTGCCACCGCTGGGGTACGCGTTGGGGTGACTGAACACGATCTCGTCAGCGAACAGCGCCACCGAGAAGGTGACCAGTGCTAGATAGAGGTCCTGGAGCCGCAGAGCCGGGAGCGCGACGAGGGCGCCGACGAGCGCGGTGACCGCGCCTGCGACAACGATGCCGAGCAGCTGGCCGTCGGGGAAGAGCTTGCCCATCACGAGGGCACCGATCCCGACAAAGGTGAACTGACACAGCGCGATCTGCCCGCCATATCCCGACAACAGAACGAGGCTCAGCATCACCATGCCGAAGACGAGGCCGCTGGTCGCGTCGAAGAGTCGGACGTCGGTGAGGAGGCCGGAGACGATGCCGGCGGCGACGAGGAAGAGGCCAGCACGCCACAACGAGCTGGTCCGATCGGGGACGCGAGGGGTGGCGGCACCGATGACCCTGCCGACGGTCAGGCGGGTCTGGGGCAGGAACACCAGCACGACCAGCAGGAAGATCACCGGGACCACTGGGTTGATCTCGAAGAAGATCGAGTTCCCGCCGAGGAGTCCGGCACCGACGTCGAACCGGCTTCCGTAGCCGACGACGTAGGACTGGAGCGTGCCGAGGATCAGGGCGCCGCCGAACGTGAGCGGGAGGCTGCGCAGCTGTCCGAGGATCGCCGCGGCGTAGCCGTTGATCACCAGGAGGGTCAGGCCGATGTGGCTCAACGTGAGGTCAGGGGCGAGGAGGATGCCGGCGATCCCAGCCAGTGCCGTGCCGATGATCCACGCCAGCATCGACACCCGTTCGGGGATGATGCCGTTCTGCGACGCGAGGCCGGGGTCGTCGACGACGGCGCGCATGGCCACGCCGATCCGGGTCCGGAACAGCAACAGCCGCAGCCCGATGGCGACGCTGGCCGCGACGACGAGGATCGTGAGTTCGTGCAACCGGACGACGATGCCGATGACCTCGAATGACTGTCCAGGGAAGAAGTCCGGGAGCGCTCGTGACTCGCTGCCCGACCAGATCGTCTGGCCGATGCCGAGGAGCATGACGAGCAGCCCCACCGTCACGACCAGCGACACGCCGACGGTTGCTCCCGAGAGTCTCCGGAACAGCACCCGTTCCATCACCATGCCCATCAGCGGCGCGATCACGGCGAGACACAGGATGAGCGAGAGCCACACCGGCAGTCCCATGTCGACGCTGAGTTGCCAGTAGAGGAAGGCGATGATCATGCCCACCGCGCCGTGCGCGAAGTTGAACACCCCCGACGTCGTGTACGTCACCACGAGGCCACTGGCTGCGATCGCGTAGACCGAGCCCGTGACCACGCCGACCAGCGTGAACCGCAGCAGATCCCCCATGTGCCCGCGATGCTACGGGGCGAGTGTCGGTCGCGCCCGCGTCAGTCCTCGAGTGCGCGCCACCAGTCGGCCAGGTGCACGGCGGCGGCGAGGTATTGGTGAGCGCCCACGGGGCCGCGCCTGGCGGCATCCATGCACGAAACGACGTACTTCATGAGGTGGGCGTCCTCGTGGCCGGCGGCGAAGTCGATCGCTGCCTGGAGCGTGTCGAGCGCAGGTCGGTCGATGCCGGGGACGAGCGCGTCTGATCCGATACGGCCGGCATGGCCGACGAGCGCGGCGAGGGGAGCGGACCCGAGCGCCGCTCGGAACCCCACGACGTGGGTGGCCGCGAGGGCGAGCGTCTTCGAAGGCGTCGTCGACGTGCGAAGTGTCGCGAGGATTCCCTGCGGGATCGTCAGGCAGTGCGACCATCCGTAGGGAGCGTGGGCAGGGTCGTCGAGCAGCATCGATGCTGCCGCGGTGCGAAGGATCGTTCGCTCGGCAGCGTCCACGTCGGTCGACGTGCTGATGGCGCTCCCGACGACATCGGCGGCGA
>JBBSLH010000443.1:0-3172 GCA_038255425.1 Acidimicrobiales bacterium
AGGAACTGTTCGAGGACGGGGGCGACCGGTGCCGGGACTGCCTGTGATGTCGCGCGGCCGCACGGTCGCGACCCTGATCGCGGCCATCCTCGCGATCTGCGTGTCGCTGACCCTGCCGACGACGATCGCGGCAGCGGGGGGGACGTCGTCGACGACGGCAGCACCGACGACCACGATTCTCCCGACGACGACAACACCGACCACGGCGCCACCGACCACGGCAGCGCCCACCACTGCGCCGGCCACGACGGAGCCGCCGCCCGAATCGACGGCACCGCCACCCACCATCGTCACCACGCCGACCACGGAGCCCCCATCGACCACGACGTCGCGCCTCCCGACCTCCACCACGGCGCCACCGACCGTGCCACCGCTACCCTCCACCACGACCATCCCCGTCGGCGACGCACGCCTGATCGAGCAGAACACGCCCGACCTCGGCGGTGTCGTCACCGTGTGGATCCTCGGGATCGTGGCGACGTTCGGGGTGCTCGGCTGGTCGTGGTGGTCGAGCCGCCCGTAGACGATCTCGACCAGCGGCTCACTGCTCGTCGAGCAGGTGCCGGAGCTTCGACCGCAACCGCTGGACGGTGTTGTCGACGAACTTGTCGGAGCGGTTCATCTGGTCGGCGATCTCGCGGTACTTCTTGCCGCTCAGCAGACCCACCAGGACATGGGCCTCGTTCTCGGAGAGGCGATCGGGCTCGTCCTTCTTCCGGCGCGTGCTCTTGCCCTCGAAGTGGAGTCGCAGGATCTCGTGCACCGCGTCGTGGCCGTAGGCCTCGAGCAACCCCTCGATCTCGGAGAGCCCGAACGGCATGCCGCCGCTGTCGTCCATGTGCAGCCGGTCGACCGCCGAGTCCTCGTGACTGACCGACGGCAGCTGGGTCGCTCCACCACGGTCCTCGTCGTGCTCCGCATCGTGGTGCGCGATGCGGTCGGCTTCGGTGAGCGGCGCGTGCTTCATCCGGTTGGCGGCCTTGACCGCAGTGATCACCTGCCGCTGCATGCACGTCCGGGCGAAGCTCGGGAATGCCGCACCAGCCGTCTCGGAATAGTCGCGGACCGCCTTCCAGAACCCGATCATCGCTTGCTGGCGGACGTCTTCGTGGTCGCCGCCGGGCACGAAGTACTTCCGCGCCACCGACAACACCAGACCCTCGTGCCGACGGAGCAGTTCGTTGACGGCATCCCGGTCGCGACTCTGCTGGAACGACGAGACGAGCGAGTCGTCGGTCCGAGTCGCGGTGAGCGGCGTTCCGCGCTGTCGCCGGGGGGTTCGGGTCGACTCTGTCATCAGGTCAGTACTGGAGGTGCTCGTGGACGGTTCCGGGGCTCTCGGCGGGAACCAGTTCCCAGCCGG
Organism: Acidimicrobiales bacterium; assembly: GCA_038255425.1. Taxonomy (GTDB): domain Bacteria; phylum Actinomycetota; class Acidimicrobiia; order Acidimicrobiales; family Salinilacustritrichaceae; genus Salinilacustrithrix. The sequence goes on from JBBSLH010000443.1 coordinate 1,364, forward strand.
TCGCAGCGCACCAACGCTCGACGCGGCTGGAGAGGTCGTCGACATCGAACGGCTTGGTGATGTAGTCGTCCGCACCCGAGATCACACCCCGCATCACGTCCTCGTGACCGCCGAGAGCCGTCAGCATCACGTAGACGGTGCCGTCGTCCGGGCCGTGCCCCCGGCGGCGCCCCTCCTCCATTGCTTGGACGCCATCCTTTCCCGGCATCATGATGTCGAGGAGACACAGCACCGGATTGAACTCATCGAGGAGATCGGCCACGTTGGCGCCGGTGTCGGTGGCGTGCACCTCCCAGCCATCGATGGTCAGGAGGGAGACGATCAATGACCGGATGCCTGGCTCGTCCTCGGCCACCACGGCAAGTCGCTGGGCTCGCCCTCGCGAAGGTTGCTCGAGGCCGACCTGACCGCTGTCCTCGTCGGTGCTCACGAACGGGCAGCGTACTGGCCCTCCCGGAGCGGTGTCGGCTCGCCCGGTCAGTCGTGCGGAGTGCTCAGACGACGACCTGGGCGGGGAACCCGGCTTGATCGACCATCCAGGCCACGAGCGCGAGCGACGGCCAGACCTCGTCGAGTGGGAGTGCGTCGACGTCGCCCGTTCCATGACACCACCGGGCGAGCAACTCGTGCGCGCCCGCCACGGATGCCTGGACGGTCGAAGCGAGCACCTCGGGAACGAGATCGATCTCGGTCGGGATGGACTCGGCGGTCATGCCGGCGTCGGTGGCCAGCGCATGGCCCACAACGTCGAGACGGTGAGCGACCGCCGCCCAGCCGACGAGGTCGGCTGCGTCGATCAGTGCCATGCGAGCGGACACGACGTCCTCGCGGAGGATTGCATCGACCGCCTGCACGACGTACGCAGACTCTGGCCCATTGGCGAGCACCGCATCGTCCGAATCGGACATCCCAGACACATCAGACGATTCGACAGAGACCAGCACACCTCCTACTGAGGCCGAAGAAACATTCGGTGTGCCGTTCGACACGACGCGACAATCGCCGCACCGTGCGATGGTCGGATGATTCAGGATACGGTCGTTGCCAAGTCATATCGCCCCGCTGGGAGCAGGAGGATCGCCGTGCCACGGATCGCCATCATCGGGTCAGGCTTCGCCGGCCTCGGTCTCGGGATCCAGCTCAAACGGCAGGGCATCGACACCTTCACCGTGTTCGAGAAGGCGGACGAGGTCGGCGGGACCTGGCGAGCCAACACCTACCCGGGCGCCGAGTGCGACATCCCTTCCGCCCTCTACTCCTATTCGTTCGAGAACTTCGACTGGCCCAACAAGTGGTCGCATCAGCCGGTCATCAAGGCGTACCTCGAGCACTGCGTCGACACCTACCACCTCCGCCCGCATCTCCTGTTCGGGTCGACGGTGACCGAGGCGCGCTACGACGAGGCCGCAGGAGCCTGGGACGTCGAGGTGAACGGGGGGCCCGGCCGCGGCGGGAAGACCGAGCGTTTCGACGTGGTCGTGTCGGCGACAGGCCAGCTGAGCCGACCCCGCTGGCCCCAGATCGACGGACTCGACTCGTTCTCCGGCCCTGTCTTCCATTCAGCCGAGTGGGACCACGATGTCGATCTGACCGGGAAGTCGGTCGCGACGATCGGTTGTGGCGCCAGTGCAGTGCAGTACGTCCCGCAGGTCGCGAAGGAGGCTTCGCAGGTCACGATCTTCCAGCGGACGCCGAACTGGAACATCCCCAAGAACGACCGCGACTACACCGAGTTCGAGAAGGGGCTCATCCGACGCAGCCGTGTCGCACGCAACCTGCGGCGGTTTGCGTTGTGGTTCCGGACCGACG
>JBBSLH010000444.1:0-3172 GCA_038255425.1 Acidimicrobiales bacterium
AAGATCGCGGCCGAACTCGATCCGGGCCACGCACGAAAGATCGTGGGAGCCTTCTCGGTTCCTTTCCTCGCCGACCTGTGCCGGACGCTCGACACGGTCTCGGCGGAACCCGTGCTCCGCGCCATGTCGTCCAAGGTCGCCGCTCCCGTCGGTCGAGAGCTCTACGAGCGACAGGATCTCGACACACTCGCTCGATTCATCGACGTCGTCGACCTGAAGATCATCCCCCCGATTCTCGACATCGTCGACGACGACGCGCTGATCAGGATCGCCATCGTCGCCCAGAGTCGGGAGCGCCTCTCCGAGATCTTCGAGCTGATCGACGACGAGCGCTTGCTGGCCGTGATCGAGGCCGCAGTGCGCGGTGGGGTGCTCGATCAGGCGATCGTCATGGTCTCCGAGCTCTCGGCGCCCCAGGTGACACGGGTCCTGGAAGTCGTCGTCGAGTCCGGCGACCTGCTCATCACCGACGTCGTGGCTGCCGTCGCCGAGCTCGATGCCTGGGACCGGGTCCTGCCGATCCTGGCCGGTCTCGGACCGGCCGACGTGGCCACGGTGGCGTCCTCACCGGTGCTCACGCGGCCCGACGTCTTCGAGAGCATCCTCGACCACGTCACGGCAGCGGATGCACTCGGCGAACTCGTCGATCTCATCGGGGTGCTCTCGTCCGCGCAACAAGAAGAACTCGCCGGCGCGCTCGCGGCGTCGTCGCCCACGATCGCCCGTCGACTCGTCGATCTGTCGACCGAGCGAGGCCTCGGTGTCGACCTTCCCGCGGTGGCGGCGCTCCGCGCCACGCTCGGTTCCTGAGCGGCACACCGCCGTCAGGTTGCAGTTCGGCGCCCCGACAACGCAGACTGGTCCGCTGCGTTCCTCAGCAGAACGCGCCTGATCGATCAAGTACCCGAAGACCAGAATCCTCGAAAGTAGAGCACCTGTGGCCGTCAAGCTCCGCCTCATGCGGATGGGCAAGAAGAAGCAGCCCACCTACCGCATCGTCGCCGCCGATTCGCGCTCCCCGCGCAACGGCCGGTTCATCGAGATCCTGGGGCACTACGACGCCCGTCACGAGCCGTCGATCATCAAGGTCGACAACGAGCGTGCCGTTCACTGGCTCCAGCACGGCGCACAGCCGTCCGAGACCGTCGGCAAGCTGCTGACCATCTCCGGCGCCATGGCTTCCTTCAAGGGCGAGAAGGCCCCTGAGGGTGCAGAGCAGTACCAGAAGGGTCACGACGCTCCGGCCGACGACGCTGCTGCCGCGCCTGCCACCGCCGACGCATGAGCGCCGACGAGATCCCGACGGCGCTCGCCGTCTGCGAGTACATCTGCAAGTCCATCGTCTCCGACCCGGATGCGGTCGAGGTCGAGGTCGACGGTGACGACGGTCGCTACGAGTTGACCGTGACCGTCGGTGACGGCGACACCGGTCGCGTCATCGGCCGCCGTGGCCGTACCGCGCAGGCGATCCGCGCCGTCGTCCGGGCCGCCGCGGCCAAGGACGACGCCGAGGTCGACGTCGAGTTCGCCGACTGATTGCATGACTGACCTCCTGGAGGTCGGCAGGGTCGCGAAGCCTCATGGGCTCCGCGGCGAGGTGATCGTGTCGCTGTCGACCGATCGCACCGAACGACTCGACGTCGGGTCCGTCCTCGAGACCGATCGCGGCCCGCTCACCGTGGTGAGCGCGCATCCGCACCAACACCGGTGGCGTGTCCAGTTCGAGGGGTTCGCCTCTCGCGAAGACGTCGAACCGCTGCACGGCCTCGTCCTGCGGGCTGAGCCCGTCGACGATCCCGACGTGTGGTTCATCCACGATCTGATCGGCTGCGAGGTCGTGCTCCCTGACGGCACCACCGTCGGGACCTGCACGGCCATCGCCGAGAACCCGGCCTACGACATGGTCGAGATCGACGGGTCGGCTCTGATCCCGATGCCGTTCGTGACGGCGGTCGACGACACCACGATCACGATCGATCCGCCCGACGGCCTCCTCGACCTCGAGTAGCCGTGCGCATCGACGTCTTCACGATCTTCCCGGGCCTCGTCTCGACGTTCGCGTCGGAGAGCCTGCTCGGCAAGGCGCAGGACAAGGGACTGCTCGACGTCCGCACCCACGACCTGCGTGACCACACGTCCGACGTGCACCGGACCGTCGATGACGCACCCTTCGGCGGGGGAGCGGGGATGGTCCTCAAGCCCGAACCGCTCGTGTCGGCGATCGAAGCGGTCGATCCGCCCAGGCCGTTGCTGCTCCTCGGTCCTGGAGGCGACACGCTCGACCAGGACCTGGCTCGGTCGTTGGCGGACTCGGGCGGCTTCTCGTTGGTGTGCGGCCGCTACGAAGGCGTCGACCAGCGTGTGGTGGATCACTGGTGCGACGGCGAACTGTCGATCGGGGACTACGTGCTCGCCGGCGGGGAGGTGGCGGCGATGGTGGTGCTCGAGGCCGTGGGCCGGCTCGTCCCCGGCGTGATGGGCAACGATGCCAGTGCGACCGAGGAGTCGTTCTCCTCGGGTCTGCTCGAGTACCCGCACTACACACGTCCGTCCGAATTCCGAGGCCACGAGGTCCCGGACGTCTTGCGATCCGGCGATCACGCCCGGGTCGAGCGCTGGCGTCACGCGCAGGCACTCGCCCGGACCGCCCAGCGGCGTCCGGACCTGTTTGCCGAACGCCCGCTGACCGATGCCGACCGGCGGGTGCTCACCGAGTTCGGGCTGGCCGCCGCGGTGGACCAGCTCGTTCTTTGACGGTTGGTTGGCGCCTGACCGGTTGGTGACGGCTGGGGCGGCACCTCTACACTGACCCGCTCGCCGGTCCGGGTGTCCCCGGAGCCAACCGATCGATCCGATTGCAGAACCGAGACATGCCATGAACCCCACCGATCTCGTCGACCGCGTCAACCTCCGCGACGACATCCCCGACTTCGCTCCGGGCGACACGCTCAACGTGCACGTCCGCGTGGTCGAGGGCAACAAAGAGCGGGTCCAGCAGTTCAAGGGCGTCGTGATCAAGCGCCAGGGCGCTGGAGTCCGCGAGACCTACACGGTCCGCAAGCTCTCCAACAGCGTCGGCGTCGAGCGGACGTTCCCGGTGCACTCGCCGGTCGTGTCCAAGATCGAGGTCGTCACCCGTGGTGACGTCCGCCGAGCCAAGCTCTACTACCTG
>JBBSLH010000445.1:0-3168 GCA_038255425.1 Acidimicrobiales bacterium
CGACACGCCGTCGAATCGCGCGGTGAGCTCGCGGAGGGCGTCGTCGCCGCGTTCACGAACCGCGTCGATCACCTCCCGCACCTGCTCGATCGGCGGTTCGGCCGCGGCCTTCGGTCGGGGGAGGATCGCCCGGAGCGCGTGCGGATCGGAGGTCTCGGTGCCTCGCAGGTCCAACGTCGTCAGGGGTCCGCTCACGTCGGCGAGGGTACTTCCGGAGGCATCGGCCCCTGAAGCGGGTAGACCGAGGCGATGTCCACCAGCGATGGCCCAGAACTCTCCTCCATCCACGGCACGTTGGAGGACCTGGCGCGGCGGATCGTCCAGATGGCCGAGCGGCGCGATCTCGATCCCGACGATCTGGTGTCGACGGGGCTGTTCGAGGTCGACCGTTCGCTGCGCAACGCACTGCGCCAACTCGAGCGGGTCCGCACGCGCATCTGAAGGACAGCCGAAACCGGGCCGCAACCGAGCCCAGACGCGGCGATGGCGCCCGGGTGGGTGGGCGCCATCGCGGGTGTCGTCAAGCGGCGGATCTCGACGACACCATCAGTACCAGGTGGCGGGAACCTGGACTGCTCAGGACAGTATCGCCCAACATCGAGCGGATTGCATCGTCATCGCGAGGTATTTTTCTTGTGGGGCGACGATGCGAGATCTGTCACCCCGAAAGATGGGCAAAACCACGCGAGGGAGCATTCCCCGCACGATGCGCGGCGGGCAGCGCAGACTCGGCGTCCGTGGAGGATGATCCGCAGGCTGAACAAACCTCGCTCCTGGGCCGGCACCATCGAATTCAACGCCGATTCGACCTTCACCGGGTCGGTCTCGTCGGTGAGTCCGAGCCGGATCGCGAGGCGACCCACGTGGGTGTCCACGGGGAGTCCGGGTTGGTCGAGCGCCACCGACCGGATCACGTTCGCGGTCTTTCGCCCGACCCCGGGAAGGGCGACCAGGTCCTTCAATCGATGCGGGACCTCACCTCCGTGCTCGTCGAGCAGTCGACGGGCCATCCCCTGCAGGCTCTTGGCCTTCTGCCGGAAGAAGCCGGTGCCGTGGATGACCTCCTCGAGTTCGGTGGTGTCGGCGCCGGCGAGAGCCACGGCATCGGGCCATCGGCGGAAGACCTCGGGAGTCGTCAGGTTCACCCGCTCGTCCGTGCACTGCGCGGACAGGATCGTGGCCACCAACAGCTCGAAGGGATTGCGGTGGTCGAGCTCGCAGAGGTCGAAGGCGGTACCCGGATAGTCGTCGGCGAGGAACTCGTGGACGACCTTCGCCCGGCCGGCGGCCGTCCGCGGCCGACGTCGACCGTCGGGTGGATCGGGGTTCGGGAGTCGGGAGCGGGCCACGGCGGCGACCGTACCCGTCGATAGCGTGGGCCGGGCATGGCTGACCTCGTGATCAAGCGACAGCTCGACGACCGCGATGTGGCCGAGGTCGAGCACCTCATCGGGCGCGTGCGCGCTGCCGACGGCCATCAACCGATGGACGAGCACCGGTGGGTCGATGCCGCCCACGGCGGGCGCTCGGAATTCGCCGGTCTCGTGCTCAGCGAGCCCGGCCACGATCACCTGCTCGCCTACGCGCAGGTCACTCGCGGTGGGAAGTCGTGGGCGGTCGACCTGGTCATCGATCCGCACCATCGGTACGACGCCCTCGAGATCGCACCTCGCCTGCTGGGTGAAGCCGTCGACCTGATCCGGTCCGAGGGCGGTGGTCACGTCCACTACTGGGTGTACGAGCCGACCGAGGCCCACTCCCGCATCGCATCGGCGGTCGGTCTGGAAGCAGGACGCGACCTGTGGCAGATGCGGGTGTCACTCCCGCTCGACGAGGAGACCGACGTCGTCACCCGACCTTTCGAGCCCGGACGGGACGAAGACGCGTGGCTCGAAGTGAACAACGCCGCATTCGACTGGCATCCCGAGCAGGGCGGCTGGACGAAGGATGACCTCCTCGCTCGTCAAGAGGAGTCGTGGTTCGACCCTGCCGGATTCTTGATCCACGAGCGAGACGGACGGATGGCGGGATTCTGTTGGACGAAGATCCATCCCGCCGACGACGAACGTCCAGTGGCATTGGGCGAGATCTACGTCATCGCCGCGCACCCCGACTTCCACGGCGTCGGCCTGGGGCGGGCGTTGACGGTCGCCGGGCTCGCGCATCTTGCGGGGTCGGTCACCACCGGGATGCTCTACGTCGATGCCGACAACGAACCGGCCGTCGGTCTCTACCGCAGGCTCGGTTTCGACGTGCACCACACCGACCGCGCATATGTCGGCGACCTCCCGGCCACGTGACGGCTCACTGATGCCCACCCGTTACGACCTCGACCGCAGCGCGTTCGCCGACGTGCTCGACGGCGAGCCCGGCTATCGCGTCGATCAGGTGTGGGACGGCCTGTATGGCCAGTTCGCCGACCCTGCCGACATCACGAACATCCCCAAGGCGCTGCGCGCCCGACTCGACGACGAACTCCCCACGGCATTGACCATGGCCACCGAGTCCGTCAGCGACGACGGCGACACGGTCAAGTGGTTGTGGAGCCTCGACGACGGATCGGCGGTCGAAACCGTTCTGATGCACTACCCCGATCGCTCGACCGTGTGCGTGAGCAGCCAGGCGGGTTGTGCCATGGCGTGCAGCTTCTGTGCGACCGGACAGGCGGGCTTCGAACGCCACCTCACCGTCGGTGAGATCGTCGAACAGGTCGTGGTCGCTGCCCGGGTCGCGCAATCAGGGAGCAACCCGCGTCGGCTCTCGAACGTCGTGTTCATGGGCATGGGCGAGCCACTCGCCAACTACGACACGATGTGGGCGGCGATCGAGCGGATCCACGGCGCCGTGGGTCTGTCGGCCCGACACATCACGGTCTCGACCGTCGGCGTCGTTCCAGGGATCGTGCGCCTGACCGGTGCATCGCTCCCGGTGAACCTCGCCGTCTCGCTGCACGCAGCCAACGACGACCTGCGCAACGAACTGGTGCCACTCAACCGCGTCTACCCGATCGAGCGCCTGCTCGACGCATGTGCTGCCTACGTGGACGCCACGCACCGCCGTCTCTCGTTCGAATGGGCGATGATCGACGGCGTCAACGATCGCGATCTCGACGTGTCCCAACTCGCCGACGCCGCTCGGACAGTCCGCGCCCACGTCAACCTGATCCCG
>JBBSLH010000446.1:0-3154 GCA_038255425.1 Acidimicrobiales bacterium
ATCCTGGTCGGCGAACGGGTCGTCCGTGAGGATCTGCTCTGCCAGCACCGAGGTGAAGTGCTCGGCCGCAGCGGTGAACGCGAGTTGAACGGAATGCGGGGCGAAGCGCTGAAGGAACCGCATCGCGCGGCCAGTGGCGGCATCGACGAACTTCGTCGGATAACCCAGCTGGTGGAGGACCTCGTTGAACCGGTCGTGTTCGCGCCCGTGCATCGATTCCTGTCCGATGAACCCTGCGACCTGACGTCGAAGCTCCTCGTCATCGATCTCGTCGCGGTAGTTGCGGACCGAGTCGACGAAGAACTGCTCCCCCTCAGGGAACGTCGCCGACAGGACCGCCATGATGTGACTCATCAGGATGTCGTTGTCCACGAAGTGGCGCGGAAGCTGGTCGTCGTGGTCGATCGTGATGCGCCTGGTCCGGACGGTGCGATCGAAGTCCAGCGGCGCGTGAGTGGTGGGCACGGTGATCTCCTGTGACATGAGACGGTGGCACTATATTGTTGCACAGTGTCGACCAGTGCGCCAGACGATGATACGATTTCGGCACGTTGTTGCATCACGCCAGCGCGCGGTGAACCCGCAGGAGGATCTCCATGATGTTGGATCTGAGCAAGACGCTCGACCGGGTACACGAGCGGCAGTGGGCGCTGGCAGACATCGACTGGGACGCGCCCGGCGCCGATCGGATCACCGACGAACAACGTCCGAAGCTGGCAGCGTTCATGGCCGACGTCGCCTGGATCGAACAGGTGGGCGCCCGTGCCTTCGCAGCGCTGGCGCGCAAGACCGATGACCCGGTCCTCGCCGATCTCTACCGCTACTTCCATGCCGAGGAGCAACGCCACGCCAACGCAGAGCTCGCGCTGATGCGGCGCTGGGACATGCTCGAGGGCGACGAGCCCCCCGAACCCCACATCAGCATCCGCTTGGCGATGGACTGGCTCGATCGCTACGCCGACTCGCTCCCGCTGGCTGTGTTGGGCTCAGCGATCCCGATGCTCGAGGTCGCACTGGATGGGGCACTGCTGAAGTTCCTGGTCGAGGAGATCGACGATCCGCTGTGCGCAGTGGTCTTCGAGAAGGTCAACAACGACGAGTCTCGGCACCTTGCCGTGGGGTTCCACGTCCTCGAGGTGATCGGGCGCAATCCGATGCACCGCCACGCAATCGACATCGCCAGGGTCCTGCTGTCGCCGGCGGTCATCACGTCGCTCCCGGCGGCCATGCCGCTGTTCACCAACGCCCGAGACAATGTGGTGGGCATGGGTCTCGACGAGCGCAAGCTCTACGACGCCCTGGCACGCTTCGACAAGGTGGGGGAGCGTCAGCCCGACGTCCGTCGGAACCCCTCGTACCTCGTGCTGAAGGAATTCGGGAAGATGGTCGCGAACCGCGCCCACCCCTATCACGTCCTGGGCGACGCGATGACTCGAATGATCGACCACTACCCCCGCCGACTCCTGAAGTCGCCACCATCATGGGTCGATCAGCTCACGGCCGAGCCGGTGGTCTAGGTGGCGACGATCGCTGGCAATGGCTCGACCCACGGTCGACGGGATCTCGTCGGCGTCGTGGAGTTCGGCGGCCGGGTCGTCGATGCTGCCGATCTCGTCGTCACCGACGTCGAACTCGGCCAGCGAGTTGCGTGTGTCGGGACGGATCAGGCGATGATCGATGCCATTGCTTCGCTGGTCGCCGCGGGACATCGAGTGAAAGTGTTCGAGGATCGACCGCGGCTCGTGCTGCCCGATGCCCGGCTGCTGCCCCTCGATCGAGCTTCGCTCTGCGCCACACTTGCTGGCTCGACAACTCGTGTGTTGCGCTCGATCGGTTCCGTGCCCGCGCCACGCGCGATCCGACGTCGCTTGAGTCGCCTGCCGTCGACGTTGGAGCACCGGGCCGGTTCTTTCCACCGTCGGCGACTTCTGGACGATCGGTGGGATCGCCGTCAGCTGACTCCGTCGCGGTTCGACCGTCGGGCCGCACTTCACGGGGCTGCCTACTACCGAGCCATCGATGCAGATGCCTGTCAGCTGATCAGTTGGCCGATTGCCGGCGTCACCTCGTCGGGAATCCGGACCTGCGACGGGCTCGAGCACCGGGCCGACTGGATCGTCGTCGCCCCGTGAGCAGGCGAGGCGCTGTCGGTCAGGATGGGGCGACCTCGGCGCCCGCCATGTCTCCGAAGAGAAAGCTCAGCAACTCGGGATCGGCCAGGATGGCCCAGTCCGGTGCCATGAGCTTGGCGTAGCGCTCGAAGTACAGGAGCTGCTTCGCCACCAGGACCAGCTCCCGTGGCAGGCGCACCTCGTACCGGGTGCCGATCCGGACGATGTCGATCAGTACCTGGCCGTAGCTGATCTCGGACAGCGGTCGTCCGAGGATGGGCTCGACGATCTCGGCGATGTCCTTGGCCGACTCCTCGAGGCTCACGGGATTGAGGACGGCACCCATGTCGAAGATTGCCTGCGCCACGGCTTCGAAGTCACCGGACACGAGCAGCGCAGGCAACCCACGCCGGACGATGTCGCGGGTCTCGTCGTCGAAGTGGCCACAGATCCCGAAGTCGAGGAAGACGATGTCGCCTTCGGTGTCGAGCATGAGATTGCCGGCGTGGACGTCGCCGTGGAAGAAGCCGTGCTCGAGGGCGGCCTCGAGCCACGTCCGTACCCCGCGCTTGAGCGCTCCGGCGAGGTCCCAGCCGGTCTCCTCGAGCTCGGCGAGGTCGTCGATCTTGTAGCCGTGGATGCGCTCCATGGTCAGGACGCGCTGGCAGGTGAATTCCCAGTGCACTGACGGCACCCGGACGTGCTCCGCGTTCGAGCTGGCTGCGAGCACATCGCCAAAGCGCTGCATGGACCGCGCCTCGACCACGAAGTTCAGCTCCTCGCTCAATGTGGTGGCGAAGTCTTCGACCACGGCGACGGGATTCGCCATGCGGCCTTTCGACGAGACCTTGTCCAAGCCCATCGCGAGCTTGAGCAGGATGCGGAGGTCGGACGACAACACTCGTCCGATCCCCGGCCGTTGGACCTTGACGACCACGTCGCTGCCGTCGTGCAGGGTGGCGCCGTGTACTTGTGCGATCGAGGCCGACGCGATCGGTGTCACGTCGAACGAGGCGAACAGTTCGTCGGGATGGCTGCCGAGG
>JBBSLH010000447.1:0-3150 GCA_038255425.1 Acidimicrobiales bacterium
AGATCGAGATCGCGCTCGATGATCTCCGATCCGGGAACGACGTCTACGACGCCGAGCTCCGACGGCGGCTCGAGACGAAGCGGTATCCGATGTGCACTCTCGACCTGGCGCAGGTGTCGTCGAACTCGACGCCGCGCTTCTCCTTGGGCGGAGCGATCTCGTTCCACGGAACGACGCGCGAGATCAGTGGAACGGTCGAGGTCGAGCACACCAGTGCCGGTCGCCTCGTCGTGACCGGAGACAAGGTGCTCGACATTCGGGATTTCGCCATCCCGCCGCCCGGTATCCTCATGCTCAAGATCTACCCGGAGGTCGAGGTCAGGATGTTCGTGGAAGCGGTACCCGAACTGGACGCGAGCCGACGATGAGCGCCCTCTTCGGCTTCATCGTTGGTTACGTCGTCGGCGCGCGCGCCGGCAATGACGGTTTCGACAAGCTGGAGGAGGCATGGCGCGAGATCCGCCGCTCTGACGAGTTCCGCAGCCTGCTCGAGCTCGCCCGGAGCCACCTGTCCGGGACCCTCAAGACCGTCGGCGAACGGCTACAGGACGACAGCGGGACGATCCTCACCGACATCGAGGAGCGAGCCGCCGCGGCGAGAGCCCGCCTCAGCCAGGACTGACCCGGTCCGGGATCGACATCTCGCGGATCCGCATCCAGCGGGCGACGTCGGGCAGATGCGTCGCCACCGCCCACGCCACGGCCACCACGACCACTGATCGGAACGCTCGAAACATCACCGCGGACGCGCCTCCTCGACGTGGACCGGGACTCGAAGCGGAACCCTACGCACGTCGCTCCGATGCATCCCGGATCGCGTCGTTCAGTTCATCGACCGTGAACGGCTTGTGGACCAACGCAATGGCACCAGAGTCGAGCAACTGCGCGGCGATGTCTGGGTCGGCGTGGGCGGAGAAGGCGACCACGGTCAGGTCCTCGAGCATCTCGCGGGCCGAGAGGCTGTCGAGTACGGCGAACCCGTCGACGTCGGGCATCCGGATGTCGAGGAGGACGAGGTTGATGTCCGGATTCGAATCGAGGATCTCCAACGCCTCGGCACCACCAGCGGCCTCGATCACGTCGTAGTCGTTCATCAAGATCGTCTTCGTGAGGAACCGGATGTCCGGCTCGTCGTCGACGACCAACAGAAGCGGCAGGGCATCGATCATCCCGGGAACTCCACGACCACGGTCGTGCCACGCCCGTCACTCTCGGCCCACACCCGACCGCCGAGCAGTTCGGTGTAGCTCTTCACGATGGACAGCCCGACGCCAGCACCGCGTTTCTCGGCCACCATCGTCGACGGCACCTGATGGAATCGTTCGAACACGGACTCGATCTCCTCGGCCGGAATCCCTGGACCCTCGTCCCTGATCGCCATGCGACAGCATGACCCCGATCGACTGGCGTCGATGAAGATCCGGGATCCGGCAGACGAGAACTTCGACGCATTCGACACGAGGTTCACGAAGATCCGACGAAACGCCCCGACGTCGACGATCGCAGTCACGTCGTCCTCGATCGAACGCTCGACCGTGTGGTCGGCCAGCAGCGACACCACGAGCGGCCAGGCCTCGTCGACGAGGTCCTCGATCCGATGCGGCTCCGGCGCGAGGACGAGCCTGCCGCTCTGGACCCGACTGAAGTCGAGGATGCGCTCGACCATGTCATGCATCTCACGGCCGTTGCGCACGATGATGTCGACGTACTCGCTGATGTCGCCGTCAGTCTTACTGCTGATGAGGTCTCCGAATCCGACGATCGATGTCAGCGGCGTCCGCAGTTCGTGCGAGACCGTGCCGAGGAATTCATCCTTCAGTTGGTCGGCCTCTCGCAACGCGTCGACCGCGCGCTGACGTTCGGTGAGGTCCTGGCAGATGCCACGGAGTTCCGACAACGTCCGGTCCGGGTGGAAGGCAGGGTCGCCGGTCTGGTGCACCCACCGTCGCTCACCATCGGGCCGTACGAGTTCGTACTCGACGTCGAAGGTCGACCCCTCTGCCCCTGCGTCTCTCATGGCCGTCTCGACCATCGCTCGATGATCGGGACCGACGACCGCCAGGTGGGACGCGAGATCCCCCGCGAACTCGTCGGGCGAGACGCCCGCGATGTCGTAGAGCTGCTCGGACCACTGCACCTCGTCGGTCGCGAGGTCCCATGCCCAGAGACCGATGTGCGCCAGTCGCTGGGTCTGGTTCATGCGCGTCTGCACCTCGGCCAAGATCTCTTGGGTCTCGACCTCCTCCGAAAGGTCTCGCACGACGCCGCTGGCCCCGATCGGATGCCCCTGTACGTCCACCGTCGGCGCCATGCTCAACGAAGCCGGCGTCGACCTGCCGGCAGCGACGACGACGGTCCGCATCCGCTCGATCGTCTCGCCGGCGAGAACTCGCTCGAGGAGTTCGCTCATCAGCGTCGGCGCGGCGAGGCAGAGGTGTTCGACCACCGGTTCGCCGAAGGCATCGGCGGCACGGACCTCGGTCAACCGCTCGGCGGCAGGGTTCCAGATGGTGATCGCACCGTCGACGTCGACGCCGAAGATCGCGTCGTGCGTCGCCGCGACCAGAAACTCGAATGCCGCCGACCGAGACTCCTGTGCGTCCTGTGCACCCACCGCGGTCCTCGTTCCGAAGATGACCCGCTGTCGACCAGAGCGTACGTCTGACGCACGTCATCGGCCACTGGTCGTGCGGCGGTCAGTCGTCCAGCCGAACCCACGCCGCCTTGAGGTACGGGGGGTCACCCGGGCCGGTGCGGTGGTCGAGCGGCACGGTCCGGGTCTCGATGGTCCCGCGCCGCCCTGCCGCACGGAGCCCTCGCTCGACGTCTTCGACGAACGCAGTCGGCTGCATCTTGCGGAAGTTGGTCGACACGTAGAGGGCCCCGCCCGGAGCGCAGAGCGTCGCTGCTCGGCTCACCAGTTCGTCGAGGTCGCGTCCGACGGTCCACCGCTTGGATCCCTTCCGCGCAGTGCTCGAGGTCGGCGGGTCGACGAGCACCACGTCGAATGTGCGGCCCTTCTTCGCCAACCGCGACATCCACTCCAGGGCGTCGCCGTAGATGAAGTCGTGGTCGCCGGGGTCGACGTCGTTCGTCCGGAGGTTCTCGCGCGCCCAGTCGAGGTAGTGCTTCGACAGGTCAAGCGTCAGC
>JBBSLH010000448.1:0-3140 GCA_038255425.1 Acidimicrobiales bacterium
TCCCGTCGCAGCGTTCGAGCACTGGGTCTCGGAACGGCCGTTGCGGACGATCGCAGGGACGCCCCAGGACCGCGTCGTGCGCCTCCAACGGCGTCGCTGAATCGAGCCCAGCTCGCGTCAGACGAGGGGCCAGGGATAGCGGCGGCCGGTTGGGTCGACGGGGAACGACGTCATCAGTGACACCTGGGTGATGCGCGATCGCAGCGCGTCGGCCTCCACGGGTCGGAGCAGCTCTTCGAGCGCGTCGGGCAGTCCCTCGTCTCGGAGTCGGCGCACCGACTCGAGGAGACAGTCGGGCAAGGGATCGCCACCGAAGTCCCAGATGACCGTGCGCAGTTTGAACTCCTCGTGGAAGCACAGCCCGTGGTCGATCCCGAACAGCTCGTCGCCCAGCGACACGAGGCAGTGACCGCTCTTGCGGTCCGTGTTGTTGGCCAGCAGGTCGAGGATGCACATGGCCTGCATCCGTTCCAGGTGCCGACCCGCCTCGAACAGGGTGAAGTAGTGCTCCTCGAAGTCGGCATCGACGAACCGCTGCACCGAACCTTGCCCGAGCGGACCGTCGCGCAACACGGTGTGCGGGACGAGGTCCCAGCCGAGCGCCTGCGACAATTCGTACGCAGCGACCTCACGACGGTCGAGACCGGCGGGGAAGTCCCACAGCGGCCGCTCCATGTCGCGCGGTTTGTAGATGGCGCGAGTCCAGAGGTCGCCGAGCGTCACCTGCACCAGGTAGGTGCCGTTCGAGGACCAGGGCATACGGCCCTCGATCTCGATCTCACCATCGGTGAGCACCTCGAGCACCTGATCCGCCATCGACCGAGTATGGACCGGTGGTCAGTTGGCGCGAGGGCAGGCGTGGCCGGTCGGATCGACCGGTGCGCCGCACAGACGACATGGCGGCCGCCCGCCGGCCATGAGACCTTGCGCCCGGTCGATGAGTGCCCGCACCTGTGACCGGGTCGCAGCGACGCGCATGGTGGCGCCGGTCGTCTCTTCGTCGTCGTCCTCGTCCGGCGTCAGTTCGTCGGCGACGATGACGATGCGGTCACGGTCGTTGTCGTAGGCGACGCCGATCGTGCCGACGGTCCAGTCGGGGATGACAGGATCGATGAGTTCTGGCGCCTCGGGGACCTCGGCCGGTGCGGGGAGGTCGTGGAGGAGTCCGCCCAGGTACTCGGCGAGCGCCATCACCTGTTGCTTCTCGAGCTTCACCGAGGTGGTGTGGTCGCCTTCGCGTGCCTGGAGGTAGAAGATCCGCTGGCCAGGGTCGCCCACGGCGCCGGTGGTGAACGCGTCGGGTTCCTCGTACGCAGTCATGACGGCACGAGGGAGACGAGGTCGCCGGTGTGGTTGACCGCGAGGACCGTGGGGCCACTCGTGCTGTAGACGATCGCCGAGACCGAGCACTGGCCGATCACGATGCGTTGGAACAGGTCGAGCGGCGTGCCGAGCGCCTGTGCCACCGCTGCCTTGATCGTGTCCGCGTGGGACACCGCGATGATCGATTCTCCCGGGTGGTCGCCGACGAGCGCATTGATCGTGTCGACCATCCGGGTCTGCATCTCGGAGAACGACTCGCCCTTGGGGAACCGGAACCCGGCGGGGTGGCGCTGGACGGTCTTCCACTCCGGCAGTTGGTTGAGCTTCTTGAGCTCCCGACCGGTCCACTCACCGAAGTCACACTCGATCAGGCCGGGACGGGTGCGGGTCCGAAGCCCGAGTGCCTTCGCGATCGGCTTGGCGGTCTCCTGCGTCCGCTCCATCGGTGACGCGTAGACGGCGGCGATCCCTTTCCCGTCCTTCTTCGATGCGCGGGACTCGTGGAGTTCGGCGATCCTGCCGGCGACGGCCTCGGCTTGGGCGATGCCCGCGTCGGCCAGGTGGAGACCAGGCGCTCGGCCGGGCAGCACCGATCCAGTCGTCGGCGTCTTCCCGTGGCGCACCAAGAGAACGAGCGTGGGAGCCGGACCGGAATCCCCGGA
This sequence comes from Acidimicrobiales bacterium, assembly GCA_038255425.1. Taxonomy (GTDB): domain Bacteria; phylum Actinomycetota; class Acidimicrobiia; order Acidimicrobiales; family Salinilacustritrichaceae; genus Salinilacustrithrix. The sequence continues at coordinate 1,986 of JBBSLH010000448.1, forward strand.
CGTGGCCCGTTTCGAACGGGTCGTGCGCTTGGCAGCCATGCGATTTGCCACGCTATCGGGCATGGATTCGATCGAGACGCTGACCGTCGACGTCTCGACCTGCCGAGCGTGTCCTCGTCTCGTGGCCTGGCGCGAGCAGGTCGCGGAGGAGAAGCGAGCGGCGTACCGCGACGAGGAGTACTGGGGGAGAGGCGTACCGGGGTTCGGCGATCCTGCGGCCCGCGTCGTCGTGGTGGGACTCGCCCCGGCCGCACACGGCGCCAACCGCACTGGGCGGATGTTCACCGGCGACCGCAGCGGCGACTTCCTGTACGCAGCGCTCCACCGGACCGGTTTCGCCAACCAGCCCGAGTCGATCGGCCCGGGAGACGGACTCGAGTTGACCGACGTGTGGATCACGTCGCCGGTGAAGTGCGCGCCTCCGGCCAACAAGCCGACGCCGGCGGAGCGGGATCAGTGTGCGGGCTTCCTGGATCGCGAGTTGACGCTGCTCGAGCACGCCCGGGTCTTCGTGCCGCTGGGCCAGTTCGGGTATCAGGCCACCTGCAGGTTCCTCGGGGTGAGACCTCGTCCGAAGTTCGGTCACGGCGTCGAGGTCGACGTCGGCGACGGAAGGTCGATCGTCGCCAGCTTCCACGTCAGCCAACAGAACACGTTCACCAAACGGCTGACCGAGCCGATGTTCGATGCGGTGCTCGAACGAGCCCGAGCGCTCGCCGACGCCTGAGGCGGAGTTACTGTCACCCCCCCTCGTGACGTCGACGGAGCCGAGCGCACTGCAGAGGCCAACCACGAGCGGCGCAACGCGTCGATCCTCGAGAACTCGATCGACTCGTCTTGGACGCTGACCGCCCGGTTCGGGGCGGTGCAAGGCGCGGAGATGGCGGAGATCTTCGCCCGTTTCGAGGACGCCGAGTTCGAGAAGGACTGGGCTGCGATGCGCCGAGCCACCGGATCCAGGTCGACCACGAGATCGAGTGGAACGATCGTGGCCGCACCGACATCGCCAACGCGCGGACCTTCTGTGGTCATCACAACCGACTGAAACACCTCTTGGTCCAGTCCGGGCAGGATCCCGGGCAGCTGTGGCAGGTCCGGCGGCCGGAGTAGGCCTGGAGTTGGAAATGTGAGGTCGCCGCCGATAGCAACAGGCGA
>JBBSLH010000449.1:0-3118 GCA_038255425.1 Acidimicrobiales bacterium
AGCTTGGTGGCGTCCCACCGCTTGCCGCCGTTGCTCAGCGTCGGACCCTCGGCCCACGACTTCATCCACACGATGTCCTCGGCCACGGCCCGGATGACCTGACCGGTCACCATCTGTGACTCGTCGGATGCGAGCCACGCCACGAGCGGCGACGACACGGCGGGGTCCATCCGGTTCCACTCGTCGTCGGCCACGTCGTCGGCCTCGATGACCTCGGGTGCACCGGGCATGGTGCCGGTGATGCGGGTGGCCGCCGCCGGACCGACGCAGTTCACGGTCACGCCGAGCTTGTGCAGCTCGAGGCTGAGCGTCTGCGTGAAGCCGGCGATGCCGGCCTTGGCGGTGGCGTAGTTGGTCTGCCCGAAGTTGCCGACCAACCCGGCGCCGGAGGTGGTGTTGATGACGCGACCGGTGAACGACTCGCCCGCCTTCGCACGGCCCCGCCAGTGGATGGCGGCGTGCTTGGCCGGCGCCCACGAACCACGTAGGTGCACGCGGATGACCGAGTCGAAGTCCTGCTCGCTCATGTTCCAGATGGCGGTGTCGCGCACGATCCCTGCGTTGTTCACGAGGACGTCGAGCTGACCCCACGTGTCGACGGCCTGCTGCACCATCTCAGCGGCGGCGTCGTGGTCGGCCACGTCGGCGTAGTTGGCCACGGCCTCGCCGCCCCGCTCGGTGATGATGTCGACGGTCAGGTCAGCGTCCTTGCCGGTTCCCTCACCGTGGACCGACCCACCGACGTCGTTGACGACGACCTTGGCGCCGTGCTTCGAAAGCTCCATGGCGTGGGCGCGGCCGATGCCGTGTCCCGCGCCGGTGACGATGCAGACCTTGTCTTTCAAGAGGGGGCTCATGATCGTGTTCTTCTCCTACGTTTTCGAGTTCGTTCTGGGGGCCCTTCGCGTGAGCTGTGTGGCGCGAGGGACATCCAGAACGATGGGCGGTCGGTGGGTCAGAGGGTGGCGGCCACGGCGTCGTGCGACGCGTGAACGGTGCCGAAGGTGGCGTCGAGCGCGAGTGAGCGCTTGAGGAAGAGGTGGGCGTCGAGTTCCCAGGTGAAACCGATGCCGCCGTGCACCTGGATGCAGGCTTCGCACGCACGCTGCGCCGCTTCCGATGCGACGAGGCGCGCAGCGTCGACACTCATCGAGCGCCCGGCGGCGACCGGGTCGGCGCTCGGGTCGGCATTCGGATCTTGGGCTTCGTCGAGCGCGACGGCTGCGGCGTGCACACCGGCTCGAGCGATGTCGATGCCCACCACGGCGTCGGCCAGCAGATGCTTGACCGCTTGGAAGCTGCCGATCACCTTGTTGAACTGTTGCCGTTGGCCGGCGTACTCGGTCCCGAGATCGACCGCAGCCTGGCCGAGTCCGACCTGGAATGCGGCAGCGAGGAGTCGACCGTGTTGGATGATCCGTTCGGCGCTCTTGCTGATCTCGTCTCCGGCGAGAATCGCCTCGACCTCGGACACGGGAGTCAACGGGTCGAGCGGACGGGGCAGGAGGACGCCCTCGGGCTTCTCGACGTGTTCGACCAGACCGTCGTGATGGACCAGCAGCGTGTCGAGGCCGTCGAGATGTTCGACCAACATCGTGTCGGCACGAATGAGGCCGACCACGGCAGATCCATCGGCCGCACCGTCGGCGCCGAGCGTGGCTGCCAGGCACGTCGCGATGGTCGGACCGGGGACCGCCACGCGGCCGAGTTCCTCGAACACGATGGCCGCCTCGGCCAGTCCGAGACCGACACCGCCCTCGCCTTCTGGCGTGTGGATGCCGAACACGCCCATGGACGCGAGGTCGCTCCACAGCGATCGATCGACCGCGCCGGGGAGGTCGGCGGCAGCGGTGAGGAGGTCGTGATCGACGCGATCGGTGAGGAAGCGTCGGAGCTCGGACCGCAGCGCCAGTTGATCGTCGGAGAGGAGGAAGTCCATCAGCGCTCCCTCGGCAGGCCGAGCAGCCGCTCGCCGACGATGTTGCGTTGGATCTGGGCGGTGCCGGCGGCGATGGACAGCGACAGGGCGTACAGCCGTTCCTCGACGTGGTCCTCGGCACTGACACGGGTTCCCATCGCGAGCCCTTGGCGGCCGAGGACGCGCATGGCGATGTCGCCGAGTCGATGCCGGGTCTCGTGGTAGCCGAGCTTGAAGATCGAACCACCGACCCCCGTGTTGCCGTCCTTGGCAGCACGGCTCACGTTGCGCTTCGTGTAGGCCCACTGCGCGTCGAGTTCGGCGGACACGCGGGCGAGGCCGTGTCGGATCCCGGCGTCGTCCCAGTGTCCCGATTCCTTGGCGACCTCGACCAGATCAGCCACCAGCGCCATCGAGCCGAGCAGCTCGGACACGAACGCGGTTCCGCGCTCGAAGCCGAAGGTGACCATCGCCACGCGCCAGCCGTCGTTCTCGTCGCCGACGCGATTCGCGACCGGAATGCGCACGTCGTTGAGGAACATCTCGCTGAACTCGGGTCCGCCGGTCAGCGACTTCAATGGCCGGACCTCGATGCCGGCCGAGTCCATCGGCATGACCAGCCACGTGATGCCGGCGTGCTTCTTGACGTCGGGATCGGTACGCACCAGCAACTCGCAGTACCGGGCGACCTGTGCGTTGGACGTCCACATCTTCTGGCCGTTGACGACGTATTCGTCGCCATCGAGGTAGGCGGTCGTGCGCAGTGACGCGAGGTCCGAGCCGGCCTCGGGCTCGGAGAATCCCTGGCACCAGACGTCATCGCCGCGGAGGATGCCGGGCAGGTACTTCGCCTTCTGTTCCTCGGTGCCCTCGGCGCCGATCGTGGGGCCCGCATGGAGCGTGCCCACGAAGTTGCACCCCACGTAGGGAGCACCGGCAGCCTCGGTCTCTTCGAGGAAGATCAGTTCTTCTGCCGGGGTCGAGCCGCGGCCACCGAACTCTTCGGGCCAGGAGACGCCGGCGTAGCCGGCATCGAAGAGGGTGCGCTGCCACATCCGCTCGTAGTCCGACTTCGCGTCCCAGTCTTCCCGGTCTTCCGGTGCCGGTGGGAGCGTGGGCAGCGTCTCGGCCAGCCATGCGCGAAGCTCCGCCCGGAAGGCGGCTTCCTCTGCAGTGGGGGCGAGTTCCATGGGGCTCCGA
>JBBSLH010000450.1:0-3101 GCA_038255425.1 Acidimicrobiales bacterium
GACCGGCTCACCGGCCAGCTCGCAGGCGGCCACTGATGTCCTCGTCAGCGACCGGCACCCATCAGATCGGCGAGGTCGCGGAGGCCGTCGGCCTCTCCTTGCGCACCATCCGCTACTACGGCGAGGTCGACCTGGCCCCGCCCTCCGGACGCACCGCCGGAGGCTTTCGCCTCTACACCGACGCCGACATCGACCGCCTCCGCCTCATCAAGCACATGAAGCCCCTCGACTTCACGCTCGACGAGATGCGTCAGCTCCTCGAAGCCCAAGACCAGCTGGCCGACCGCGCACTCGACGAAGCCACCCGCAACGACCTGGTCGAGCGACTCGCCATGTTCGCCGCCCTCGCCGAGCAGCGCTGCACCCGGCTACGCGAACACCTCGAGGCGGCCGAGTACGTCGCCGCCATGCTCCACCGCCACGCACAGCCCTGACCCCCCTGTGGGTCTTGCGCATGACACCTCAGACCGTCGTCCTCGATCACTTCGGACGATCCCCGCGTGGCGGTCGCGGAAGGGCAGCGGGCCGGCTCGAACCGCCCCGCTGCGTCCCTGCGCTCGTCGCGGTGAGCCCGCCGACGAGGGGCTCAGCACCGATCTGCGGCGGTAGGCATTCGGGGCGGCGGTTTCTGCTTGGAGAGGTTCCCTCTTCCTGCCGAACCCGGCGTCGCGTGACGTCAGCGACCTGGATCGTGTCGCGAACGTCGCCGCAGTCCCGGATGAGAGCGACGGTTTGCCCGTCTCTTCAGCGGCCGAATGCTTCGAGGTATGTGGTTGTGCGTTCTTGTCACGCTGAGAACCACGCGGCTTTGATCAGGGATCGGTGTCAGGTGGCCGGGTGCAGCAGGCGGGTGTGGCGATCGAGTTGACGGCGCACGCTGTCGAGGTCACCGCCTTCGACCTCCACCACCACACGACTCGCTCCCGTCGCGCCGTGAGCCTCGACGGCGGCGCGGTCGCCGGCCGAGCCGAACACGGTGAGCTCGAGCGTGTCCGGGTCCCGTCCGTGTTCTTCGCTGATCTGTCGGAGGCGACCCCAGCGGCCGGCGATGTTCTCAGTGCCCTCGATCGGCATCCATCCGTCGGCGTGGCGGGCGATGTCGCGCAGGTTCCGGATGGAACCTCCCGCACCGAGCACGACGGGCGGCCCGCTGGGTCTCACTGGCTTGGGGTAGGACCAGGATGGTCCGAACCGGACCCGTGCCCCCTCGAAGTCCGGCTCTTCGGCAGTCCACAGCGTTCGGATGGCGGCCAGGTGCTCCCACAGCACCTCTTGGCGCTCGTCCCAGGCAACGCCGTGGTGGGCGAGCTCTCGTTGCTCCCAGCCGAAGCCGACTCCGCAGACGAAGCGGCCGTTGCTGATGCGATCGAGCGTCGCGAGTTGCTTGGCGGTGGCGATGGGCTCCCGCTGACCGAGCACGAGGACTCCCGTGCCGAGCTTGATCGTCGACGTCACGGATGCGGCTGCGGCGAGCGCCACGATCGGATCGTGGAGGTGCTTGTAGTGCTCGGGCATGGGTTGGCCGTCACGCCAGGCGATGCGGTCCCGGACTGGAATGTGGGTGTGCTCGGTCACGAAGATCGCCTCGAAGCCTCGTGACTCGGCCTCCATGGCGAGCTGCGCGCACGAGGCGGTCGAGTTGGTCACGTGCATCATCACGCCGATGCGCGGCGGACCGTCAGAGTTCCAGGGCGTCGCGTCGCGTCGTGTCGAAGTCGGTTCCATGGTGGTCAGCGCCGGGGGTCGGTGTTCGATCGGGTCGTCATCTCCGACCGCCAGCCGCGCAGGATTCGACGCAGCACGAATGGGAACGCGGCCTGCATCAGCGCCGCGAACACCGCGCCGCGCACACCAGCCCTGGGCTGGTAGCGGAAGTCCATTCCGACGTCTGATGACGTGGCTGTGACGGGGCGGACCCACCACGCGCCTCTCATCACTGCGAGGGGGTACGGGTAGTCGTCGGTGCGGACGTCGACCTCGAAGCGCTCGCCCGGGTCCCATACGGTGCACACCTCGCTCCACTCCTTCCCGCGCGAGCTCGAGCAGGTGCGGATCATCCCCTGCCCCTCGCCACTGGCGACACGTACGTCTGACAGGTTCGGCGCCAACATCCCGTAGAGCCGGTGGTCCGTGACCACATCCCACGCCTGTGTGGACGGCACAGGCATCCGACGCTCGACGTGGACCACCTCGACGGGCGGATCCTCCGCGACTCCGCTCAGCTCCGACGCGCGGGCACGGACCCTTCGGCGCAGCGCCAGCTGTCGTGCGCCGACCGCGGCGACGATCCCGGCGACGGAAACGATGACTGCGATCCCGACATTCGAGAACGGCACGAACACGATGGCCAGCGCGGAGGCAGCGACCCAGCTCCCATCCGCGACAGAAGCAGTGAGCGTCCAGCGGACCAGTTCGGACGTTCGGGCCGCACCGACTGCGAACAGCGCCGCTGCGTACACCACGAGACCGGCCCCCACGATGCGGATGGCACCGTGAGATCCGGCTCCGAGCACGTCGCCGAGCCGGTTTGCTGCGCCCAGGGCAACAGCTCCTCCGACGAAGGAGACGGCGACGTTGACGCGAACGGTGTTTCGCAGGGACTGGATCAGGAGGCGGAGGTCGAACTGGGTGTCGACGACCGCAGCCGGCGTCTGAGTGGTGGGTGGGTGCATGGGTCGATCGTCGACCACGGGCGGCCGCATGCCCATCACCTGTGAGGTGATCGTCGCAGTGACCTCCGCGTCGTAGCGTCGTTGCAATGACGGCGACAGCGGGCGAGCAGCTCCGAACCTGGAGGCAGCGTCGCAGGTACAGCCAGCTCCAGCTCTCGGCTGCGGCGGAGGTCTCGGCCAAGCACCTCAGCTACGTCGAGACCGGACGCAGCCGGCCGAGTCCGGAGATGGTCGTTCATCTCTGCGAGCACCTCGAGGTGCCGGTGCGAGCGCGAAACGACATCCTGGTCTCCGCCGGCCACGCACCCCGGTTCCCGGAGACCCTGTTCGATCCGACCGCGCACGACGACCTGGCAGAGCTCTTGCGACTGGTCGTCGACGGGCATCGCTACCCGGTGCTGGCGGTCGATGCGGCCTGGAACCTTCTCA
>JBBSLH010000451.1:0-3096 GCA_038255425.1 Acidimicrobiales bacterium
AGCGGACGGAGCCGCTGCGAGATCTCGTGCCATCTGCCGGATGGTCGCGGCGGGCACGCCCGTCCGGTCCTCGACCCGCTCGGGCGTGAACGGGGCGACGGCGACAGACACCTCGTCGAGGCCCGTCACGAAGTCGGCGACCGAGCCGAGGTCGATCAGGTCCTCGGCGAAGAGCACCTGGACCATCGCTGCGAGGAGCAGCGGGTCGGCACCCGGGCGGATGGGCACGTACTGCGTGGCCTCCTCGGCCGTTCGCGTTCGCCGCGGATCGACGACCACGAGTTGTCCGCCGCGTTCCACCATCGCCTCGATCCTGCCGGGCCAGTCGGGCGCGGTCGCGAAACTGCCGTTCGACGCGTAGGGGTTCGCTCCGAGGATGAGCAGGTGGTGAGTGCGGTCGATGTCCGGCACCGGCGTCGACAAGGCCTGGCCGAACAGGAGACCCGACGAGATCTCCTTCGGTCGCTGGTCGACCGTCGATGCCGAGAACACGTTGGTCGTCCCGAGGGCCTTGAGGAGCACTCGGTTGTACAGGAGCGCGCCGAGGTTGTGGGCGTTCGGGTTGCCGACGTACGCCGCGAGGCTCCCGCGACCGTGCTCGTCGATCACGGCGCCGAGCCCATCGGCCACCGCCTGCCACGCCTCTGCCCACGTCGCCGGCTCGAGCCGGTCGCCACGACGCACCAGCGGTTGGCGGAGCCGATCCGGGTCGTCGTGGAGCTGGCGGAGCGTGGAACCCTTCGGGCAGATGTAGCCATGACTGAAGACGTCGAGCATGTCGCCACGGATCCGGGTGACCTCCGACCCGCGCACGGTCACCGACAACCCGCATCCCGCTTCGCACAAGGGACAGGTCCTGGCGACGGTCCGCTCGTCCTCGGTGGTCACTGCGGTGGACTCTTCGGTGACGGTCATGGCTCGGCTCTCGTTCGACGACGGTGGCCGCAGCGCGGCCCACACCATCGTGACATCCCGACGCGACATCCCATCGGGCGTACGGGGATCGCTACCGTCACCGCGTGCGCCAACTGCTGCCCGACCCCGGCGACGTCGATCCGCTGACCTCCTATCTGGGTGCAGCGCGGCCGTGCCCGTCGGACCGGCCCTGGGTCGTGGTCGGGATGATCAGCACGCTCGACGGCGCCACAGCGACCGAGGGAACATCGGGCGGGCTGGGCGGACCCGCCGACAAGCAACTCCTCCGCGCCGTCCGTGGCATCGCAGACGCGGTGATCGTCGGCGCAGGGACGGTGTCGGCCGAGGACTACGGGCCGCTCCGACACAGTGACGAGGTCAGTGCTGCTCGCGAGGCTGTCGGCCGGGCATCGGGTCAACCACGTCTCGTGATCGTCTCCGGCTCGCTCAGCGTCGATCCGACGGCACGAGTCTTCGAGGACCCCCCGGTGCGCCCATTGGTGTGCACCACCGACCGAGCCGACGACGCCGACATCGCGGCATTCGACGGTGCGGCCGAGGTGTTTCGCGCCGGCACCCAGCACGTCGACCTCTCGACCGTGCTCACCCGCCTGCGGGACGACGGCGCGTCGGTCGTGGTCTGCGAGGGCGGACCGACGCTCAACGGCGCACTGATGGACACCGGGTTGGTGGACGAGTGGTGCATCACCCTCTCGCCACTCGTCGCCGGCGGTGACAGCAGCCGGATCGTGGCCGGGGCAGACGCCACTCAGCACGAGTACGAGCTCGTGTCGCTCCTCACCGAGGACGGACTGCTCTTCGGCCGCTGGTCGCGGTCGAGTTAGTTGTTCTGCCCGGGGTTGTTGCTCCGCGTGACGCCCAGATCCTCCGCACCCTGTTGGAGCAGGCTGATCTCACGCTCGAAGTCGCTGATGGTGTCGAAGCCCTTGTAGACGGAGGCGAACCGCACCGCCGCCACCTCGTCGAGTGCTCGCAGCCTGCTCAACACCTCGAGGCCGACCTGATCGCTGTCGACGTCGCGTCCGAGCACGCGGAGCGCGTCTTCGACCTCGCCGACGAGCGTGGCGATCTGTGCCGGTTCCACTGGCCGCGACTTGCACGCAGCGCTGACCCCAGCCGCCACCTTCGAGGCGTCGAACGGTTCCGCGTCACCGGTGCGCTTGCGCACCTGGAGCGGCACCTCTTCGAGCCGCTCGAACGTCGTGAACCGACCGTTGCACAGCTCGCACTGACGCCGCCGACGGATCGACGTGCCGTCATCGGTCTGGCGAGAGTCGATGACCTTGTCTCGGAGGCCTCCACAGCCCGGGCAGCGCATCGACCCACGATACTGCGGGCGCTTCGGCACTTCGGCGCCCGCCCCGAGGACCGGGTCAGGGAACGGGGACGGTCAACACCTGGCCGGCAGCGACCGCACTCCCGCCGTTGGCCTCGACGAGTCGTTCCACGTAGGTGGCCGCCTCGCCCGCAGGCGCGATGTCCTGGGCGATGGACCACATCGTCTCGCCCTCGGCGACGACATGCGCCTCGAGGGTGGCGACCGAGGCGACGGCCCCGGGCGGCGTGGCCGTGGTGGATGCGAGGTACCCGACAGCGAGGACGACCACGGCAAGCAGCGCCAGCAGACCGAGATGGCGGAGCGCTCGCCCGGACTGCGCCACGACCGTCCGTTCGGGCACGGCGTGCAGTGCTCGTGACCGGCTCGGCCGGATCGACGGAGCGGGGCGGCGGACGGGGTTCGTGGTGATTGCGACCATGGGGTTCATTCTCCGGAGAGGGGGTGACAAGAACTCGCTTCGGGGTCGAACACTGACTCGAACCCAGTGGCTCGAACACTCGTTCTCCCGAACAACTGTTCGTACCCTCGCACGAACAGTCGTTCGAGTCAAGGCAGGATCGAACGGGTGTTTGCCTTTCGGCGGACGCCGCCGTATTGTGCAAACACCTGTTCGATCAGCGTTGTTCCATCCCTGCACCAGACCCCGGGAGCACCCCATGTCCGAGGACATCACGAAGCGCCAGCGCCAGATCCTCGAGGTCATCGAGGAGCACCAGCGCACACGGGGCTACCCCCCGTCGGTCCGCGAGATCGGCGACACCGTGGGCCTCACCTCCCCATCGTCGGTGCACGCGCACCTCGCCACGCTCCAACGACTCGGC
>JBBSLH010000452.1:0-3087 GCA_038255425.1 Acidimicrobiales bacterium
AGTTCGTCGACAACACCGTCCAGCGGTTGCGGTCGAAGCTCCGGCACCTGCTCGACGAGCAGTGAGCCGCTGGTCGAGATCGTCTACGGGCGGCTCGACCACCACGACCAGCCGAGCACTCCGAACGTCGCCACGATCCCGAGGATCCACACGGTGACGACGCCGACGAGGTCGGGCGTGTTCTGCTCGATCAGGCGTGCGTCGCCGACGGGGATGGTCGTCGTGGAGGGCAGCGGTGGCACGGTCGGAGGCGCCGTGGTGGAGGTCGGGAGGCGCGACGTCGTGGTCGACGGGGGCTCCGTGGTCGGCGTGGTGACGATGGTGGGTGGCGGTGCCGTCGATTCTGGCGGCGGTCCCGTCGTGGCCGGCGCAGTGGTGGGCGCCGCCGTGGTCGGTGGCGTCGTGGTCGCTGCCGTCGTCGTCGGGAGAACCGTGCTCGACGGTGCTGTCGTCGTCGAGGGGGTCTCGCCCGCTGCCGCGATCGTCGTCGGCAGGGTCAGCGACACGCAGATCGCGAGGATGGCTGCGATCAGGGTCCCGACCGTGCGGCCGCGCGACATCACAGGCAGTCCCGGCACCAGTCGCCCCCGTCCTCGAACAGTTCCTCGGGCTTGGAGACGAAGCAGTTCATGCATCGCCGCTCGGGCACGGTGGCCTTCGGTGGTCGGGGCGGCTTGCGGGTCCGCGGCTGGCCGGACGTCGAACGCACCGGCGGTGACTTCCGGACGAACGGGTCGTCGCCGAGCGACTCCTCGCAGCACTGCAGCGCCAGGTCGCGCAGCTTTCCGTCGGCCACGTCGTGCAACGTCTGCCGTTGTCGGGGCACGTTCTCGAGCCGCTCCGGCAGCGCATCGTTCGGAAGTCGGCGTCGCCAGTCGACCGTACGGCGGTGCCGGTACTGCTCGAGCGGGACCTCTGCGCGGTACTCGTAGTCACCGGTGACGACGCCACAGGCCATGCCCTGTTCCTGGGGATCGGGCATGAAGACCACGTCGCCGACGTCGACGCGGCGGACGAAGCTGAGGAACATCGCAGCGGCCGCTTCGGGCGCAGCGACCTCGTCGTCGGTCGCGAGGAGTTTCAGCGCCTTCGAGCGATCGACCGTCCTGCCGTCCGGAATGGTCGGATAGCCGACCCCGATGCTGCCGTCCTGGAGGAAGGTGGACACGAGTCGGTTCCGTTCGCCGCCGCGGATCACCCAGACGGTCGCCATGTCCTTGGGGTGGATCACGCCCTGAGCGTAGGCGGGCTCGAGTCGTTCGAGAGTGTGCTCGACTTCACAAGCGATGCCTGGCACGCCAGGCTGGGGGGGTGCATGTCTGGATCGATCAGGACCTGTGCACCGGCGACGGCTTGTGCACGGACCACTGCCCCGAGATCTTCGTGATTCTCGAGGACGGGATCGCGTACGTGCGCGACGGCATGGAGATCGGCAACGACCCGGGCGGATCGGGCTCGATGGTCCCGGTCGCTCCCGACTTCCAGAACGACGTGATCGCCTCGGCCGACGACTGTCCCGGCGAGTGCATCTTCATCGAGCTCGACAGCACCGACTTCGCCGGCACCGTCGTCTGACCCCTCGTTTTGAGCCGTCGGTCAGGGCTCGACGGTGATGGCGAATTCGGGGCAGTTGTCGGCGCAGAGTTGGGCGTCGGCCTCCTGCTCCTTCGGGATCTCACCCTCCACGAGGAGAACGGCAAAGCCTTCGTCGTCGGCATCGAACAGATCCGGTGCGAGGGCGAAACAACGCCCGTGCCCCTGGCATGCGTCGTTGTCGAGCTTCAGCTTCACGAGTCGCTCCCGGTGGTGATGCGGATGGGCAGGTTGCGGGGACCGCGAACCTGGCCCGTGGACCAGCGAACGGCCTCGGCGTCAGCCAACTCGAAGTCGGGGAATCGTTCCATCCATTCCTCGACCGCCACCGTCAGTTCCATGCGGGCGAGGTTCGAACCGAGACACCGGTGGATGCCGAGGCCGAACGCCGAGTGGCGGTTCCGGGCCCGGTCGATGATGAACTCGTCCGCGCGCTCGAACATCTCTGGGTCGCGGTTGGCGGACGGGAACGGGAGGAGGACCCAGTCGTCGGTCTTGACCGGACAGCCGCCGATCTCGGTGTCCTCGGCCACGATGCGGGCCATGGTCACCGGTCCATAGAAGCGCAGGAACTCCTCGATGGCGAAGGTGTGGACGGTGGGGTCGTCGGTCCAGCGTTTCCGGTCGTCTGGGTGTTGCGCGAGGTGCCAGAGGCTGGCGCCGATCGCCGACCACGTGGTGTCGATGCCGGCGATGATCAGGAGGGCGATCGTGCCCCGGATGTGCTCGGTCGAGAGCGGCTCGCCGTCCATCTCCTCCGTGAGCAGGAACGAGATCAGGTCGTCGCCAGGTTCTTCGCCGGACGCCTGCGCGGCGCGTCGTGACTCGATCGCGGTCGTGAGGTAGTGGTCGAGCGTCTCGCTGTGGTCGACGGGCGGGGCCTGGCCGGGTGCCTCGATGATCCGGTGGATGAAGCCACGGAACTTGTCGCCGTCGGTCTCGGGGAGGCCGAGCATCGCCGCGATGGCGTGCACCGGGATGTGCTGCGTGTAGGCGACCGCCGCATCGACGACGTCCTCGCCTGCGTCGATCCGCTCCTCGATCTCGTCGAGGAGGGCTCGACAATGCGCACGGGTCCGTGGTTCGAACTCCTTGATCGCCTTCGGGGCGAAGGGCGGGAGCAGGAGACGGCGCGCCTTGTTGTGGAAGGGAGGGTCGGACGTGATGGGCGGGGCATAGCCCTGCGGCTTGGGGATGAACGGCCGCCAGTCCGTGACGATCACGCCCTGACTCGAGAAGTGCTCGGTGTCGTTGGCGATGGCCGCGACGTCCTCGTGACGGGTCGGGAACCAGACGCCGCCGAAGCGCTCGGAGTGGGCGACCGGGCATCGCTCGCGCAGGTCGTCCCAGATCTCCGGCGCGGCAGCCGCGTAGTCGGGGTGGGTGTGATCGAAGTCGGTGGCCCAGTCGGCGACGGGCGGGCGCCCGGCTGCCTCGGGTCCCGCAGCGGTGGTGTCAGCGGTGTCGGTCATCAGATAACGAACGTTATCAGGC
>JBBSLH010000453.1:0-3075 GCA_038255425.1 Acidimicrobiales bacterium
CGACCTCGATGGCGGCCCCGATCGCCGAGGCGATGACGGTCAGCACCGATTCGTCGATCTCGGAGAACGCGACCGACTCGGGGTCCTCGACCATGAGCACCCCGACCAGCATGCCGAACGCCATCGCCGGCACGGCGACCTGACTCTTCGCTTCCGCCAGTCCCGGCACCGCGATGTCCCTCGCATCCATCGTCCCCGACTCCTCGTCGAAGCTGCGCCGCACCGTGCGCGCATACTTGGCCAATTGACGAGCGTTGCCGGTGCGAACTGCCACGCATCGCTCGGCCACGAGCCCGAGGACACCCTCACCGACGATGGCCTCCGACCCGACTCCCTCCACCTCGTAGCCGTGGCTGGCAATCGTGAACAGCCGTCGTTCCGCGTCGTCGTGCAGGAGCAGGATCGAGTGCTGGTAGTCGAAGAGATCTGCCAGTCCGTCGAGGGCGCAGTCGACGAGAGCGTCGAGATCGCGGCATCGCCCCAGGCGAGCGCTGAGCTCGGCGATCCGACTGGCGTCGAGGCCGTCGAGGCGACCGTGGTGCACCTCCGGTGCCGGGATGCCGCGACGATGGACGTCGGCGATCACGTGCTCGATCTCGACCACCCGGTAGATGTCGGCTGCCCGGAGGTGGAACACGTCCTGGAGCCCCTGGAGCGCGGCGGTGACGTCGACATCTCGCCGGAGTCGCTCGAAGACCGGTCCGCGCCGATCGGTCCGTTCGTAGACGAGGCTCAGGCGGTACTGCTCGTAGGTCCGGACATCGAGGATCAGCACGCTCGCCCGTGGGTTCTCGGCCAGGTTGCGCGCGGTTTTGGAGAAGAACTGGTTCGACAGCGCGACCCGTTCATCGTCGACCAGGGCGACCCGTGAGAGGTAGGTGATGTTGGGTGTGCCGTCAGCGGCCGAGGTGGCGATGACGGCGGGAACGGCGCCCTCGAAGCAGTCGCGTAGCTCCGACAGCCGAGGGACCGGGACCGTCGGCGCGGTCACGGTGTACCCACCGGCGCGCCCGCTCCGGGCCCCGGGGTCTGGTCGAACAGGTCGTGACAGTCGAAGCGACAGCGGAGGTAGCGGGTCGGGCTGATCCGCTGCAGCGTCTCGATCGGGATTGCGTCGGTCTCGGCGATCGTCGTGTAGAACTCGTGGAGGTAGTGCTCGATCACCGCTGCGTCGGCGTCCGTCGCGTCGCTCAACGCATCGACCGCCCCCTTGAACTGGATCGATCGCAGTGTCCGCACGTCGGCGGCGGTGACGGCGATCGAACCGCCGGGTCGCAGCGCATCGCGGCCCCGCTCGTCATCCGCGTCGACGACCACCATCGGGATGCCGTCGGGATCGAGCACGAACCCCCACCCGCGCGCCGCATAGGGAGCTCCGTCGGGCTCGACCGCACCCACGATCAGCGCGCGCCCGGCCGCAGCGAACGCCGCGAGTTCGACATCGACCACGGCTGAGAGATTACGACGCTTTGAGCATTCGGTGAGTGCCCTTTCAGGCGCGAGCCGCCGGACGCTGGCAGACGATGGTGTCAACGGAGCACTCCCCCGCTCGGAACGGCCGAGCAGCGCTCCAGAGGAGACAGACATGACCACCATCGACCTCCATCCCGACACGGCGCTCTCGCTCCGGCCGGTGGCCCTCGACCTCTACCGCGACATCCACAAGGGCATCCGCTCGGAGCTCTTCGCGGTCACCGAGCAGGCCGGCCAGATCGACGCCGCGCAGCGCCACGAGCGGAGCGCTCTACGCGACCACGTCGCCAGTGTCGTCGACCTGCTCGTGACGCATGCGGAACACGAGGACGCCCACATCCAACCGGCCATCGAGCAGCACGTGCCCGATCTCGCCAGCCGGGTCGTCACCGACCACGAGGTCCTCGAGTCCCGACTCGGCGACCTGCTCGGCCGGGCGACCGAGACCGTCGACACCTCCGGCGATCTGCGGTGGCACCTCCACCGCCTCTACGTGGAGTTGGCGTCGTTCACCAGCGCGTACCTCGCCCACCAGGACCTCGAGGAGCGCCAGATCATGCCGGCGCTCGACGTCGCCCTGGGTTTCGAGGCATCACTGGACATCCACCAGGCGATCGTCGGCTCGATCCCGCCTGAGGAGATGGTCACGTCGCTGGCCGTCATGCTCCCGGCCATGAACGTGGACGATCGCACCGAGTTACTCGGCGGCATGCGCGAGGGCGCTCCCCCCGAGGTCTTCGACGGCGTGTGGAGCCTGACGACGTCGGTGCTCGAACCGTCCGACGTCACCGCCCTGGCATCACGCCTCGGCCTCTAGGACCGGGCCACCGTGAACATCTGAGAAGTTGTGAGGCCCAGCCGAACAACTTCAAGAAACCCGTCGCCGCCCTGCGGCCGAGGGTTTCAGATGTCCACGAACTTGACGTCCTTGGCGTTGGTCACGATGAAGTCCTTGCGGGCAGGGACGTCGTCGCCCATGAGGACCGACATGACCTCGTCGGCGAGGGCGGCCTGCTCGACCGTGACCTGCAGCAGCCGGCGGCTGTCGGGGTTCATGGTGGTGATCTCGAGCTCGTCGGCGTCCATCTCGCCCAGGCCCTTGAGGCGCTGGAAGTCCTTCTTGTGGTTCGGGTTCTCCTGCAGGAACACCGTCCGGGCCTTCTCGTCCTTGAGGTAGATCTTGGACTTGCCGACCAGCGTCGAGAACAGCGGCGGCTGGGCGATGTAGATGCAGCCCTTCTCGACCAGTGGCTTCATCTGCCGGAAGAAGAACGTGAGCAGCAGCGTGCGGATGTGGGAGCCGTCGACGTCGGCGTCGCACATGGCGATGATCTTGTCGTAGCGGCGCTTCTCGACGTCGAACTCTTCGCCCACGCTGGCGCCGATGGCCGAGATCAGGGCCTGGACCTCGGTGTTCTTGAGCATCTTGTCCATGCGGGCGCGCTCGACGTTGAGGATCTTGCCCCGGATGGGCAGGATCGCCTGCGTACGCGGGTCGCGGGCCGAAACGGCCGAACCGCCGGCGGAGTCGCCCTCGACGATGAACAGTTCACGCTCGCTGGTGTTCTTGGCCGAGCAGTCCTTGAGCTTGTCGGGCATGCC
>JBBSLH010000454.1:0-3047 GCA_038255425.1 Acidimicrobiales bacterium
ACCGTCACCTGCTACGACGCGACGGATGCGGGCGCATGTGGCGAGTGCGATGCGTGCATCCTGCGTCGACAGGGCTTCGAGCAGGCCGGGGTCGACGACCCCACCCGCTACCGCTGACCGGACCGGTCATTCGCGAGCGCGGCCGCCGCCTGCAACAGGATCGCGACCGCGTCGGCGAACGACGTCTTGGGCACGTGGGCAGGGTCGATCAGTTCCTGGCGGTTCAGGTCGTGGTCGAGACCGAACAACATCGCGCCCAAGGTGTCCGGGTCGAATGCGTCGCCCAACCCGAGCGGCGCGAGGAACTCGTGCGCCGCCCTGGCGTACTCCTCGCGCATGCGTTGTTCGTGCTCGGCCAGGCGCTCGCGAGCCGACGGATTCCTGAGCGCGAAGATCCGGAACTCGTCGTAGAGCAGGATCCACTGGAGCCGACCCGCTTGGGGGTTGCGCTGGGTCCAGTCGTCGGCGCGCAGCCGTGCCACGAACGGGCCCGCGGTGGCTTCGGCGTCGCCGATCACGCCGGCCAGGTCGGCGATCTGATCGTCGAGGCGGTGGTCGAGGACCGCGACGAACAGGTCGGCCTTGTCGGCGAAGTTCGAGTACACGGCCCCTCGGGTGAACCCTGCTCCGTCCGCGATCCGATCGAGGCTGGCGCCGCCGAACCCTCGTTCGGCGAACTCCGTCGCCGCCGCGCCGATGAGGAGACGTCGGGTCTCGGCCTGGGATTCGGCTCTCGTGACCCTTGCCACGCGTTCACTCCTTGACGACAGTCCCGCCAGGATACAGGATCGTATTCAGATACGGATCCGTATCTGAACTGGTGGAGGGGCCGTGACGCAGACGTCGACCGTGGTGAAGCGCCAACTCTTGGACGTGGCAGGCCGTGTCGGTCGCCACGTCCCCGTCGACTCGGTGAGGTTGTTCTCGTTCATCGCCAGCCCCAAGGTCCGCACCGATCCGTGGTCGCTCTACGGCCGCCTCCACGAAGCCGGCGGGGTCATCGACACGCGATTCGGCGCGACGGTGGTGGCCTCGCACGAAGATGCGTCGACCCTGTTGCGGCACCCCGAGGTCAGCGTCAAGGAGCGTCTGGCCGAGGGGCTGCCGGAGAGTGATCGGGCCGATGGCGCCTACGACGTCCTCATCGACCGAAGCCTGCTGTTCGTCGACCCGCCCGACCACACCCGCCTCCGCCGACTGGTCAGCCGAGCGTTCACCCCTCGGAGCATCGAACGGCTCCGCCCCCGAGTCGACGAGATGGTCACCGACCTGGTCGACCGCGTGCGCCCGCTCGGTGGCGCCGACGTCGTCAGCGAGCTTGCGCTCCCGCTCCCCGTCGCAGTGATCTGCGAGTTGTTGGGCGTCCAGGAATCCGACCGCCCGAAGTTCGTCCACTGGGCGCGCGACCTCGCACCACGGCTCGACGTCAGCCTCTTCCGAGATGCGGAGAAGGAACGTCGAGGCGATGTCGCGGCCAGCGAGCTCGAAGCGTTCTTCGGGCAACTCGTCGACGACCCGACCCGACGCGCGCCCGACGGTCTCGTCGCAGCACTGGTCGAGGTCGAGGAGGAGGGCGACCGGCTGACCCGCGACGAGATGATCTCGATGTGCGTGCTCCTCCTCGGCGCAGGGTTCGAGACCACCACCAACCTGATCGCCAACGGACTGCTCGCTCTCCTGCAGAACCCGGATCAGCTCGCGCTCGTCCGTGACACCGACGTCGACCCGACGGTGATGGTCGACGAACTGCTCCGGTTCGACGGTCCGGTGCAGTTCACGCAGCGGATCCCGCTCGTCGACATCCAACTGCGGGACCGGGTCGCGCCGGCCCGACGGCTCATGGCCGTCCTCGTCGGTGCGGCCAACCGCGACCCGAACGTGTTCGAGGATCCCGATCGGCTCGATGTGACCCGCACGCTCAACCCGCATCTCGGTCTGTCGTCGGGCATCCACTACTGCATCGGGGCGTCGCTTGCTCGCTTGGAGGTGGGCGCCGTGCTCCCTGCGCTCGTCCGGGGCCTCCCCGACCTGCGACTTGCGGGCACTCCACGCTGGCGCAACACATTCGTGCTGCGGGGGCTCTCGACGCTCCCGGTCGCCTGGAATGCGTGACAGGGCTCGTCGCTCGTCCCGACATGGCACCCGTACGCTCAGGTCGTGACCACCTACGCAGTCAAGGAGACGTTCCGGACCTTGCAGGGTGAGGGACGCCACGCCGGCCGCGCCGCGGTGTTCCTCCGCTTCTCCCGGTGCAACCTGTGGTCGGGTCACGAGAAGGATCGGGCGACGGCGATCTGCCAGTTCTGCGACACCGAGTTCGTCGGAACCGACGGCGAAGGAGGCGGCGTGTTCCGCGGCGCCGACGCACTGGCCGAACACGTCGCGGGCGTGTGGGGGAGCGGTGCGGATCACCGGTTCGTCGTCTGCACCGGCGGCGAGCCGGCGCTGCAGTTGGACACCGAACTCGTCGACGCGTTGCATGCTCGCGCCTTCGAGATCGCGATCGAGACCAACGGCACGCTGTCGCTCCCGGACGGCATCGACTGGATCTGCATGAGCCCGAAGGCCAGCACGCAGATCGTCGTGCGCGAGGGCGACGAGTGCAAGGTCGTCTTCCCGCAACTGGGCCTCGATCCGGCACAGTTCGAGTCGATGGCGTTCGACCATCTCCTCCTGTCGCCGATGGATGGACCCGGTCGGGCATCGGCCACCGAGGCTGCGATCGAGTACTGCCTCGAGCACCCCCGGTGGCGGCTCAGTGTCCAGACCCACAAGTACCTGGGGATCCCATAGATCTGCGAAGTGTTACGAAAACATTGCGAATCGCAATATTGTGGGTGATGATGGGGAAGGGACGGGCAACCACGATTTGGAGGCCCACCATGGACACCATCACCGGTTCACAACTCATCTCGACCACGGGGGAGGACATCGGCGAGATCACCGATGTCGTCGGCTCGAGCGGTCCCGACATCACGCCGGCATGGATCGCCGTGAAGACGGGCTGGTTCTCGCAGCGCCTCGTGCCGTTCAACATCGTCGTCCAG
>JBBSLH010000455.1:0-3024 GCA_038255425.1 Acidimicrobiales bacterium
CCACGGCGACAGCGATCTTGACGAGCCGATCGCGCAGCTCGCCCAGGTGCGAGAGCAGCGGCATGCGCCCGTCGTCGACTGTCTTGGCCATCTACTGCTCCTGCCGCGTCACCGCGGGGTCTCGGGGGGTGATCGGACCACGATCCGCCCCCAGATCAGGAAGCGGCGTGTGAAGAATCCTCGTCGTTGTCCGACGATGATGCCTCAGTCTGACCTTCGGAGCCGCTATCGGCGCTGGATGACCTGGTCGGTGTGTCATGGACCGGATCATCATCGAGTGCGGCTTCAGCCGCTTCGAGCTCCGCGTGTGCCGCAGCGATGGCTGCGCCGGGGTCCGGCGTGTCAGAACGAGGCGCCGCAGCATTGGCCCGCTTCTCGGACTCGGCAGCTGCTTCACGTTCGGCATCGGTGAGGGCTCCGCGGAGATCGGTCTGGAAGCCGCTGGAGATGCGGCGGAGTTCACCGACGACCTGGCCGAACTGCCGGACTGCACCGGGAAGCTTGTCTGGTCCGAGCACCAGGAGCGCCACCAGAGCGATGACGAGCAGCTCCATGCCGCCGACGTTGAACATGACGCGGAGTGTAACGGCGCGTCTGCGAGCTGCGACGTCGCCGCAACTCGGTGTTCACCGATTGGTCAGGTGTGGTCGGTCGCCGAGTCGGCGTTGCCGTCCGACACGCCGTCGACAAGGCGATCGAACCAGTCGTCCTGATCGAGCTGGTCGTGGAAGTCGAGGAGATCGTCGTGGGTGAACGCCGGACCGTCGGTCCGCGACTCACGCAACTCGGCCGGAACCGTCCAGGTGGTCAACGAGACGCCAGAGGCGAGCAGCAGGTCGACGACACGAGGTTCCGCATCCTTGACAACTGCCATGTCGCAGCGCGGGCAGCGGAACACGTAGCTCCCGGCGTTGTCATCGGTACAGACCCGCACCTCGACGTCGCTCACGCACAGCTCGACGTCGCCGCAGTCCGCACAACTCGCTCGGATTCGTGTTGCCATCTCCCGAAGCCCTCCCGGCTCTCCCTCTCACTGCAACAACCATCGGCTGCCATTCGGTGACCCTTGAGCGATTCCTGCCAGATCCACCCGGACTGCCAGGCTTTGCGACATGGCGCGAGTCGAGCCGCTGCGCAGGTCACCGATCGGTTTCGCCCATCGAGGTGCGCGAGCTCACGCTACCGAAAACACGCTCGAGGCGTTCGCTCTGGGCATCCGTCTCGGCGCGACCGGTGTCGAGAGTGACGTGTGGATCACCGCCGACGGCGTCCCGGTGCTCGACCACGACGGCGTCGTCGGGCGACTCCGTCGAACGCCCATCTCGCGGGTCGACCGTGCCGATCTCCCGCCCCACATCCCGTCGCTCCGGGAGTTCTACGACGCGGTCGGCGTCGAACTCCCGCTGTCGCTCGACGTGAAGGATGTCGCAGCGTTCGAGTCCACGGTCGCTGTCGCCGAGGAGATGGGAGCCGACGCGAACCTGTGGCTCTGCCATCCCGACTGGGAGACGGTCGCGAGCTGGCGTTCTCGTTCCGACGCGTTCCATCTCGTCGACTCGACCCGGATGGCCAAGATCGCCGAGGGACCAGAGCGACGTGCAATGTCGCTCCGGAACGCCGGGATCGAGGTGTTGAACATGCATCACTCGGACTGGAGTGCCGGTCTCACCACACTGTTCCACCGGTTCGGGATCGAGTGCTTCGGTTGGGATGCGCAGCAGCCACGGATCCTCGACCAACTCCTCCACATCGGGATCGACGCTGTCTATTCCGACCACGTCGATCGCATGGTCGACGCGATGACTCGGGCGCGCTGATCCGGTGGCGGCGGCGACGTTCCCTGGTTCGTTCGACCCGTTGACCATCGCCCATCTGGCGATCGTGGACGCAGTCCGAGCAACACACGGTGTCGATCGCGTGGACCTCACCATCTCGCGACAGGCCCTCGAAAAGGAGGACGGTGCGCACAGTCCGGTCGAGGCACGGGCCGAGACGATCGAGGCACACCGTGGCGACCGCCCCTGGATCGACGTCGTCGTGACCGACGCGCAGCTGCTGGTCGACATCGCCGAGGGCTATGACCTGTTGGTACTGGGTGCCGACAAGTGGCACCAGCTCCACGATCCGCGGTTCTACGGAGGCTCGGTCACCGCGCGGGACGCGGCGCTCGAGCGACTCCCCCGCCTCGCGATCGTGCCCCGCACCGGATTCACGCTCCCGTCTGCTGTCGAAGACTCGCTCCTCGACGTTCCTGTCGAATTCCACGCCGTCAGTTCGACTGCCGTTCGTGACGGTCGCAGCGAATGGCGTGCGTGAGCGTCAGAGCGTGCCGACGTCGCCGACCGGCCAGATGATCACGAATGCCGTCCCGACGATGTCCTCCTCGGGGATGAACTTGAACCGACGTGAGTCGTCGGAAGCGCCACGGTTGTCACCCATCACCCACACGTGACCGGCCGGCACCGTCTCCGGGCCGAATGTGGACGTGGTGATGCCCTCCGGAAGGTAGCTCTCGTCGATGAACTCCCCGTCGATCATCACCCGGCCGTCCTCGCCCTGGACGGTCTCGCCCGGGAGCGCGATCACGCGCTTGATCAACTCGGAGATGCCGTCAGCGCCGGGGCCGCCCGGTCGGTCGAACACGATGACGTCGCCACGATCGATTCCACCGACACCGTCGTCGAGCTTGTTCACCAGGACCCGATCCCCGATCTTGAGGGTGGGGAACATCGATTCAGACGGGATGTAGAAGGCCTGGATCAGGAAGAGCTTGACGACCAGCGCGATGACGAGCGCACCGACGATCACGGCACCCCACTCGATCGCGGACCGGACGGAGCGCGACATCCGGGGCCGGGGTTCTGCCTGGGGCGGGCCTTCGTCGACGAGTTCGGTGCTGTCGCCGATGGGGGTCGAGCCGATTGGGGTCGCGTCGGTCACAGTCGAGCGATCGTACAAGCCAGTCGGCTCGGGTCCGCGGTCACCGGTCGCGGTATCGCTCCAGAATCCGGCGTGCGGCGTCGG
>JBBSLH010000456.1:0-3021 GCA_038255425.1 Acidimicrobiales bacterium
AACGTCGTCAAGGATGCCGGTGCCACGAACGGCGTGTTCGCGCTCGTGCTCGGCTTGTTCGCATGGATCTTCCTCGCCGCCGTCGGCATCGTGATCGGATCGGAAATCAACGTGGTGCGCACCAAACAGCTCTATCCACGCTCACTGCTCACCCCGTTCACGGACAACGTGGACCTGACCGACGCCGACCGACGCGCCTATCTCGAGGCGGTCAACTCGCAACAATTCAAGGGGTTCCAATCGGTGACGGTGCACTACGAAGACGACGGCCAACAGGCATCGGCCCGCCGCGCCCGCGCGCAATCGCCCCCGCCATCCGGCGAGCCGGACGAGCACGGTTGAGCGATTCGCGTCGGGTGTCGGCTCGCTGCAATTCCAGTCGGTCCAACGTCGAGAGCCGTCGCCCGCAACCAGCGATACTCGACAGATGACCGATCTCAGAGCGTTGTACCTCGATTCGTGTTCCACGGCCCTGGACCTCGTTGCTCGTCCGGAGGTCGAGGCGCAATGGTTGTCGGACTCGGTGTTGCCGGAGCTGTCAGTCGGAGCTCTGGCAGCGCATCTGGGAAGGGCGTTGTCGACCGTCGACACGTATCTCGACAGCGACGAACCGCCCGGCGACGCTGCCCACGTCGACGCGCCCGGCTACTTCGTCGCGGCGCTGGGTGACCACGATCCGGTGACGAGCGAGTTCCATCAGGCTGTTCGTCGACGCGGAGAGTCGGCAGCCGAGGATGGCCATCAGAACCTCGTCGACGCACTCCGAGCGGTGTTCGAACGATTGAGTCGGATGCCCGATGACATGGACCGCCAGCTCGCTGTGCTCGCAGGACTCCGGATGGGGCTGGGTGAGTATCTGAAGACTCGCCTCGTCGAGCTCACGGTGCACTGCCGCGACCTGGCCGACAGCGTTCAGCTCGAACCACCGGCGATGTCCGATCCGTGCTGGAAGGTCGTGTCCGAGGTGGTCGTGGAGGTGATGGTTCGGCGAAACGGTGCAGAAGCTGTCGTGCTCGGTCTGTCGCGAGCGGATCGGTTCCCACGGGTCGTCGCCTTCTGAACCGTACGTTCTCGAGCACCGGCGGTCGCGGACAGTGCCACCGCGCGACAACGCCCGCTACCACAACGCGTGGTAGCGGACGCCGCGCAGGAGTCAGGCGTAAGGGCCGACGACCGGGCCGCCGTCGAGACGCCGGATCACGATGGTGCTCGACCGTGGCAGGCCGCCGACCTTGTCGGGCCAGTCACTGCCGCTGCCGCCTTCACCCGGATGTTGGATGTTGACGAACGTCGCGGTGCCGTCGGGGGTTTGGGTGATGCCGGTCACCTCGCAACCGACGGGCCCGACCAGGAACCGCTTGACCTCTCCAGTCTCGGTGTCGGCACACAGCATCTGGTCGTTGCAGGCGACGGGTTGTGTTCCGTCGGTCTGGATCCACAGCGAGCCGGCACCGTCGAACCACAGCCCATCAGGCGCACCGAATGCCGGGATTCGCTGGGTCACCGGAGCCGGGTTGCCCGGCGCGCCGGCCGTGGCGGGGTCACCGGCGAAGATGAAGATGTCCCACGTGAACGTCGTGGCCTTCGGGTCGCCTTCGGCCTCGTCCCAACGGATGATGTGCCCGAACGGGTTGCCGACGCGGGGGTTGGCTTCGTCGAGCGGGAACTGCGTCCCGCGGCGGCTGTTGTTGGTGAGTGTGCAGTACACGGTGCCGGGGTTCTTCGGGTCGGCGGCCATCCATTCGGGTCGGTCCATGCGTGTGCCGCCGACAACGTCGGCCGCTCCTCGGGTGTCGATCAGGATCTCGGCCATGGTGGCGAATCCGGTCGTCTCGGGAGTCAGGGCCTTCCATTCGCCTTTGCCCTTGGCATCACCAGAAGTCAGATCGTCGCTGAACACGGCGACGTAGAGCGTGCCGCTGTCGAGCACGGTGTCGGGGCCGTCCTCCCACCGGTTCTTGCTGACGAACTTGTAGATCCGCTCGCCGCGCTCGTCGTCGCCCATGTACACGACCACGCGGCCGTCGGGGCACTCGACGAGTTCGGCGTTCTCATGCTTGATCCGGCCGAGTGCTGTGCGCTTCTTGGGGGTCGAGGTCGGGTCGAACGGGTCGATCTCGACGACCCAGCCGAACCGGTTGGACTCGTTGGGCTCCTCGACGATGTCGAAGCGATTCTCGCTGAGGTACAACGGAGGCCCGAAACCAGCGACGCCCACGCCGTATCGGCGCTGCAGGGCGTTGGGGCTCGCTCCGCTCGTCGTCGTGCCGAAGTAGGCGTTGAAGTTCTCCTCGCAGGTGAGGTAGGTGGCCCACGGGGTTTTACCGTTGGCGCAGTTGTTGGCCGTACCCAAGACCGCCGTGCCCGTGGGATCGGCGCTGGTCTTGAGCAGTGCGTCGCCCGCAGCCGGGCCGGTGAGTTCCATCGGCGTCATGGTGGTGATGCGGCGGGCGTAGCCCGACGGCATGACCTTCCACTTGTTGCCGGTTCGCTTGATCTCGATGACCGAGCACCCCTGTGCGGCCATCGCCAGGGCCGACTTCTCGGCGTTCCAATTGGCGGTGCCGTCTTCGAACAGGAACTCGGACTCGGTGATCTCGTGGTTGAGCACGAGCAGGCCCCGCTGGTTCGGCCCGCGGCTCGCGAGCGGGAAGTAGTGCATGCCGTCGTGGCTCTGGCCGGCTGAGGCGAGCTGCTCGGCGAGGGTGATGCCGGTGCCTGAGAACGTGCCCCCGGAGCCAGAGATCGGGTCACCCCAGCGGTAGAGCGGCTCGGCGATGTACCCCTCTGGCACGACCACCTCGTCGATCGTGGAGATCCCGATGCTTCTGAACCCCTTCGCGCCGCCCACAACCCCGGACGGTTTGCCGGCGAGTGCAGAGTTTCCTCGGCCCTCCTTGGCCGAGGCCGTGGTCGAGAACTGCGGCGCGAAGAAGGTCGCGGCGGCGGTGGCGAATCCGCCGACGAGGACCTTGCGGCGGCTCAGAGCGGACTGGAGGACGTCTTCGAAGGTGGCCGAGG
>JBBSLH010000457.1:0-2980 GCA_038255425.1 Acidimicrobiales bacterium
CCAGAAGCGTTCATCGGCCTCCTCGCGGGAGCGAACACCGGCAAGATGGTCGTGAAGCTCTGATTCAGCTGGCTCGGGTCAGATCGGCCGGGCGACGAAGACGGGGATGACCCGGTCGGTCTTCTTCTCGTAGTCGGCGTATGTCCCGAAGACCTCGACGGCGCGGTCCCACCACTGCTGACGTTCGTCGCCGGTAACGATTTCGGTCATGAAGTCGTGGGGTTCCGGACCGTCCTGGATCTCGACCAGTGGCTCGGCCACGAGATTGTGGAACCAGCCGGGGTTCTGCGGGGCTCCGCCCATCGAAGCGACGAGCGCGTACTCGCCCTCGTGTTCGACGCGCATCAAGGCGAACTTGCGGAGCTTGCCGGTGCTCGCACCACGACTCGTGATGACGATGATCGGGATACCGGTCTCGCGCAGCGTGTTCGCCTCGGTTCCGTTCGAGGCCTCGTAGGTGTCGACCTGTTCGCGGACCCAGTCCGACGTCGACGGTTCGTATTCTCCGGTGAGTGGCATGAGCCGATGGTACGGCTGCCGGCACCCCGAAGACGCTGGCGGACCGACCGATGTGCTGAGGTGGGGAGATGACGGACGATGACCTCTGCACGTATTCGGTCGATCGGGGAGTGGCGGTGCTCACGTTCAACCGACCGGACTCGATGAACGGGATGACCGGGGACATGGAGGTGGCGTACTTCGACCGCCTGCGACAGGCCGAGGCGGACAGTGACGTGAGAGCGATCGTCGTGACGGGTGCAGGTCGTGCGTTCTGCCCCGGAGCCGACCTGGCTCACCGGCCCGGTCCCGACGAGCAGCCGCTCCCGAATCTGTCCATCCCGAGGACGACGCCACTCGCGATCACCAAGCCGATGATCGCCGCGGTCAACGGCGCGTGCGCGGGCGTCGGCTTCGCGTACGCCCTCCAGTGCGATGTGCGTTTCGCCGCAGCCGGTGCCAAGTTCACCACGGCGTTCGCCCGTCGCGGCCTGATCGGAGAGTACGGCATGGCGTGGCTGCTCCAGTCGATCGCAGGGCGCCAGGTCGCGCTCGATCTGTTGCTGTCAGCCCGCGTCATCCTCGCCGAGGAGGCGCACGAGCTGGGGTTGGTCTCGCGCGTTGCCGATCCGGCCGAGTTGATGGACATCGCCCTCGCCTACGCACAGGACCTCTCCGCCAACGCCTCGCCGGCGTCGATGGCGACCATCAAGTACCAGGTCAACACGGAGCCGTCGATGACGGCGCCGGACGCACTCCACCATTCCGAGGCCCTGATGCGCGAGTCGCTGGCCGGCGGCGACGTGTCCGAGGGGATCGCGAGTTTCCTGGAGAAGCGTCAGGTCGCGTTCCCGCCGCTCGGCGGCGGCACCCGCTTCTCTTGGATGGACGGCGACGACTGATCAACCTCGTGGATCCGTCGCGGGCTCGTGCTGCATACTGAGACCGATGGGCTCCCTCGACGAGTACTTCGCGGCGATCCTGCGCAACGCAGCGGCCGTCGTCGGACCCTCGAATCTCGGAGGCACCGTCGTGGCCCCCGCCCCCGACCGCGCCGGCACCGGCTCCGCCAGCAGCTATCCGACTCCCACCGCTACGGTGGTGTGGTGCGACCCGGCGCTCGCCGAACGACTGGCGCCGCTCGCTGGCCCGACGCCGATCTCGACCGACGACTTCGTCGAGTCCGCGACCGCCCTGGGCGCCAGGTTGATCGGCCGCGGCAACAACCGAGTGCTGGCCGGCCCGCTGCAGCGCCCGCGTTCCGACACTGCAGGCTTCGTGGAACGACCGATTGATCCTTCCGACCAGGGTGACCGGTCGCTCCTCACCGAATTGGCCGAGGCGTGCTCCGAGGACGACGTCGACGAGGCCGACCTGGACCTCGACGATCTCGACCCGGTGATCTCCGCGCTGATCGCTCCGACCGGATCGATCGCTGCCTACGCCGCAGCGCGGCCTTCCGGGATCGATGCGTCATTCGACGATCTCGCGGTGCTGACGCACCCGGCGTTCCGTCGGCGACGCTTCGGCGCGTTCGTGGTCCACGAGTTCATCGTGCGCCGAGCGGGTCGGTTCCCGCAGCGTCGAATGCTCTACCGCTGCGCGACCGCGAACGCCGGATCGAACGCGCTCGCCGAGTCGCTCGGCTTCACGATGGCGCACACGATGGGAGCGGTTCGCTTCGATCTCTGACGTCGACCAGGCACCGACGCTGGTGGTTCTCCTTGAATTGATCTGACCTATTGAATTACGGTCTGAGGATGCCGTCGGGGAAAGGGTCACCGGTCTTCTCGACCGAGCTGCGATCGCTGCCCGACCAGATCGCCGCCGCCATCGGTGAGTCCATCGTCTCGGGCGACCTGGCCGTCGATGAACGGCTTCCCAACGAAGCCGAACTCGCTGAACAGTTCGGGGTCTCACGTCCGACGATCCGCGAGGCATTGAAGCGGCTGGCCGCGAAGAACCTGATCCGGTCGCGTCGGGGTGTCTCGGGAGGTAACTTCGTCTCCCTGCCCAGCGCGGAGCAGGCGCGTTCGGATCTGTCGACGACGGCGACCCTGCTCGTGAGCCATCAGGTGTTCTCCCTCGCCGAAGTCGCCGAGAGTCGGCGGCTGCTCGAGACCATGTGTGCCCGCCTCGCTGCCGTACGCCGGACTCAGGCGCACCTCGTCGCGCTGTACGCAGCGATCGATCGCCAGGCTCGCCCAGATCTCTCCGACGAGGAGTTCTGCGATTCCGACGTTGCCTTCCACCGGGTCATCGTGGAAGCAGCGGGCAACCCGGTCCTCGACTACGTGATGGTGTTCGCACTCGAGGCGCTGCACCCGTCGACGAATCTCGTGATCAACCGATTCCGCCGGCGCGAGGACGTGTTGACGTTGCAGCAGGACCTGCTCGACGCCGTGGAGACGGGCGACCCCGACGCTGCCGAGGCGGCGATCCACGCACAGATGGACCACCTGTCCGAGATCTACGACGAAGC
>JBBSLH010000458.1:0-2960 GCA_038255425.1 Acidimicrobiales bacterium
CGACGTGTCGTTAGCAAGACAGCACCAGCGTCAACAGCTGGGAAAGTCAGACCGGGCACCAGAGGCGCCTGACCGTAACGACCTCGAACCACCAGCTGGCGGACCACCGATCAGGCATGAATCCATAGTCCCTGCCGGTTCGCGCGCTCCCATCGCAAGGACATCGACGACGCCTATCGACCGGGAGTTCTTGTCATACCCCCCTGGGAGAATGGGGTGCATGACCGGTCCCGCCTACTACTCCCGAGACGCCGATGCGGCGTCCGCGGCGCGGGCGCGTATGGACGAGACCGCAGAGCTGGTCGAGTCGATGAAGTCGGTGCAGCGGTCGGTGGTCGCTTCGCTCGCGGAAATGTGGCCGACGTCGGCGTGGCTGGCTGCCGGAGTTCGCTCGGCGAAGCAATGGTTGATCGCTTATACGGACCTGTCCGCCTTGCATGCCGGAAGATTCGAACGGATCGGCGAACTGTGCGCTCGTGACGAACGGCTGTGCGCCGCCGTGGCCGACGGCGATCTGTCGTTGGGTCGAGCCGAGACGTTGGCCCGAGCGGTCACGGACGAGCGAGCGCCATGGCTCGCCGACGTCGTGCCCTCGTTCCTCGGAGTCCAGGGAGATGACGACACGTTCGCTGCCGCGGTGCGCTACTGGTGCGAACGGGTCGACGAGCTGTTGGCACCCCGCCGGGTGCAGGCGCAGTCACTCACCTTCTCCGCCCGACTGTTCGGTGGCGGCGACATCCACGGCACGTTCGCTCCGGGCAGTTTCGAGAACATCAGCACCGCGATTCACGCCTTCAGCCAGGATCCCGACCCGGCCGACGCGCCCTACGTCCGAACCCAGTCCGAGCGTTGGGCCGACGGCCTCGACGACATGGCCTCGTTCGCACTCACACACGACAACGACCTCGATGGTGGCGAGCTGTCCGAGGAGGACTCGGAAGACGAGATGGCGCGGGCCGAGGACACCTACGACGGCTCGTACCCCGGCGACTCACTGGACGAGGCCTTGCTGCCCGAGAACGAAGGGCTCGACGAACTCGAGCTGCTCCGAGCCCGGATTCGCAAAGCCGACCGTCATCAGCGTCGTCGGGCCATGCGCCGTGTCAGAGGCCGGTCCGGCGTGACCGTGAACGTCCACATCGACCTCCACACGCTCGCCGGTGCCCGCACGATGGCCGACCTCGACGGCCTGGTACTGCGAGGCGAGGGCTGGAATCTCGCCAAGGGTGCCGCAGAACAGCTGCTGTGCGACTCCGCGCTCGTCGCAACACTCTTCGCCGGCCAGACCGAAGTGCTCGACGCCAACGACGCTGCCGAACGCTTCTCGAAACGACAACGCCGCGCCATCGCTGCCCGCGATCATCACTGCGTGTTCCCCGGTTGTACTCGACAACCAAGACACTGCGACACCCACCACCTCGAGGAACGAAACGCGGGCGGACCGACAGTCGTGGGCAACGGTTGTCTGCTGTGCCGATTCCACCATCGACTGCTACACCAGCATCGATGGACTCTCCGCCGAGGCTCGGACGGTTGGGTCGCAACCGATCCCCACGGCGTCGAGTGGAAGGGCAGACCCGCCCAACCTGCGGCCGCGTGACGGCCAGGATGACCCGTCCAGACCACTGGTCGGGTCATCGACGCGCTCGGAGATGACGCCCAGGGCGTGGGAGGCTCGATCCGTGCCCGTCTCGAACGTCCTCCGTCTCCGTCGACCGACTCCCGACGATCTCCAGGCACTGGTCGACCAGATCGCGCCGGGCGAGCTCAGCTACGACGAGCTCGGCGCCACCCTCGCCCCGGACGACCGACTCCCCGACGGGTACTTCCACCATCGATCAGAGATCGAGCTCGGCGTCGGACCCGACACCTTCGAGCGAGCACGAACAGCACTCAGTGAGTTCGCCGCCCACAAGGGATCGGGCATCGTTGTGTCCACCGCCGCTCGTGTGGATACAGGAGTCGTCGTCGCCGTCGCAGCACCACTCCCAGTCGGTCACGCGATCGCCGCATGCCGGATCGTCCAGGTCATCGACGAACCCGACCGATACGGGTTCGCCTACGGAACCCTCACCGGTCACCATCCTGAGTCGGGCGAGGAGCTCTTCCTCGTAGAGAAGAAGGACGACCGAGTCGACTTCCGCCTCGTCGCGTTCTCGAAGCCTGGCCACGTGCTCACGAAGCTCGCCGGACCGTTGGCGCCGATCCTTCAGGAACGAGCGAGCAAGAAGTACCTGCACGCGATGCGTGACGCCACGAAGATCAGTTGACCGACGGGTCCTCGGGGAAGGGGGCAAGCCGCCGCAGCGGACCGTCCTGGCGGGCGAGCACTCGCCGCCAGAGTTTGTCAGCGGTCTCGGCGAAGATGTCGTCCGCTTCGGCGTCGAGCACGAACCAGCCCTCCATCGACATCTCGACCTCGAGCTGACCAGCGCTCCATCCCGAGTACCCGGCGAAGATCCGCAGGCCGGTGACACCGGTCGGCGCATCGATCGGATCTCCATTGAGATCGAGCACGCCGACGCCCGCGCCGAGGGCAGTCCACAGCGGCGACTCGGATCCGTCGTCGCATCGTGCGAGGCAGATCGCGGCCTCGGGCGACACGGGCCCGCCGGTGAAGACGATCTTCGGATCGCTCACGTAGGGGGACCACGTCGGCACGACCGCGTGCACCGGCGTCTCGCTCGGGCGATTGAGCACCACACCGAGCGAACCATCGTCACTGTGCTCGATCAGGTAGACGACGGTCCGATGGAAGTTCGGGTCGGCGAGCGTGGGCTCGGCCACCAGGAGGCGGCCCCGGAGACTCGTCATCGGACTCGGGCTCACGCCTCCGATTATGGCGCGAGGTCGAGCCCGAACGCAGCGCGGAAGCGGCCGAAGTACTCCTCGTCGGACTCGGCGCGACCAAGGTCGATCCAGTCCGAGTCGCTCATGTCTTCGCGCCCCTCGCTGATCTC
>JBBSLH010000459.1:0-2953 GCA_038255425.1 Acidimicrobiales bacterium
CAGCTCGACGGTGGCCTTCTTGATCGTCTCGTCGTCGAGGATGCGGACCCCGTCGACATCACTGACACACGAGGCGTAGAGCTTGGCCAGCGACTTCGCATTCGTGATGCCGTTGGCCGCCGGGATCTGCGAACGCCACACCGCCGGCGTGTTCCACGGCATCTCGCCGCCGCCGAGGCCGAACGCACCGTTGAGGTGCAGGGCGCGGTTCGTGACCGACTCCGGGTCGAGGAACGCAGTGGCCAGATCGGCCAACAACGGGGCGATCTGCGGGTCGGACAGATCGATCGAGCTCTCCGACGGATCCATGGCGATGAGCGGGACGACGCGCTCGTGCTCCGCGTCGGGGAGACCGATCCAGAGATCGAGACCGAGCGGGCCCGACAGTTCTTCGGCGACGAACTGCCCGATCGGTCGGCCGTCGACCCGCTTCACGATCTCGCCCACGAGCCAGCCGTAGGTGAGCGCGTGGTAGCCGTGCGCAGTGCCGGGCTCCCACAACGGAGACTGCGCGGCAAGCGCATCGACGACGGGATCGATGGCCAGGACGTCCGTGAGGCTGAGTCGTTCGTCGATGACCGGCAGGCCGACGCGATGGCTCATGACCTCGGCGATGGTCGCGTCGGCCTTTCCGTTGGCGGCGAACTCCGGCCAGATGTCGGCGACCTCGGCCCCGAAATCGAGTTGTCCGCGCTGCGCGAGCAGGTGAGCGCAGATCGCTGCAACACCCTTCGTCGACGAGAAGACGAGCTGCAGTGCATCCGGGCCATAGGTGGTCCCGGACACCGGGTCGACGACGCCGCCGGTGAGATCGACGACACATTCGCCGTCGACGAACACGGCCACGCCGGCGCCCACGTCGCCATGGTCGGTGAAGTTCGCCTCGAACGCATCGCGCACGCCCTCGAAACCATCGGCCACAGAGCCGTTCACAGTCGTCATCGATTCCCCCTGGAGTCCTGATCGGTCGGGGCGACGCTAGCCCCGCGACTGACCCGCGGTTCAAGTGCGAGACTCCGCTGCGTGGAACCGACAGCGCCCGACACGCCGGTGGACCTCGATCGCCTCCAGACATGGATGGACGAGAAGGACCTGGGCGCCGGCCCGCTGTCCGAGATCACCGAGCTCACCGGGGGCACCCAGAACATCCTGGTGCGCTTCGTCCGAGACGGTCGTTCCTACGTGCTCCGCCATCCCCCACCCCACAAGCGCCGCAACTCCGACGAGACGATGCGGCGCGAGGCTCGTGTCCTCGCGGCGCTGTCGGGCACCGACGTCCCACACCCGGGGCTGATCGCGGCCGAGCCCGACATCGACGTGCTCGGCTCGGCGTTCTATCTCATGGAGCCGATCGACGGGTTCAACCCTGCCGGCGGTCTCCCCGAGCCGCACCGCTCCGATCGAGCCATGCGTCATGCGATGGGACTGTCGATGGCCGACGCCGCTGCCGCACTCTCGAGGGTCGACCATGTCGCAGTCGGACTCGGCGACTTCGGCAAGCCCGATGGCTGGCTCGAGCGTCAGGTCGACCGGTGGCGCGGACAGCTCACGGGCTACGACGAGTTCGACGGATACCCAGGGCCGGACATCCCTGGCGTGGACGCCGTCGCTGGCTGGCTCGACACCAACCGACCCGCCAGCTGGACGCCGGGCATCATCCACGGCGACCTGCACTTCGCCAACGTGCTCGTGCGTCACGACGACGCCAGCCTCGCAGCCGTCGTCGACTGGGAGCTGTGCACGATCGGCGACCCGCTGCTCGATCTCGGGCACCTGCTGGCCACGTGGCCCGGCGACGGGCAACAATCCGCCGCCGTCGGTGGAGGGATCACCGATCTGCCGACCAAGAACGAACTGGTCGCCTACTACGCCGAGGCCAGCGGCCGCTCCGTCGAACACATCGACTGGTACCACGTGCTCGCGGCGTACCGACTGGGCATCATCCTCGAGGGCACGCACGCTCGGGCATTCGCGGGCAAGGCGCCGAAGGAGATCGGCGACCTGCTCCACGCCACGACCGTCGGCTTGTTCGAGCGAGCGCTCGCCGTCATCGACGGGCGCTGATCAGGCGT
Source organism: Acidimicrobiales bacterium (assembly GCA_038255425.1). Lineage (GTDB taxonomy): Bacteria > Actinomycetota > Acidimicrobiia > Acidimicrobiales > Salinilacustritrichaceae > Salinilacustrithrix. The sequence continues at coordinate 2,073 of JBBSLH010000459.1, forward strand.
GCATATGGTGATCGGATGACCGAACGCGACTTCGCGACCACCTACGGGCCGTGGGCGTTGGTCCTCGGCGCCGGTGCAGGCATGGGCGAGTCCTACGCACGTCAGCTCGGCGAGCGGGGTCTCGATCTCGTCCTCGTCGACCGTGACACCGATGCGCTCGACGCGCTCGCCGTCGAACTCAGCGACTCGGTGCAGTGTCGGTGCCTCGACGTCGACCTCGCCAGCGCTGACGCGGCGGGTTCGCTGCTCGATGCAGTGTCCGACCTCGATGTCGGCCTCGTCGTCGCCAACGCCGCCGCCTCACACGTCGGATGGTTCCGCGAGCAACCACTCGCATCCATCGAAGCGCAGGTCCAGGTCAACCTGCTCACACCCGTCGCGCTCCTCCACCGGCTCCTCCCCCGACTCACGTCGCGAGACCGCTCCGGCGTGATCCTCATGTCGTCGCTCTCGTCTCGGCGCGGTTCCCCACTGGTGGCGACGTATGCAGCGACGAAGGCGTATCTCGCGATCCTCGCCGAGTCGCTCTGGGACGAACTCGCCGACGACGGAATCGACGTGTTGGGTGTCCTGCCGGGGTCGACACGCACGCCCGGCTGGCTCGCATCGAACCCCCAGGCCGGCCTCGGCACGGCAACACTGATGACACCCGACGACGTCGTGATCGAGGCGCTCGCCACGCTCGGCACCGGGCAGCCGACCCTCGTCGCCGGCTCATCGAACCGCGACTCGGAAGCGCTCCTCGAGTCGATGCCGCGTGCTGACGCGATCCGCATGGTCGGTCAGGTCATGCGTGACATGTACCCGGACGAACGGGTGATCGACGACTCGGTCTGAGGCAGCGCTAACGTTGCGCCCAGGCAACGGTCCCTGGCGGGTCC
>JBBSLH010000460.1:0-2950 GCA_038255425.1 Acidimicrobiales bacterium
CTCATGAAGAAGACGATCAACGCACCGGCCTCGGGTAATTGGGGTTGTTGCGCCCGGCGTTCCGACAGCATCGTGGGAACGGAGGGAAGGGCGACCGACCTGGCCACCTGATCGGTGAACGTGACTGGACCGAATTCGTACGTCGTGGGTCGGATCCTGGCCGACGGGAGCACCTCGACGGACTGGAGATCCGACGGAACCGTGAACTCGATCGTCGCGTCGTCACTGGTTCCCTCCGGGACGCGAAGCCACAGATTCGCGACTGTCGTCGGCCCGTCGGTTCCAATCGTGCTGAGGTCTGCGGCGAGGACCTCGATGTCCGTCACGCCGCCCGGAAGGGTGAAGGTGACAAACGCCCGATGTACGCCGACCGGCACGAGCCGATTGAGACTGTCGACGTAGGGCGCAGTGGGATCGACCACGGGATTCTCCAGGGTCGCGGTCGCCCGGAAGCGGCGGGATCCGGGTGCGGCGCCCTCGACGGGTTCCAGCCGAACACGGGTGTCGATGTAGTAGTCGCGTTTGGATGCGGTCGCATTCTGGAACGAGACCAGCATCGAACGATCGGTGAGCGCGCCATCGGCGCCGAGCGCCTCGATGAGCTCCTGTACCGCTGGATCGGCAGACCATGCGAGGACATGGCGGCCATCGGCCGCGTCCGCCAGCCCGGTGGCGAGTTCGATCACATCGACGTCGCGCTGGGTGACGGCGTCGAAGATCGCGGTGGCGACCTCACTCTGGAGCTCACGACGTTCCGGGCTCTGACTCGGATCGCCGAGCTCGAGATAGTTGTCGCGGAGCAAGACGTCGACGGCGTTGTCTGCGGTGATCGCGCGGCCCTCGACTTCGACCGGCCCGGTCGCCTCGAGGAGGTCACCGAGCGCGGGAGCATCGATCGACAGGATCAGGTCGACGTCGCCGATCGGAGTCCGGCGCGCGAGGTCGGCGAAGATCGCACCGACCGCTGGGAAGTTCGGACTCGTCGAGGTCGTCCGCCACTCTCGGCCGAAGTCCCAGATCCGTCGGTACATCCGCTCGAGTTCCGACGGCACCTCGGCCCGGCCCTCGGCCTGCTTGCCGAGCGGAGTGGTCGACACGAAATCGCTCGTGTCGAAGTCGCCGTCGGTGATCGTCACGACGCCAGCAGACAGGTGCATGCCCATGCCGGCGCGGATCTCTGCGTTGTTGGCCGCGAGTACAAGGATCCGTGTCGGCCCGACGAGCAGGTCACGGGCGACCGCCAGTCGCTGTTCGAGTTCTGCGAGGTCTTGGTCGGCGTCGAGTAGTTCGCCGTCGAATCGGTCGGCCGCACGACGAAGCGGCCCGAGGAATGTGCTGGTGTCGATCGTCGACGCGAGCGACACCTCGTCGCGTAGGAGTCCCACAGCATCGAGGCCGGCTGATGTGAGGGCCACCTTCCCGCCGTCGTCGCCTGCGGCGTCGAGTGCAGCCTCCACGCCGACGAGCGCGAGATTCGTCGTCGTGGAGATCTCCTCGAGACGGCCGGTCAGCGACCGCACGCCATCGATCTGGTCTCCCGCGACCGGGATCGGCGTCAGCGCCCCCAGCAGGGGGCTGTCGGCGGTCGCAGCTGCGTCGTCGATCGATCCGAGGACCGGGTCCACGATCGCCCGGATGCCGTCAGCGCCATCGATCGACTCGAGCGTGAGGCCGCTGACCGCGGTCTCCGCTCGTGTCAGGTCGTGGTGTATCGACCAGAGTTGGTACCCGACGGCCAAGACATAGAGGCCGAGGATGGCCAGCGCTCCCCGGATCGCATTCCGGAGCAACGAGAGTCAGGAGATGGCGAGGCGGCGGATCGTGAGGCCGACAGCGCCGATGACGCCAGCAGCGGCGAGCATTGTGACGCCGCCGGTGTTCGGGAGGCCGCCGCCACCCGAGCTGAGGGGCGCCGGGGTCGTGTCCGGCGTCGTGTCCGGCGTCGTGTCCGGCGTCTCGCAGCCTTCGTAGCCGTCGTATCCGTCGTAGCCCTCGACGCCCTCGAGCGCCGGATCGCAGGCTTCTTCCTCGCCGTCGTAGCCGTCGTAGCCATCCGTCTGCGCGCTGGCGCCGTGCGACGAGCCGAGGGTGAGTGCGAGTGCCAACCCGAGAAGGGCGGCGAGCTTGAGGACGATTCGACTGATCTGCACTGGATGGCTCCTGAGAGATTGAGGACGTGACGAACATCACGTCGGACGGGGACAACATAGCGGATTGCGCCCTCGGGATCAGGATTCTTCGTCCGATTCGTCCTGTCCTGTCGAAAGTGGAGATCGCATCGCAGTTGTGTCCGGTGACGGTGACTGCGATACTCGTGGCCGTGCAGATCGTTCGTCGACTCCAGGTAGTACCCCACTAGCGCACGTCGTCGTCCATCGTCCGCGTGCGCCCTCCGACCTCCCGATTGGGAGGTCGTCGTCGTTTTCGCCGAACATCTCATCAGACCGACCACCAGGAGCAGACCGTGCAACTCAACGGGGGACAAGCCCTCATCAAGGCCCTCGAGATGGAAGGGGTCGACATCATCTTCGGACTGCCGGGCGGCGCCATCCTCCCGGTCTACGACCCGATCATCGATTCCTCGATCCGTCACATCCTCGTGCGACACGAGCAGGGTGCCGGTCACATGGCCGAGGGCTATGCCCATGTGACGGGCAAGCCGGGTGTCTGCATGGTGACGTCTGGCCCCGGCGCCACGAACATCGTGACCCCACTCATGGACGCGATGCTCGACTCGGTGCCGATGATCTGCATCACCGGCCAGGTGCCGTTCGCGTTCATCGGGACGGACGCGTTCCAGGAGGCCGACATCACCGGCATCACGATGTCGGTGACCAAGCACAACTTCTTGATCTCGGACGCGGCCGACATCCCCCGGACCATCCGTGAGGCGTTCCACATCGCGACCACCGGTCGCCCGGGCCCGGTCCTGATCGACATCCCCAAGGAC
>JBBSLH010000461.1:0-2936 GCA_038255425.1 Acidimicrobiales bacterium
AGCCAACTGGGGCCGCGCCACGCCGGCTCGATGGCTTCCTTGCCACCGACGATCTCTTCCACGCCGGCGATGAAGTCCTCGCCTTGCTGGTACTGGTTGAGCTTCGCTTCGAGACCGAGAATCCGTTGCACCGTGCGGTTGACCGCATTTGCGGATGCCCTGCGTTGTTGCAGCACGCGGGCGAAACGATCGGCCGATGGCACGTGGTCGACGCCCGCGCGGTTCATCGTGACGTCGCCGTGACCCTCGAGCAGGCTCATCAGACCGCCGATCTGGTCGAGCACGACACGCTGCTCATCGCTGGCGAGAACGTGAGCGATGCCACCGTCGGCCATCGGACTCCGGCCAGCTCGCAGGTCGTCGACGACCCGCTTGAGGGCTCGGACGAGCACCATGGGGTCCACCGACGCCGAGCCGAGCATCGAGTCGATCAGCGAGAGGTAGTGCTCGCGCATCCACGGCACGCCGGTGAACTGCGCCCGATGGGTCACCTCGTGGATCGCGAGCCACAACCGGAACTCGCGAGGTGGAAATCCGAACCGCTTCTCGAGCGACAAGACGTTGGGTCCCACGTAGTAGACGGTGTCGCCAGAGGTGTCGCCCGAATCGTCGTCACCCGCGGCCATGAGGAGGTCGTACTGACCGAGTACTCGGCCGGACATCCAGCCGAGCAACATCCCGACCTCGGCGGCCGCTGCGGTGCGCATCACGACTGCGCCGGGACCGGCGACCCTGGACGAGAACCGATCGGTCACCGGTGACAGGAGTCGCTGGAACGACGCGATGTTGGCCCGCACCCAACCTGCCCGGTCGGTGACCTGGCCACGGGCAGGTCCGGCGAGCGACCGCAGGCCGGTCTCCGCCTCGACCAGTTCCTCGGCGAGCGCGGTCAGTTCCTCGAAGTCGGCGGCCAGCGAATCGGCCAGGTAGGAGTCCGCGAGTGGCTCTCGACCGGCGGCGCGAACGGCGATGCGTTCGGCCAGATCCCAGTCGACGAGATCAGCCACGCTCCTGGTCAGCCCCCGGATACTTGGGCTTGACGACCTTGTTCAGGTACCCGATCACGACCATCGCCGTCACGGGGATCACGGCGAACAGCATCAGGGCGACGGCGATCCAGAAGTGCCAGACGGGAGCTGCGAACATGGCTCGATCTTAGGACGAGGTCTCGTGGCCGATGGCATCTGCGATGCGGGCCCGCAGATCGTCTGTCGCCTTCTCTCGGCACTTGCTCGACACGAAGGCCTTGATCTCGGCTTCGAAGTCGAACGCCTCGAAGCACGGCGGACATGCCTCGAGGTGTTCGCGGATCTTGTCCCGCTTCGCCTCGGTGCACTCGCCGTCGAGGAAGTGGTACAGCTCGTGGAGCGTCTCGGTGCAGTCGTGTTGTTCAGCGGCCATGGTTCGTCAACTCCCGACGTCGCTCAGATTCGTGGGCTCGGTGAGTCCACGGGCGACGGCGAACTCGTACAACTGCTTCTGGAGCGCTTTTCTTCCCCGATGCAGTCGCGACATGACGGTGCCGATGGGAATGTCGAGGATCTCGGCGATCTCCTTGTAGGCAAACCCCTCGACATCGGCCAGCAGGACGGCGATCCGGAAGTTGTCGGGGAGCGACTCCATCGCCTCCTTCACCTCGGACTCGGCGAAGAGGTCGAGGAGCTCATCCTCCGCTGATCGCCCGGCAGTTGCCGCCTCGAGTCCGCCCAGACGGCGGTAGAGGTAGAGGTCTTCGACCTCGGCCAGGTCGGTCTCGTCGGGCCGGCGCTGCTTCTTGCGGTAGATGTTGATGTACGTGTTCGTCAGGATCCGGTAGAGCCACGCCTTGAGGTTGGTGCCCTCGGTGAACCCACCGAAGCCTCGGTACGCCTTCAGGTAGGTCTCCTGGACGAGGTCCTCGGCGTCGGCCTTGTTGCGGGTCATTCGCATCGCCGCGCCGTACAACGAGTCCATCAGCGGCATGGCCTGCTCGGAGAACGTCGCCTGGTCAGCCATCGCCCCGGACACTACGTCGAGATGACCTATCGGTACGAGGTGAACTCCCCCGCCGCCACGTCGTCGAAGCTCGACACCGCGACGCCTCCTTCGAACAATGACCAGAGCTGGCCCTGGACCACGATCGCCCGCGAGGGATGGCGGCCGGCGACGGTGACGGTTGCCCGCTCGGTGATCCCGGTGTCGGCGATGTCGAGGACGGTCATGCCGACGCCGGTGTTCTCGGGTTCGTTGGGGCTCGGAGCCTGGTACCGCTCGATCGGCATGATCGCCGCTGATTCCGGCGCCCACCACAGGAACGCCTGAGGGTCGTTGCCCGCCTGCGAGTAGGCGTCACGCTCGGTGTAGGTCTGGATCTGCTGCGGTGCGGTCGGATCGGACACGTCGAACAGCGACACGAGGAAGCCTTGGTCGCCACCCTCGAGGTCGGCGTCTCGTCCCACACCGACGAGCCGGCCATCGCCGATCGGGTGCAGGTAGGACGAGAAGCCAGGGATCTTCAGCTCGCCGACGGCCGCTGGGGCGGTCGGGTCGGCCAGATCGATGACGTACAGCGGGTCGGTCTGACGGAAGGTGACCACGTAGCCGACCGGACCCATGAATCGGACCGACTGGATCGTCTCGGTACGCCCGAGACCGTCGACCGATCCGACCTCGACCAACTCGCCGTCGTCGATCCGGAACACGTGGACGCCGGACTCGCTGTCCTCAGAGGCACCCCACGGCGTGCCCTCGGTGGTGGCGATGCGCAGATGGCCGTCGTACTCGGAGAGCGAGAACTGGTTGAGCGTGCTGCCCTTCACCTCACCGGCAGCGACGTGCGTCGCAGCACCGTCGCCGCCGAGGTCGAAGGCGTGGACCGCTGTCGACCAGTCCTCGGACGAGACGCTGCCCTGCTCGTCGAACTGCACGAACTTCGTCGCCGCCACGTAGAGCGTCGA
>JBBSLH010000462.1:0-2934 GCA_038255425.1 Acidimicrobiales bacterium
CCGCCGACGGAACCACTCTCGTTGCGCGGTGTCGAGCACCAGCCCAGTGCCGTCCAGGCGGTAGGCGATGGTACGAGGCAAGCGTGGCCCCGAGCGCGGCGTCGATGCCTGACGCTCCTCCGGTGACGATCGCGCTCTTGGCGTGGAAGTGCCGGTGCCAGCGCTCGGTCGGGTGTCCTTGACGGGTCATGTCGCGGACCTCGCGACGTGGTCGATGAAGGAAACGAGGTCAGGGACCGGATCGTCCTCGAAGCCCCAACGGAGCTCGATGCGGAGTCGGAGGCCGTCGGCCAGATCGTTGACGAGGCGGATCTCGTCCAGGGCCGCGGCCGGCCCCGACTCGACGACCTCCACGCCCTCCGCCACCCTTTCGGTCTCGACCGGGGGATCGTCCGGGTGGGTGTCAGGGGGATGGACGGCTGCCGGGCCGACGTAGAGGTGGGCGACGGTGCCGGCATAGGTGAACGGGACGGTGACGAGTCCGGAGGCCGGATCGTGGAACGCGCCGAGGACCAAGACCGCGGGCAGCGTCGGATCGGTGGCCCGACGGCCGTCCACGTCCTCGACGATGTCTCGCCAGCGCTCGGCGACACGGTCGGTTTCGCCCCGCTTGTCGAGCGGCGGGTCCTCCTGGTCGATCCCTGTGCTCCATGGACCGGGGCGAAGGAGGCCGGTGTCGACCAGGATCCGACCGTTGCGCTCCTCGACGTCGTACCGGTAGAGGTCCCGGGGACTGGGACCGCCCGCGTGGTTCCCGGTGCGATCGAAGACCGCGCCGTGGCACGGATCGTGGAAGAACGCGTTTCGGCCCAGAAACCGGAAGTCCGGGTTCTCGGCGACGACGTCTGCGGCGAACACGAGTCGACAACCTTGCTTGGGTGATCGAGCCGAGAAGGCGCTGATGCCGGTGCCATCACGGACGACGAAGATCTGGTGTCGTGTCCCTTCGGACGGGACGACGAGGACCTGATCAGGCGCATCCGCGAGGTCCTCGAGCGAGCCGACGTCGAGGACGAGGGCGTCCTCCTCCTCGGACTCCGACGCCGTCGAGGCGTCAACGGTCCCGTCCCATCGCTGGACCCGCAACCGATCTCCGGCGCGAGCGCCCACCACGTGCTTGCCGTGACGGGCCAGGAGATCAGGGCCCTCGCCGACGACTCGCCATGTGGCGCCCCCGTCGGTGGAGGACCAGGTGAGCGAGCCGGTACCCGCCTGCTTGAAGGCGACGGCGAGAAGCCTCCCGCCCGGCTCCTGGGCGAGGGACCACAGCATCCCCGAGCCCGTGACGTCGTCGGTGAACGAGGCGGGCATCCACGTCTCCAGATCGGTCGACGTCCATGCGAGGGGTCGTGAGCCGGTCCCTGTGCCACCGACCGCCACGTATCCGGTGGCGGTCGTGGCGACATCGATGATCCAGCCGTCGGTGTTCACGGCTGCGCCGTCTCCGGCGACATCGATGCGGGTGAAGGCGCTGCCCGCCCGGGAGACCCACAGCGCCGGGCGGTAGGTCGCATCGTTGCCGGTGTCGTCGGGGTACACGGTGTGGGCGCCGGTCACGACCACCGTGTTGCCGAACGACCGGATGCGTTGCGGGCCGACGTCCAGCAGCTGGTCGTCGTCCGCGCCGGGGATCTCCGTCCACGCCTCGAGGTCGGTGCTCGTCCACACCCGGAGGGTCGCACCTTGCGTGGTGTACCCCTGGTCGACGCCCTCGAGGAGGCTCACGGTCAGCCCACCGGCCGGGCTCGGTCCGATCGCGGTGCCGAACGAGCCGCCGGTGTCTGCGACCACATGGGTGTCCCAGTCCGCGAGGTCGGTCGTGGAGGTGACGAAGACGCCTCGGTCGGGTCCGGAGCAGCTGAGCACGAGACGGTCGCTGATGGACGCGATGCCTCCGTTGGGATCGCAGCCCTCCGGTGGATTGAATGCACGCCGCGTCCAGTCGTCACCCTCGAGTACCCACGCCGTCGTGCCGGGAGCGCCGGCGCTGGCGGTGACGACGACGAGGTCGTCCTTCCAGGCGGTCACGGCGAGAACGTGGGCGAGTGGTGGCGCGCCGTCGAGCACGGCAGAGTCAGACGGGAGGATGTCGACCCAACCCGGTCCACCGGACGACGCCACCCAGTCAGCGGACTCGCCCGTCGTCGACACCACGATCACGACAGCGACCAGCACCGCAGCCGCCGCGACCAACGCGTGGCGCCGCCGGCGCCGTTGGATCTCCGCTCCGCCGGCGTCTTCCGGCACGGCTTCGGTCGAGCGGAGATCGAACCCGGCGGCCGGCGATGTCGACTCGTGCACCTCTTGCGGCCGCGTTTCAGTGCCTCCGGCTGGCAGCTCCAAGCCGACGCGGTCGGCGAGCGCAGCCCACGAGCGCTCGAGATCAGGCCCGTCCACGGTGTCGGCGAGACCCGCACGGCACGTGCTGCATCGGAGCACGTGGGCTTCGGCGGCATCGTCGACCGTGGCGGTCCGGGAGCCGTAGGCGTGCAGGGCCGCAGGGTCCAGATGGAGCTCGGTCATGTCAGTGCACCTCGTAGTTGCGCCTTCGCCCGCATGACCCGCGTCTTGACGGTCCCCGGCGGAACGCTCAGCAGCACGCTCGCCTCGGCCACGCTCAAACCGTCGAGATAGGTCGCGCGGACTGCTGCCTGCAGATCCCGATCGAGCGCACCCATCGCAGTGACCAGGGCGTCGACATCCTCGATGCCGTACACCGCCTCGTCGGCGCCGGCATCGGGGCCGGCACCTGCATCGGCCACCGGGGACCAGTGGTTGCGGGTGCGGTGCGCACCGATCAGTCGCCTGACGGCGATGCCCCACAGCCATGCCGGGACTTCGCCGGTGCCGTTCCACGACAGGGGGTTGCGCCAGACCGCCACGAAGGTGTCCTGCAGAGCCTCGAAGACGACATCTTCGTCGCCGCACCGATGC
>JBBSLH010000463.1:0-2929 GCA_038255425.1 Acidimicrobiales bacterium
AAACATCGACTTGTCGGTCAGGAACGGCATGATCGAACGTTTGGCGGGAGCGAGCATCGCGTCGGCGGTTCCGAGCACGGCGGCGATCGCGAACAGCCACAGGACACGGGACGATCCACTGATGCTGAACATCACGAGCGCGATGGCGCTCAGTGCGCGACCGATCATGAAGAGCGTGGTGACCCGGCGTCGGTCGAACCGGTCGGCGACCCAGCCGCTCACGAGGACGAGCAGGAGTGCCGGAACGAACTGTGCGAGGCCGATGAACCCGATGTCGAGTTCGTCGCCGGTGATGTCGAAGACCTGCTTGAACAGCACGGTCACCATGAGGTTCTGCCCGACCGCTGCGAACGCGGCTGACGCGAGGTACAGGCGCACGCTCGGAACACCCAGCACATCTCGCGTGGTCTTCGGCACGCGGCGAGGCTACGTCCGCACTGTTCGTTGTCACCAACAGATTGTGAGAGTGGCGCACGCGCTCCGAGTCGACATCGACGCAACAATCGACCCTACGGTGCGCTCTGACGCTGGGAGGCCGACATGTACGACATCGTGATCAAGAACGGAACGCTCGTTGATGGGACCGGTTCGGTTCCTGTGGGCGGAGACATCGCAGTGAAAGGTGGGCGAATCGCAGAGATCGGTGGCCGCATCACCGGTGAGGCCCGACGCACGATCGATGCGGCGGGCGCCTTGGTCTCGCCCGGTTGGGTGGACGTTCACACGCACTACGACGGCCAGGTCAGTTGGGATTCCGAGCTGGCGCCGTCGTCACACAACGGCGTCACCACTGTCGTGATGGGCAACTGCGGGGTCGGGTTCGCGCCGGCGGCACCCGGCAACGAACATCAGTTGATCGAGCTGATGGAAGGCGTCGAGGACATTCCCGGAGCGGCACTGCACGAAGGCATGGACTGGGGGTCGTGGGAGACCTTTCCCGAATACCTCGACTACATCGCCGGACGCGAGTACGCCCTCGACGTCGCGGCGCAGATCGCACACGGCGCCGTGCGCTACTACGCCATGGGCGAGCGAGGCCGCCTGAACGAGGACGCCACCGGCGACGACGTCGAGCAGATGGGCCGGATGGTCGGTGATGCGATCGAAGCGGGTGCTGTGGGCTTCACCACGTCGCGCACCATCGGTCATCGATCGCTCTGGGGTGAGCCGGTTCCGGGGACGTTCGCCGCCGACGAGGAACTCCTGGCGATCGCGCGGCACATGAAGCGCGTCGGCAAAGGAGTGTTCGAGATGATCCCGGCCGGCACGGTCGGCGAGTTGAAAGCCCTCGGCGGGGAGAAGACGACACAGGAACTCGAGCATGATCTGATGCGTCGGTTCTCGATCGAATCGGGCCGCCCGGTGACCTTCACGCTCGTCCAGTCGCCCGACTACGACCCCGACCTCTGGCGCGAGATCCTTGCGATGACCGCAGAAGCGAATGCGGCGGGTGCCCGCATGCACCCGCAGGTGTCGTCACGTCCGATCGGATTCCTCACCGGGCTCAGCGCGTACCACGCATTCATGCGCAAGCCGACCTACATCGAGCACCTCGCAGCGCTCCCGCTCCCGGAACGGGTGGCAGCCATGCGGGACCCGAAGATGAAGGAGACCCTGCTCGCAGAGTCCGACGTGAGGCCGGAGGCGCCAGGATCGATGGAGAACGTGTACGGGCTCTTCACGCGCTCGGCCGCAGTGATGTACCCGCTCGACAGTCCGGTCGATCTCGAACCGAGCGTCGCGGACACACTCGGCGCGAGGGCGAAGTCGCTGGGTCGCGAACCGCTCGAATACCTGTACGACTTCATGCTCGAAGACGGCGGCACCCGATTCGCGTCGCTGAGCACGGTCGACATCCCGGCACGGATGAACGTGTTGCGCGAGATGCTCGTGAACGAACACACCGTCACCGGGCTCAGCGATGCGGGCGCCCACGTGACGCTGATCTGCGATGGGACGATGCCGACCACCCAACTCACCTACTGGGCACGCGACCGCAAGGTCAATGGGCTCCCCGTCGAGTTTATCGTCAACAAGCAGACCGCACGCAACGCTGCGCTCTACGGCTTCGAGGACCGCGGTGTGCTGGAAGTCGGCAAGCGTGCGGACATCAACGTGATCGACCACGACAACCTCACGGTGAATGCACCGGTCGCTCATCACGATCTCCCGGCGGGCGGCACGCGTCTCATGCAACCGGTGAGCGGCTACGTGGCGACACTGTGCAACGGAGTGGTCACTCGTGACCATGACACCGACACCGGCGAGCGACCCGGACGCCTCGTCCGCAGCTGAAGTCGTACGGTCAATCCATGACGCCTCTCCAAACGGTCAACGAGTTCATGCAACGGTTCTGTTCGATGGACCTCGAGCACGCCTGCGAACTGGTCACGCACGATGTCGAGTACGACAACGTCCCGATGGGCAAGAACTTCGGCCCCGACGGGATCAAGGCATTCGCCGGCGGGATGACGAGCAGCTTCGACTCGATCGAGTTCATCGTCCATCGCGAAGCGGCGACCGGCAACATCGTGCTCAACGAACGGACCGATCGGTTCGTGCGTGGCGAGCAGGTCTTCGATCTCAAGGTTGCCGGCGTCTTCGAGGTCGCAGAGGACGGCAAGATCTCGCTGTGGCGGGACTATTTCGACATGGGCGCGGTCAACGAGATGTTCGCCGCACTGGCGGGCTGATCGGGGTTGGCCACGGTGCTCAGCGTTGGAGGAGGTCTCCGGCGCTCTCGAACGCGATCTCCCGGAACCGATCGGCAGCGGGGAGCAGGGTGCGACCGGTCCGCTCGATCAACTGGATCTCGCGTGGTGCGAGGGGTGGATCCATCTGCATCACCGTGATGCCGGGATCGTCAGCGTCGATCGCCAACGACGGCATGACCGCCCACCCGAGACCCGACCGGACCATGCTCTGCACC
>JBBSLH010000464.1:0-2911 GCA_038255425.1 Acidimicrobiales bacterium
GGCGTCATCCTCCAGGGGATGGTGATCGGCGCCATCACATCGTTCATCAGCTTCGGGATCGCGCTCATCTACCGGTCGAGCCGGATCATCAACTTCGCCCAGGGAGATCTCGGCGGCGTGCCGGCCAGCCTCGGCGTGTTGTGCATCCTCGGCCCGGGCGTACCGTTCCTCGTTGCACTGCCCCTCGCGCTCGTCACCGCGATCGCACTTGGCGCCGCCGTCGAGTTCCTGCTCCTTCGCCGCTTCTTCAAGGCCCCGCGGCTGATCCTCACCGTCGTGACGATCGGCCTCTCGCAGCTGCTCGCCGTGTTCACCACGCTGATGCCCCGCGCCTTCGACCTGTCGACCGGCAGCCTCGTCTTCGACTCACCGATCGATGTCGAGTTCAGCATCGGGCTCACCGTGTTCCGGGGCAACGAGATCCTGGCGATGGCGACGGTTCCTGTCGTGATCGTGGCGCTCGGATGGTTCCTCCAGCGGACGAACTACGGCATCGCCATCCGGGCATCGGCCGAGAGCGCCGATCGCGCCGCGCTGCTCGGTGTCCCGGTCCAACGAGTCCAGAACGTCGTGTGGATCGTCGCCACCGTGCTCTCGACCGTCGGCATCTTCCTGCGTGCGGGCATCATCGGTCTGCCGATCGGCTCAGCGCTCGGACCGACCATCCTCATCCGCGCACTCGCCGCCGCGGTCATCGGCCGGATGGAGAAGCTGCCGACGATCTTCGCTGCGTCGGTCGCTCTGGGCGTGCTCGAGGCCACCATCATCTTCACCGAGCGCGATGCGAGTTCCGCCAAGGTCGACGGGATCCTGTTCCTCGTCGTCCTCGTCGCTCTCCTGCTGCAGCGGCGTGGACGGACGGCCAGAGGCGACGAGGCGTCGGCCTGGCAGGCGTCGCGCAACGTCCGTCCCATCCCGCGTGAGCTCATCTCGCTGCCCGAGGTCCGGTATGGGCTCAAGGCGGCAGGGGCACTCCTGCTCGTGCTCCTCGCGTCGCTTCCCGTCTTCATGTCCGAGGCCCAGCTGTCGCTGGCGTCTGCCATCGCCATCATCTGCATGGTCACCGTCTCTCTCGTCGTCCTCACCGGTTGGGCGGGACAGGTGAGTCTCGGACAGGTGGCCTTCCTGGGGATCGGCGCCGCCGTCGGCGGCTGGCTGAGTTCTGTCTGGTCGTGGGACCTCAGCCTCGTCATCCCCGCAGCCGGAGCGGTCGGCGCAGGCGTGGCCATGGTCATCGGCATCCCGGCGCTGCGCATCCAGGGGCTGTTCCTCGCCGTCGCCACGCTGGCGTTCGCCGTCGCCACGTCGTCCTACCTGCTGAACCAGTCCCTGGTCACCTGGCTGCCCGCCGGACGGATCGAGCGGCAACCCCTCTTCGGCCGGATCTCGATCGAGTCAGAGGCCCGCTTCTACTACCTGACGATCGTGTGTCTGCTCGGCGCGATCGCCATCGTGCGCGGCATCCGTCGCAGCCGCACGGGCCGCGTGCTGATCGGCGTGCGCGACAACGAACGAGGAGCCCAGGCGTTCGGCGTCAACGTCACGAGCGCCAAGCTCACTGCATTCGCCGTGTCGGGATTCCTGGCCGCGGCTGCAGGCGCGCTCTACGTCCACCAACAGCAGAGCCTGGGGATCCAGCCGTACACGCCCGACCGCAGCTTCCAGGTGTTCATCATGGTCGTCATCGGTGGGCTGGGATCGATACCGGGCGCGCTCCTCGGACCGCTCTTCATCGAAGGACTCGAGTACTTCCGATCGTCCTTCCCGGACGCGATCCAGGACGTGTTGTTCCTGCTCACCACGGGCGTTGGCCTGATGCTCGTGCTGCTCTTCCTGCCGGGCGGCTTCAGCCAGCTCTACTACGACATCCGCGACCGGATCCTCCGGCGCATCGCCGACCGCCACGGCATCCACGTGCCCAGCCTCATGGCCGATTCCCGACAGGAAGGGGCAGACGGGCCGCTGGACGCCCCCGGTCTCGGCACGGAGCCGACGGACGGACAGCACGCCGCTGAAGCAGAGCAACTCGTCAGCGCTGGAGACGAACGATGACCGATCCCACGCTCACCGATCCCGTTCCATCGCCGCTGGTCGCCGAAGCCCTGACGCCGTCTCCCGAGGAGCCCAGTCCGCTCCGACATCCGCTCCGCTACTTCCGCCATGCCATCGGCGACGAGTCGGCGCTCCCGTTGGCCGTGCTGTTCGGTCTCAACGCCGTCGACGAGCTCGACCGCACTGCGTTCAACGTCCTCATCCCCGAGATCCGCGACGCGTTCGGTCTCGACAACCAGGGCATCCTCACGGTCGTCGCGATCGTCACCGCGCTGGCGCTGGGTCTCCAGCCGTTCATCGGCTTCCTCGCCGACCGGCGCAGCCGAGTCCGGATCGCAGTCACCGGCGCGTCAGCGTGGGGCTTCTTCTCCCTGATGACCGGCTTCGCTCCCACCGTCGGGCTCCTCGTCGCAGCGCGCTGCGGCTCGGCCATCGGACGACTGGTCAACGGCCCCACCCACGACTCACTGCTGTCGGACTACTACCCGTCGGAGAATCGCCCTGCTGCGTTCGGCGTGCACCGGTTGGGCAACTCGGTCGGCCAGTTCGTGGCCCCGGTTGTCGCTGGTGTGCTGGCGACGCTGTTCTCGTGGCGGGTTCCGTTCGTCATCCTCGCCATCCCGACAGTCGTGCTCGTCGTGGTCGCCGTCAGCGGTCTCCGGGAACCGACACGTGGACGATTCGAACGCCGTGAGGCGGGCGCCGACGCCCAACAGGAACAGATCGAGGACGACCCGATCTCGTTCGGTGAGGGGTTCCGCACATGCTGGGAGGTCCGCACGGTGCGGCGACTGTGGATGTCGCTCCCCTTCCTGGCTCTCTCGGTGATCGGGCTGACGAGCCTCACGTCGATCTTCTA
>JBBSLH010000465.1:0-2910 GCA_038255425.1 Acidimicrobiales bacterium
GTCGGCCAGCACCGCGAGCACTCGACGGAACCGGTCGCGCAGCGCGTCGTCGACGCGGTAGCCGACCGTCGACTTCTCGGTGTCGGGTCGCAGGAACCAATAGGCAGCATGGACCTCGGGCTGGGGATGGTCGACGGAGGCAGCCATGCCGTAGGCGACGAGTTGCAGCTTCGTTCCCGCCAGCAACGGGTCGCCGCCCTTCTCCTCCGGCTTGACCAGGTCGTGGAACGACCTGGACCTGCTGTACTTGTAGTCCCAGATCTTCACGACGCCGTCGCCGAGATCGACGCGATCGGCCGAGCCGGCGAGGGCGATCGTCCGTCCATCGCCGAGGTCGACCTCGAGCGGTGGCGCGCCGTGTCGGCCGAACGCGAACTCAACAGCGATCGGCATCGTGTCGAGCTCGGCACGGACCTCCACGTCGCGCGTGAGCGCTCGACCCAGCGCGGTGTCGATCTCCGCACGGTCGTGTGCCCACCAGAGCGGATGGCCGGTGAGGCCCCGATCCTCCAAGGCGTCGCACTCCTCGTCGGCGATCTCCTCGAGACGACGAGCGGCATCGGTCGACCACGGAGCGCCGGGTGGTGGCACCGTCCCTGCCTCGATCATCTCGGCGAAGAACCGCTCGAGGATCAGGTGGACGAGCGTGCCCTTCTCGTGCGCCTGCAGTCGATCGATCTCCTCTGGCCGATCGGTCGTGCGGAGCCGGAGTGCATGCGAGAAGAACCACCGCCGCGGACACGACGCGTAGGTCTCGAGCGATGTCGGCGACAGGACCGCCATCGCGGACACATCGACTCCGTCGCCGTCGAGGTTCCCGTCGAAGCGCGTGAAGTCGTTCGACGCGCGGGCGCCGATGAGCGTGGTGCCGGCGGCGATCACGGGATCGGCGAGCGCCGGGTGACCGGCCGGCGACTCGGCAGCGGCCATCGACGCGAACGTCCGCTCCTCGGCATGGAGCGCGGCGATCGCATCCTGCGCCACCGACTCGAGTCCGGCGCTGTAGCTGTGGACGAGCTCCACGCCCTCGACCTCGGCTCCAGCCATCAGGGCCTCGGCGTCGGGTCGCGCTCCGCTGCTGGCGTGCACGGCATCGACGAGCCAACGGCTCGGGACCATCGTGCGGCCGGACCGCTGGTCGTGACGGGCGAACGACAACATGCGGACGGTCGTGGCCGAAGCGACGGCGGCGTCGAAGGCGCGCCGCTCCTCCCGCTGACGATCGACGACCCCTGTCAGGCCGAGCGTCGAGCGGAGCGATTCGCCGAGGAGGACGTCGTCACCGCCGACGTGCGGGGCCTGTCCCTCGACGAGGCCCACGACGGCCACTGCGTCGAGCGGCACGACCGGCGGACGATCGATCGTGGTCACCAGCAATCCAGATCCGGTGCGCGAGCGTCGAGGTGCTGGCGCGTCCAACACCGTCCTGATGGTGTCGAACACGACCGCCCGGCCAGGTTCGGTCTCGACCCGATCGAGCGCCACGAGTCGTCCGACTGCGGTGCGGATTGCGGTGTCGGCATCGAGCTCGTGCTCCGGCCAGGACGGGCGCTCGGCAACGGTGCCGCACAGGTGGTCGATGACCGAGGCGCACCAGTCGGCCACCGCAGACCAGGTCGTGGGAGCCCCGGTCGCCAGCGAGTCCATGACACCGAGCGCCCGTCGCATGCGCTCGTTGGTGGCCAGTTGGTCGGCGACCCAGGTCTCGAGACCGTCGTCCGCATCGTCTCCTTCGAGACGTGCTCGCAGCCGGACGTCCGATGCATCGAGCGACGAACGCCAACGATCGATTCCTCGGATGACACCGAGTCGGCGCGAGACCTCGTCGAACGCTGCTGACGGCACCAGGCGACGGTCGGCGTCGACCACGACGCCGGTCGCCCACAGGTCGACCACGTCCTGACGGGCGAAACGCGAGCCGACGACATCCATCAACCCGCGCAGGACTCGACCGGCGGCAGTCTGGGCCAGCGTTCGTGAGCTCGGCCCGGAGAACGGGATGCCCGTGCTCGACAAGACATCGGCGACCACGCGCGTGTACGGAGCGCCGCGCGGATGGACGAGCGCCATCTCGTGGAGCGGAACGCCGTCCGCTGCATGGTGCAGGAGCCGTCGGACGGCGGCGCGGACTTCGTCGTCGACATCGTTGGCCGACACGACGGACGTCGCGATGCGGGGACGAACGAGATCGGACGGCGGGGCGACACCGAGCGCCCGCAGATCGGCGGCCAGGCGGACATCGTCGTCGACGCGTCCTGCGGTACCGAGCAGGACACGCACCGGAACGCGATCGGCGAGCGCGACGAGCAGCTCGGTCTCGCCCGCAGAAAGCCCGCTCGGGAGGTGCACGACGACGGGACCCACGTCATCGAGGCGGGCAACACCGTCTCGGACCATCGATGCTGCGAGTCGTAGCACAGCGGTCGAGCCGATCGACCCGATCAGATCGGTGACCCGGCCATGCAGGCGAGCCATCTCGGACGGCAGGCCCCCAGCAGCCGCCACCTGTGTCCGACCGGCGTCGTCGAGGGCATCGAGTTCGGTGATCGTCGATGCGACGGCTTCCCAGGTGGATCGGTGATGCCGGATCGGCCGAAGCGTTCCCGGTTCGGTCGAGAGGACCGAGCGGACGCCGGCGATGACCAGCTCGCGATCGACCCCGACCTCGATCGACTCGGCGGCCAGCCGTGGCGCTGCGATCATCTCGGCCACGGCACCGATGCTGTGGAAGCCCACACCCACCAGGCCACCGAGTCGCCGAGCGACGGTGCGACGTGTCGTCACCGCGACCGATGGCGACGGCGTGATCACGGTGACCGGCCCGAGCGGTGCCGAATCGAACGCGTCGCGCAGACGCGCCTCCAGCGCGTCGAGCGCCGGCTCGCCATAGCCCACCCACGTCGTCTCCAC
>JBBSLH010000466.1:0-2897 GCA_038255425.1 Acidimicrobiales bacterium
CGGCTCGTCGACCGGCTCGGTCATGCCGAGCGAGGCCAGCACACGGCGTACGCCGATCACGCCGGCGTCGACGGCGTAGGCGTCGAAGCGGAGGTTCTCCCCGGCCTCGTAGAGCAGGACCTTGGCGCCCTGCTCGCGGGCGGCGTGGCGCAGCGACCCGTCGCGGATCTTGGCGTGCAGCATCACCGGGGCGCCGAAGGCCTGGGCCAGCTCGCGGGTGCCGTCGTCGTCCAGATCGGCGCGGATCTGGGGCAGGTTGCTGCGGCGGTCGGAGCCGGTGTGCAGGTCGATGCCGACCTCGCAGCCCGCGACGATCTCCTTCATGAACAGGTAGGCGATGCGGCTGGCGAGCGATCCGCGGGCCGATCCGGGGAAGGACCGGTTGAGGTCGCGCCGGTCGGGGAGGTAGCGGTCGCCGTTGAGGAAGCCGAGGACGTTGACGATCGGGACCGCGACGAGGGTGCCGCGGAACGTCTTGGGGTCGAGGCCGGCCATCACCTGGCGCACGATCTCGACGCCCGCGACCTCGTCACCGTGGATGGCCGCGTCGATCCACACGCTCGGCCCGTCCTCGCGACCATGCACGACACGGACCGGCAGGTCGACGTCTGCGCCGGTGACCAGCCGGGTGATCGGCAGCTCGAGGGACCGCATCGTGCCGGCGCGGACCCGGATGCCGCCGATGGCGAAGGACTCGCGGGCCACTAGATGGCGGGGGCAGGGGCGGCGGTCATCACGGCGCTCAGGGTAGTGGGGCCTCGCACCGTCGACAGGCCGACGCCTCGGCGACGTCCCGGACTGGTGGGTACTACGACCATTGGGTGGGAGCGAAACACGGGAACGCGCGACACGGTGGGACCCGCTAGCGCACCATGAGAGAAGCCGCCTTGGAACCGAGGCACCTCAGAGAGGAAACCTGTCATGTCAGCGTTCGATCGCCGGAGTCACCGACTGGCACTCATGCTCACTCTCAGCGGCCTCGTGCTGTCCAGCGGCACGCTTGCGGCTGCCGCGGCCCAAGCCGGCGGCGGTGATCGAGACGGCGATGCGATGCCGAACCGGTGGGAGGTCCGGAACGGACTCAATCCCGATCGGGCCGACGCTCGTGGTGACCGGGATCGCGACGGGCTGAGCAACCTCGCGGAGTTCCGCCATGGCGGCGACCCCCGCGACGAGGACACCGACAACGACGGGCACGACGACGGGGACGAGGTGCGCGACGGCCAGCGGGGCACCGTCATCGACGATCCCGACTCCGACGACGATGGCATCGCCGACGGCGACGAGGACTCCGACCGCGACGGTGTCGACAACGAGGACGAGGACGACGCGCGGGAGTCGTGCTCCCGCGACGATGACGACCGCGACGGCGATGACGTCGCCGACGAGGACGAGAACGACTACGGCCACCGTGCCGGCGACGACGACTCGGACGGCGATGGCATCGCCGACGGCGACGAGGATTCCGACGACGACGGTCAGAGCGACGAGGACGACGACGACTCCGATGGCGACAGCTGCGAGGACGACAGCGAGGACTCCGACGACCTGCTCGGGTCGATCGTGTCCTTCGACTCCACGACCGGCCGGATCGTGATCAGCTCCGTCCACTCCGGCGTCCTCACCTTTGTGGTCACCCATGACACCGAGATCGAGTACGACAGCTCCGGTTCGGGCTCAGGTGAGGACGGCTCGACCGCAGACCTGGTGGCCGGTGCGGTGGTGACCGAGGTCGACGTGGACGACGACACCGGTGCCCTGGAGGAGATCGAGCTGGCCCGGAGGTAAGGCGACCCGGCGCCCGGTCAGCGCCGGCGCACCTCGACCGTGGCGTGCATCCAGGGGTGGATCATGCACATGAACCGGTGGACTCCGGCCGTCATGTCGTGGGTGGGCAGGGTTCCCGTCGCTCCGGGCGGAAGTGCCGTGCGGGCATCGGTGAAGGCGGCGCCGCAGTCCGCAGCGGGGGGCCCGACGAGTCCCATCAGGTCGTTGATCTCAGCCACGCAACCGGCACCGAAGGCCGCGACCTCGGTGAACGTGTGGAACTCACCACCCGTGTTGGTGATCACCAGGCTCTCGCCTGCGCGGACACGTGTCTCGTCCGGGTGGTTGCGCCAGTGACCGTCCGGGTCGCGTTCGAGCAGGCTCTCGACGAGCTCGTCGAACGTGGTGTCGCCGTCCCCGACACACGCTCCCTCCCCGAGCGCGGCGTTGAAGGTCGTGGGGTCGCAGTCGTCCTGCACCTCGATGTGCCGGTGGCGGGGTCCGCCTTCGGACGCCACCGTCGGCTGGCCGGCGGCGAGGGTGACGAGGATGGCGGCGGCGAACGCCGCGCTGATGGTTCGCTTCATGCGTGGACTCCCAAGGTCGCAGGGTCCAGCTCACGCTGGTCGGGACTTCACACTCGAGCACCGGGCTTGCAGAATTCTTGGACGCCGGTGGGGAGCGGGGTGCTACCTACCCCAGTTCTTCCGGCGCACCGAGCGCTTCGGTCGGCCACCGGCGTAGGACAGCGATGCGTCGACGACGAACCCCCGCTCGAGGGCCTCGCGACCGATCAGCATCCGGAAGCCCATCTCGTCGCGGTTGCTGAGCGTCATCACCGTGGTGATGGTCTGCCCGGCGAGGGTGACGTCCATCGCGACGGCATATCTGAGCTCGGTCTGGCCGTTGCTGCTGCGCACCTCGCGGCGGTCGAGGACGGGCAGGTCGATCTCGACGAGGTCGTCCTCGGACTTCTGCCAGGGGTGGAGGGTGAATCGCACCCACTCCTGGCCGTCGACGTCGTGGGCCTCGAGGCCGAAGGCGTGGACCGACGACGACCGAGCGCCCGTGTCGATCTTGGCCTTCACCCAGTCGACGCCGGCCTGCGGGAGCGCCACCCACTCGCGCCA
>JBBSLH010000467.1:0-2887 GCA_038255425.1 Acidimicrobiales bacterium
CACCACTCGATCGCGATCCTGACCAGTGAGCGCGCCGACATCGACGACGTGCGGGTTCGCCAGCTGGCCGACGACATCATCAAGGCGCAGCGCAAGGAGATCAAGGAGATGGAGTGGCTCCTGAATGACATCGACGCCAACGGTGAAGCCACGACCGATGCCGAGGCGTCCGAGCGCCCGATTCCGAAGTTCGAGGGTGAACTGAACCCCGACGGCGAGGACGAGTGATCGACGTGGCGAACACCACGAAGACAGAAGCGAAGACTGCAACCATCTACCGGCTCGTCACCCCCGAACATGTCTGTCCCTACGGGTTGAAGTCGCTCGATCTGCTCGAACGCAACGGGTACGAGGTCGACGACCGCCACCTCGAGACCGAGGAGGAAGCGACGGCGTTCCGCGAGAAGTGGGATGTGGAGACCACGCCGCAGACGTTCATCGACGGCGAACTGGTCGGCACGCTCGACGATCTACGCGAGCGGTTCGGCAAGGAGGTTCCCGACGAGGACGCCACCACGTATCGGCCGGTCGTGACGTTGTTCGCCATCACGTTCCTGATGGCGCTCGGCTCGGCATCGGTCGTCGAGGAACAGTTCCTGAGCGTGCGGACCTTCGAGTGGTTCATCGCGTTCTCGATGTGCGGCCTCGGCTATCTGAAGCTGCGTGATGTCGAGAGCTTCTCGCTCATGTTCCTGAACTACGACCTGTTGGCCCGCCGCCACGTGCGGTACAGCTACGTCTATCCCTACGCCGAGACCGGGGCAGGGTTGCTGATGATCCCGGCCGTCTTGAACTGGGTGTCGGTACCGGTGGCGTTGTTCATCGGTTCGGTCGGCGCGTTCTCGGTGTTCAAGGCCGTCTACATCGACAAACGGGAACTCAAGTGTGCGTGCGTCGGCGGTTCGAGCAACGTGCCCCTCGGCTTCGTTTCGTTCACCGAGAACGTCGCCATGGTCGCCATGGCCATCTGGATGGGCGCGACCCGGCTCCTGTGACCGCTTGGCTCAGCTGACAGCGACGTCCATCACCATTCCGGCCTCGAAGTGGCTGGGTTCGTGGCACCCGATCTGCACCGTGCCCGCGTCGTCGAAGGTGTGGGTCAGTTCGCCGGTGTTGCCGGGTTCGACCGTGAGTACATCGTCGCCTCCGTGGTCCATCCCGCCCATCGACGCCATCTCGTCGGCGTGATCCTGCTGGGCCGCCGCATCGCCGATGTACGCCTCGTGCGTCAGCTTGCCGGTGTTGGTGAAGACGAAACGGACCGTGTCCCCGGCCTCGACATCGATCGATGTGGGGGAGAAGGCGATGTCTCGCATTTCGACCTCGATCACCGTGCCGGAGTCACCGTTGGGCACGGCGATCGAGTCATCGTCGGATCCGCAACTGGCCAGAAGCAGGAGACCGACTATGCCGGCAGCGATCGGCAGAGAACGGGGGACAGACATCAGGTATCTCCAAAGACGGTCGGGCGCCGCGCAGTCGCGGAGCGAGACGAGGGAAGGGTGTCGGGGCCGTCACCCAGCAGCACACTACGACACGTTGTAGTAGACACCTCGTCAGTCGTCGATGGGAGGGTCGTTCTGGTGATGGTCGTCCGACCTCGGCGCTCCCGTCCCATCTTCGCACCCCGAACGCGTCGACTCCGGCGCGCCCTTGCCCTCGCCGGGTTCCTCGTCGCATCGGTCGCAGTGGTGGCTGCGCTCGTGTGGACGGTTGCGCGTCTCGCCGATGACAACCGGACTCCGGACGAATCTCCTGTGCACGACCACCCATCGAGAGACGTACGGTCCACGCCATGAACCAGGCCCACCTCGACCTGTTGGCCAGCGACGACTGGCGCCAGGTGCTGGAGGACATGATCGTTCCGTACGCCTTCGACGCCCGATCGTCGCACGATCTCGGCGACGACGTGCTCGAGGTCGGCCCCGGTCCCGGGCTGACCACGGATCTGGTCTCGCCACAGGTGGCAGCGTTCACAGCGATCGAACTCGACCCGACTCTGGCGACTGCGCTCAGCGAGCGGTACGCCGAGGTTGCGACCGTGACGGTCGTCGAGGGCGACGCCACGGCGATGCCGTTCGAGGACGGCCGGTTCAGCGGCGCGATCAGCTTCACCATGCTTCATCACGTCCCCACGCCGACGCTGCAGGATTCCCTGTTGGCCGAGGTCCGTCGGGTCCTGCGGCCGGGTGGTCTGTTCATCGCTTCCGACAGCGTTGCCAGCACCGAGTTGGCTGATCTCCATGTCGATGACATCTACAACCCGGTTGACCCAGCCGGCCTCGAGGCTCGACTCGCCGGCGTCGGGTTCGTCGATGTTGCCGTCGACTGGCACGACTTCGGCTGGAGGGCACACGCGCGCCGAGCCGGATGAACGGTGGGAGTGTCGTCAGCCCGGTCGTAGGTCCAGGCGTCGGAGGAGTTGGGCGTTGGCGGCGACGACGACGATGGTGGCTGCGCTCATGAGGATCTGGGGCGAATGGTTCTCGTTCGGTCGCGGCGTCTTCGTCTGGGACTCGCGCGGGATCATCTGTTTGAGAAACAGATGCTCATGGGGATGGCAGGTCGCTCACCAGTGCGAGAACCTGTGGTCGACTCGAGGTCGTGGGCCGACGCTCGGAGCTTGGTGCTGAAGAACATCGCATGCGCATCACGCCTTACCGGGCAGTCGATCGCCCAGAATCCGCATGATCCCTGGCGAGTAGCCCCTCGTCGGTCGCAGCGCGGGACGAGACCGAGCTCGTGATCAGCGGCCTGACGATTGTGGGACCGTCCATGCGGTGGCTCCACCGACGCAAGCTGACGCATTCGAATCTGTACGGAGAGTGGTCGACCGCGGGCCTCGATTTCTCGGGGTCCCGGCGAGCTGATCGCGCACCAATCGCGC
>JBBSLH010000468.1:0-2821 GCA_038255425.1 Acidimicrobiales bacterium
CGGCGGCCGCCGAGTTTGTGGATGGCGAAGCGCAACAGGGGACGCACACCGTCGACCGGGAGCTCGGGTGCAACCGTGGTGAGCCGAGCGATCCAGGCGTCCATCGGGGCGTCATGGTGCCAGGCGGTGCCGTTCCACCGCACCACACCGGCGGGACCGAACACCCGGACCTCACCCGCCGGATGTCGCTGGATGATCAGCCCTCCGAGCACGTGCTGAAGACCGACGAGGTCGTGTTCGTCTGCCATGTTCCGGCCGAAGCACGCCACATGGTCGATGGCAGCATTCGATCGAACAGCGAACGATGTCATGCCATCGGCGAACCGGCGGGCGAATTTGATGTCGAGGTCGTGGGCCGGGATCAGGTCGACCGAGGCGTCGATCGTCAGCAGTGGTGCTTCCAGCAGCTGGACCGGCCCCGGCGGGAGCAGGGCACCGTACGACGGCACCCGCCCCTCGTGGATCTGGGGCCGCAGCGCATACCCCAGCTCGACGAGTCCGGTGACCAGGTCGGGCGCACCTTCCAGTGCGGGCACACCTTCCTCGCTCAGTTCCTCTGCGAGACGTTGGAGCCTGCCGGGCAGCACCGGCAGGTCGTAGGCACCACCCGACACGTCGTCGACTGTAGCCAGTCCTGGTGGGACCGGATCGTCGGGCAGACAAAGCTCGTGACTCTTCACTCGCGGTCGAGTGAGACCTCCATGCCGGGGAGGTCGACCCACGGCTGCTTGGCCTCGCACCATGCCTCGACCGTGGGTCGGATGTCGGACTTCACGTCGAGCGTCCCCGCCTTCACGGCGATGATGCCCGCCGACTCGACGAGATCGGACACGATCGGTGAGCCACAGGCACCACAGAAGTGGCGGCGCACGTAGACGGTGTCACCTCCGTGGTCGCCGGTGTCGCCGTAGGTGGACAAATCGCCGGTGACGTTGAGTTGCGACTCGTGCGCTACGAGGTTCACCGAGAACGCGCCGCCACTCTGGCGTTGGCAGTGATCGCAATGGCACACGGCCGTGGCGATCAGATCTCCCGTCAGCTCGTAGGAAACAGCACCACACAGACAACGCCCCGTCAGACTCATCTCGGCAACCTAACCATTCCGCCGAGCCCGGCTCGAACGCTCCGGCCCGGCTCGGCGGCGCGGGCACACCTACCATTGCGGTTTCGCGAGATGCCGCAAGCTCGAGGAGGTCGGTGCACATGGCGTCGCATCCCAGACATGTGAATCACGACGCCAGCCCGATGCGGTGTCCCGTCGATCTCGACGACGTCGACCTCTTCGGTGACGGCGCTCAGGAACACTGGTACGAGGCGTACGAGATCCTTCATCGCGACGCCCCGGTCCAACGGATCAACGGTGGTGGACTCACACCGGGCACCGACGCGTTCATCCTGACCCGGCATCACGACGTGACGAGCGTGGTCAAGGATCCCGTTCGGTTTCCCAGCGTGACGACGATGCGACTCGGAAAGCTCGTCGAGGAGGGACTGTCGCCCGACGACGTCTACGCCAGGCAGAACAGCTTGATGACCGCATCGATGGTCACGCTGCGACCGACTCAGGAGCTGTACTTCCAGCACCGCAAGGAACTCACGGATCCGTGGGTCGGGCCCGGCGCCCTGCGTCACCGCGAGATGATCACGCAACACGCGCACTCGCTGGTCGACGAATGTGTCGACGAGAGTGCGTCGTCCGACGCGGGCCGCGTCGGGATCGAGGTCGGGGTCGAGTTCATCAGCCGCTTCGCTCGTCCTCTCCCCCAGCGGGTCATGGCGACCATCCTCGGCTTCCCACTCGACGACATCCCGAAGCTCGCAGCATGGGGCGACGCCGCAGTCACGCCGTTCGTCCACGGTCACGGACCCCGACACGAGATGACTCCGGAGCAGACCGAGGACATGGTCGCCCGCCTCGACGGCTTCCAGGAGTACATCTACGAACACGTCACAGCGAAACGCGCGAATCCGCAGGACGACATGGTCAGCTTCCTCTGCGAAGTCCACTACGAGGCCCTGGACCGCGAACTGACCGACATCGAGATCGCCGGCATCGTCCACGCGATGATCCTCGGCGGCCTCGAGACGACGCAGTACGCACTCGCTGAACAGGCCCAGCTGCTCTGCGAGAACCCGGGCACGTTCGAGCATCTCCGAACTGACCGGACGAAGCTGCGCAACTTCGTCGAGGAGGGCATGCGGATGCGCTCGCCCACACACGGCCTGTCCACCCGCGTGACCGCCCACGACGAAGAGTTCCAGGGCGTTCACGTTCCTACCGGATCGCTCCTGCACCTGCGCTTCGGCGCGGCCAACGTCGACGGCGAGGAATTCTCCCGTCCGTTCGAACTCGACCTGGATCGCCAAGGCGTCACCCGCCACGTCGCCTTCTCGACCGGACCACGCGTCTGCCCCGGCGCCACGCTGTCGCGTCTCGAACAGCAGATCGCGTGGGGCGTGCTGCTCGACCGGTTCGAGGAGATCGGCTACGGGCCCGACAACACCTGGCTGCACCAGCCCGGCATCATGCTCGGCACGCTCGAGCTGCAGCTCCGGTTCCGCAGGGCGACGAACCCGACATCGCTCGGAACCGGACGCTGACGGGGACCCGCACCCAGGCGATCACAGGACGGCCACTGACCGGCGGGAGCCGACGGCAGCGGATTCGTCGATCCACGGCCCCACCCCGCTGAGCCGGTCGACCCCGACCCGGACCACCACTGCGTCCGGCGAGTCCCGCATGGCGAGTGGGTGTCGGCGGAGGCTGGTGTATTTCCGGGCGAGGCGATCCATGAGTTCGGGATCGGGGCCCGCCTCGATC
>JBBSLH010000469.1:0-2808 GCA_038255425.1 Acidimicrobiales bacterium
GTGTCGAGGAGTTCGTTCCAGGAGACCTGGAACTTCTCGACGCCCTCGCGCTCGAGCAGCTGGGTGACGTCATCGTAGGAGATCCCGAGCGAGTCGAGCGCGTCGAGCACACCGTTCGCGGAGTCGTAGTTGCCGGTGACGGCGTCGCCGGCGATCACTGCGTGGTCGAAGGTCGCGTCGAGGGTCTTCTCCGGCATGGTGTTGACGGTGTCGGCGACGGCGAGCTCGGTGACGTAGAGGGTATCGGGCAGGTTCGGGTCCTTGACGCCTGTCGACGCCCAGAGCGGACGCTGTTTGTTCGCCCCGGCCGCAAGCAGGCCAGCCGCGCGCTCGCTCGTGAAGGACTGCTCGAACACCTGGTAGGCCAGGCGCGCATTCGCGACCCCCGCCTTGCTCTTGAGCGCGGTGGCCTCGCCGGTGCCGATGCTCTCGAGCCGCTTGTCGATCTCGGTGTCGACGCGCGACACGAAGAAGGACGCGACCGAGTGGATGCTGGAGAGGTCGTGGCCAGCGGACTTCGCCGTCTCGAGACCGGTGAGGTAGGCGTTGATGACCTCGCGGTAGCGCTCGAGGCTGAAAATCAGGGTCACGTTGACGCTGATCCCCTGGCCGATCGTGTTTGCGATGGCCTCGAGTCCCTCGACTGTGGCGGGGATCTTGATCATCACGTTCGGCCGGTTGACCTTGGCCCAGAGCCGCTGTGCCTCCTCGGACGTGCCGGCGGCGTCGTGGGCGAGATCGGGCTCGACCTCGATCGACACGCGGCCGTCGAATCCGGCGGTGCTGTCGTACACGGGGCGGAAGATGTCGCAGGCGTCGGCGACGTCGGCCGTGGTGATCTCGAACACCGCGTCGGTCACGCTCGTTCCGCTCGCTGCGAGCTCGGCGATCTGGGCGTCGTACGCCTCGCCCTTGGCGAGTGCGCTGGCGAAGATCGTCGGGTTCGTGGTGATGCCGACGACGTTCTTCTCTGCGATGAGGTTCTGCAGGCCTCCCGAGTTGATTCGCTCGCGCGAGAGGTCGTCGAGCCAGATGCTCACGCCGGTGGCCGACAGGGTTGCGGTGGGGGAAAGGGTTTCGGTCATGACGATCTTCTTTCGGTTGATGGTTGTCAGTTGCCGGTCGCCCGTACGGCGGACAACGAATCCTTGGCGGCGGCGATCACACTCTCGGTCGTCATGCCGAACTCGCGGTACAGGGTCTCGTAGTCAGCGGAAGCGCCGAAATGCTCGATGGAGACGCTGCGTCCGGCGTCGCCGATGTACTCACGCCAGCCGAGGGCGATTCCGGCCTCGACCGATACCCGAGCCTTCACCGCGGCGGGGAGCACCTGCTCTCGGTACTCGGCGCTCTGCTCGGCGAACCATTCCAGGCTGGGGGCGGATACGACTCGCGCGCCGATCCCCTCGCCTGCCAGCGCCGCCCGGGCCTCGAGGGCGAACTGAACCTCGGATCCTGTCGCGATGATGATCACGTCGGGGGTACCGCCGGCGGCCTCCGCGAGCACATAGGCGCCGTTCACTGCGTACTGCGCCGAGGCGAGGGTGTCGCCGTTCGCGACGTCGTCGCCGCGGTCGAAGACGGGCAGGTTCTGGCGGGAGAGGACGATTCCGGCCGGACCGCGGCGCCGACCGAGGATCGCGTGCCAGGCGTGCGCGGTCTCATTCGCATCCGCGGGCCTGACGACGTCCAGGCCCGGAATGGCGCGCAGTGTCGCGAGCTGCTCGACCGGCTGGTGGGTCGGACCGTCGGCGCCGAGGGCGACCGAGTCGTGCGTCCACACGAAGATCGACGGTGCCTGCATGAGCGCGGCGAGACGCACGGCCGGACGCATGTAGTCGCTGAAGATCAGGAATGTGCCGCCGAACGGGCGCGTGTTGCCGTGCAGCACGATTCCGTTCAGGATCCCGGCCATCGCGTGCTCGCGGATACCGAAGTGGAGCACCCGTCCGTACTTGTTGCCCGTCCACTCCCCGGTGGAGTGCTCGGCGGGAACGAACGACGCCGCACCCTCGATGGACGTGTTGTTCGACTCGGCGAGGTCGGCGGAGCCACCCCACAGTTCTGGGATGACCGGGCCGAGGGCGTTCAGGACCTTGCCTGACGCGGCACGCGTGGACACGTCCTTGCCTGCCGGGAACACCGGCAGCGCCTCAGCGACCCCGTCGGGCAGGTTGCCGGCGAGCATACGGTCGAGGAGGTCCTTGCGCTCCGGCTGGGCCGCGGCCCACGCGTCGAACTGGATGGTCCACTCGGCGTGCGCTGCCTGGCCGCGCTCGACGGCCTTGCGGGTGTGGGTCAGCACGTCGTCGTCGACGGCGAACGACTGCTCCGGGTCGAAACCGAGAATGGTCTTCACCGCGGCGAGCTCGTCGGCGCCGAGCGCGGACCCGTGGATCTTTCCGGTGTTCTGCTTCTTCGGCGACGGCCAGCCGATGATCGTGCGCAGGATGATGAGCGACGGCTTGCCGCCCTCGGCCTTGGCTGCGTCGATGGCATCGTTCAACTCAACGAGGTCCTCGATGTAGTCGCCGGTCTTCTTCCAATCCACGACCTGGACGTGCCAGTTGTAGGCCTCGTAGCGCGCCTTCACATCTTCGGTGAAGGCGATGTCGGTGTCGTCCTCGATCGAGATCTGGTTGCTGTCGTAAATGGCGATGAGGTTGCCGAGCTGCTGGTGGCCGGCGAGCGATGATGCCTCGCTGGTAAGGCCTTCCTGCAGGTCGCCATCACTGCAGATGGTGTAGATGTAGTGGTCGAATGGGCTCGTGCCTTGGGCGGCATCCGGGTCGAACAGTCCGCGCTCGA
>JBBSLH010000470.1:0-2791 GCA_038255425.1 Acidimicrobiales bacterium
ATCGGCACAGAACACGTCGCCGGCCGCGTTCAGCAGCGCCATGCGCTCGTCCGGCGCGAGGCCCGAGAGGACGTCCTTCGATCGCGCGATCCGCCGGAGGAACTCGGTCGTCTCCAGCAGCCGCTCTCGTAACGCGTCTTGGCTCTCGTCCATCATCGCCTCCTCCGTCGCTCGACCGCCGCCGCCTTGCGTTCCTTGCGCACCTGCGAACGCTCCCACTTCCGCTGGCGACTGCGACAAGCCTTCCGGCAGAAGATCTGATTCGCCGTCCGGCGCTCGAACAGGTCGCCACAACGCCAGTAGCCACACACGACCAGGCGTTCCGGGTCGAAGTCAGCGTCGTCGTCGTGGATGGGAGCGGTCACAGGCGGGGAAAACTGCAACGAGCCGCCGACCGCAGGGCCGACGGCTCGTTGTCAGATCTCGAAAGATCAGAGTGCGCGAACGTTCTGGGCTTCGTCGCCCTTGCGTCCGGGGCCGATGTCGAATTCGACGCTCTGCCCTTCGTCGAGTGACTTGTAGCCGTCACCGACGATGTTGGAGAAATGGACGAAAACGTCGTCGCCGTCCTCGCGGGAGATGAAGCCGAAGCCCTTCTCTGCGTTGAAGAACTTCACGGTACCTGTAGCCAAGACAATCTCTCTTCAGTGATGAGCCGATCCTGTGCCGACTCTGCCCGAAGAGCGTAGGCGCTCGAAACGACCCTTGCGACCCCTACAACTGGGTCAGGCATTCCTCGGTCACGACACCCGCCGGGTATGCGGCGGCCAGCGCATCTGCGATCTTCTCGGCGCGAACCACGTAGCCGGCCGGGTTCTGGTGGATTCCGTCGTCGTCGAACCAATCGTCCTGGACGTCGGAAGCCCAGTCGTACACCCGCATGTTTGGGTAGGCCGGACAGGCGGCCATGAGGGCCTCGTTCCACGGCGGCATGACCTCTGCTCGCCACGATCCATCCTGCGCGATCGTCTTGACGTTGACCCACAGGACCGGATCGCCGTCGGCGATCTCCATCATCATCTCGATGCGATCCGTCAGTGTGGTCGGCGCTCCGATGCCGACGTTTGCCGCATCCATCGTTCCCAGCGCGAATACCCAACACCCCCGATATCCGGCGTCGCGCCACTTCTGAGCGGAGTCGAGGGCGGCAGGGTTCTCCCGGTACGACTCGATGATCGCCCGGCCTCCAGCGATCTCGTAGTGCTGTGTCGTGGCGCCGACGCGGGCGTACTGCGCCGAGATCTGTTCGCCTTCGTCGGGGATGTAGACGGACGAGACGAGGCCGAGCGACGTGGACCCACCGATGTGGACCACCGACGTGCACGGACCGAGGGCATCGGCGTCGACCCCGGCGGTGGCGGCCGTCGAGTCGACCGAGTCGCTGTCCGGCGCTGCGGTGACCGTCTCGCTCACCGAGAGTTCGTCGTTGCCCGGCGCGTCGCTCTCGTCGACGTTGACGCCGGCGAAACCCGCAAGGGCCGGAAGGAGGACGAGCAGTACACCGGCGCATGCTGCACTCCGGACCGGAGTGAGACGCAGGTCCCCCGGCCACGTTCCGGCACGCCAGCGACCGTGGAGTCTGCCCAGCGCGCCGTGTCGGATCGGGTCCTCGACGAAGCGCCAGGACAGCGCGGAGACCCCGAAGGTGGCGGCGACCTGCAGGGCACCTCGGATCAATCCGGGACTCGCGTCGCCAGCCGGCGTCGTCAGGATGATGATCGGGAAATGCCACAGGTAGATGCCGTACGAGCGGGCCCCGATCCACCGCATCGGTACGCAGCCGACGATCGGGGCGAGCCGCGAGGCGGGATGTGCGATCGATCCGACCGCCGCCGCCACGCACACCGCGAGGACGACGAAACCCCCCTGGTACAGGAACGGTGAGAACTCGCTGGCGAACACGAACATCGCGCCGATGCCTGCGAGGCCGGCGACGCCGATGGCGTCGACCGTGTTCCGCGCTGTGGCCGAGATCGTCGACCGGAGCTTCTGACTCGGCCACACGGTCGCCAGCGCGGCGCCGATGAGCAACTCGGCCGCCCGGGTGTCTGTGCCGTAGTACACGCGTGACGGGTCGGCGCCAGGCTCGTAGAGCAGGACCATGAGCACGAACGAGGCCAGCGCCAGCCCGACGATGCCCAGGCCGAGGCGCGGGCGGAGCAACCCTGGACGGACCTCGTGAATCACCTTCGTTGCACCGATGAGCGCGAGCGGCCACACGATGTAGAACTGCTCCTCGACCGACAACGACCACAGGTGGTTCAGCGGGCCGGGCGCGTCGAACTGCGCGAAGTACGAGACCTCGCGCACCACGAGCCACCAGTTGTTGACGTAGAAAGCGGCAGTTCCGGCGGCCGTGCGGAAGTCGGCGCCCTGGTGAGGCCCGACGACGGTCACCCAAGCGGCGACGACCAGCAACATGAGCACGAGCGCCGGGATCAGGCGCCGGAATCGGGCGATCCAGAACGACTTGAACCCGAACTGTCCCGAGCTCAGCTGGGTGAACAGCAGGTCGGTGATCAGGTAGCCCGACAGCGTGAAGAACACGCTGACGCCCAGCAGTCCCCCAGGCACGACGTCGATGCCGAGGTGGTAGGCGATGACCGCGAGCACCGCGACCGCCCGGAGGCCGTCGAGGCCGGGCATGTAGCGACGCCCGCTCTTGATCGGTTCAGGCACGTGATCCTGCGTTCAGTGGGCAACGAGGTTCCCCGGGCGTACCCGTTTGGAACGAACGACAAATCGTACCGGGATGCGCTGGCGCGTCGACATCGAGGCGGCCGTGTCGCCA
>JBBSLH010000471.1:0-2787 GCA_038255425.1 Acidimicrobiales bacterium
CGATGTGGTCCCACAGGCGACCGATGGTGTCGAAGCGGCGTGACATCGCATGATCGCCGCCGGCGGTGTTCTCGAGCAGCACCAACATGTCGGTCTCGAGGCTGTCCATGGCCTTGCGCCAGCGGACGAAACCCTCCGACTCGTCCTCGCCCTCGGTGACATGTCCACCGTGTACGACCACGCCCGCTGCGCCGATCTCGGTTGCCGCGTCGCAGGTCTGCTGGAGGATCTTGCGGCTCGGGATCCGCACGCGGTTGTTCGGCGATGCCACGTTGATGAGGTACGGGGCGTGCACGTAGATCGGGATGTCCGACTTCTTGAGCTCGTCCGCGTCTTCTCGAGGCTGCGGCTTCTTCCACGACTGCGGGTTCCCGAGGAAGATCTGGACCACATCGGCACCCTCGGAGGCGGCGACGCCGAGCGGATCGTCCGGGCTGACGTGGCTGCCGAGGAGCGGAAGGTCGGACGTGTCTTTGGCCATGGACTCCGACGGTAGCGTTGCCCACCGTGTCTGGACCCCTCTCCGTTCCGCCCACCGAACCCGAGCCCCGGGGACTGCTGACCGGCCAGCGCGTGGTCGTCACCGCGGCAGCCGGCACCGGTATCGGCTACACCACCGCACGACGGTGTCTGCTCGAAGGAGCAACGGTCCTGTTGTCGGATCATCACGAACGCCGACTGGGCGAAGCAGCCGATCGGCTGGCCGAGGACCTCGGCGTCGATCGCCCGCCGGTCGCCGTGTGCGACGTCACCATCGAGGAGCAGGTGCAGGGACTGTTCGACACCGCGGCATCCGAACTGGGTGGCTTCGACACCGTCATCAACAACGCCGGCCTCGGTGGCGAAGTCGACCTGGTCGACATGACCGACGAGCAGTGGAACGTCGTGCTCGACGTGACGCTCACCGGGACGATGCGCTGCATGCGCGCCGCGATGAGTCGCCTCTACGAGACGGGCGGCGGCGTCATCGTCAACAACGCGTCGGTGCTCGGCTGGCGAGCGCAGAAGGGACAGGCCCACTACGCCGCAGCGAAGGCCGGTGTCATGGCCCTGACCCGATGCGCCGCCGTCGAGGGTGCCGACCACGGCGTGCGAGTGAACGCCGTCGCACCGTCGATCGCCATGCATCCGTTCCTCGCCAAGGTGACCACCGACGACCTCCTCGACACTCTTACCGCACGAGAGGCCTACGGCCGCGCCGCCGAGCCGTGGGAGGTCGCCAACGTCATCGTCTTCCTCGCGTCGGATCTCTCGACCTACATGACCGGCGAGATCGTCAGCGTCTCCAGCCAACGCGCCTGACGCTCTGCCATTACGGTCGTGTCGACGATCACCACCACCGGAGACACCACCATGAGCACGCAACCCCTCGAACAGGCCGCCGCCTCGACCCGCAGCGTGCTCGCCGGCGTCGACGCCGACCAGCTCGACGCCCCGACGCCTTGTGACTCCTGGACCGTCCGCGAGCTGATCAACCACATCGTCGGTGGTCAGAGGTTCTTCACCGCCGGGCTGAAGGGCGAACCTCCCTCGGGCGACGACGAATCCTCGCCCGAGTTCGTCGCCGGTTTCGACGCTGCGTCGTCCGAGTGCATCGCGGCGTTCGGCGCCGACGGAGCGCTCGAGAAAATGTACGACCTGCCGTTCGGCACGATGCCGGGGTCAGCGTTCATGGGTCTGGCGACCACCGACACGTTCGTGCACGGATGGGACCTCGCCAAGGCCACGGGTCAGTCGACCGATCTCGATCCAACGCTGGCCGCGTCGCTCCTCGAACAGTCGAAGGCCGCCATCCAGGACGCGTTCCGCGGACCGGAGGGGGCGCCGTTCGGCCCGGAGCAGGAAGCACCTGCCGACGCCACCGCTGCCGACCGACTGGCGGCCTTCCTCGGCCGCACGGTCTGACAGACCGACCTCAGTCGGCGTCTTCTTCACGGAGACGGGGCTCGGTCTTGTTGATCGGCTTCACGCCACCTTTGTCCGCGTAGAAGTCGCGGACCTGGTCCATCACGGCAGAGACACCGAGCGACGGATCGATCGTCGGGCCGAAGCCGCCGCTGCGGGACGGCCCGTCGAGATAGCAGAGCGCGATCGGGATCTCTGCGTCGCGGGCGATCCGGTAGAAGCCGGACTTCCAGTACTCGCCCTTCGTGCGTGTTCCCTCGGCCGGGACGACCAGAGCAAGCGATGCCGTCGAGCGAGCGTTCGCTGCCATGTCGGCGACGAGATCACCGGGCGCGTCCCGATCGACGGCGATGCCTCCGATCGCACGGAAGATCGGTGCCAGGGGTCCGGAGAACATCTCCTGCTTGCCCAGCCATTTCGGTGACAGGCCAGCAGACCACGCCATCGCCAGCATGAGCGGGAAGTCCCAGTTCGACGTGTGGGGCGCTGCGACGAGGACCATGACCGGCTCGTCCGGAGCGTCGTTCACGAGTCGGTATCGACCGATTCTGAGGATGAGCCACGAGAGGATCGATCGCATCAGGCCACGGTAGTGGGCGCCCGGTTCCGCCCTAACGTCGGCGCATGGCCCGCCCACCCGTCACCGATGCTCGACGTCGGGCCCAGATCATTCGCCAAGCGCTGTCCGTCGCGTTCGCCGTCGCTCCGTTCGGCGTCGTCTTCGGCGTGGCCTGCGCGGACGCGGGTCTGTCGTGG
The DNA here is from genome assembly GCA_038255425.1 of Acidimicrobiales bacterium. Taxonomy (GTDB): domain Bacteria; phylum Actinomycetota; class Acidimicrobiia; order Acidimicrobiales; family Salinilacustritrichaceae; genus Salinilacustrithrix. The sequence continues at coordinate 2,662 of JBBSLH010000471.1, forward strand.
ATCGACGCCGCCGGGTTCTCGACCCTGACGTTCGCGGGGTCGGCCCAGTTCGCGGCGGTCGACGTGTTGGGCGACGGCGGGACAGCCGCAGCGGCGATCGGCGCCGGTCTCCTCCTCAACCTGCGA
>JBBSLH010000472.1:0-2777 GCA_038255425.1 Acidimicrobiales bacterium
CCGCTGACCAGCCCTTCGATCTCGTCGTTCATCGCCTCCTCGTCATCGGTGGCCGGCGCGTCGAGTGAACCGATGATGTTGAGCGGGACGCCGGCGGACGAGCCCGGCGTGTAGACGGTCACGTTCGAGTTCTCGGCCAGGCCGGCGACGTGCGTGCCGTCGAGTCCCCACGAGGCGAGGCCGTCCTTCCACATCGTCGCCGTCTCGCCGGCGTCGGTTCCCTCGGGGACCCACGGACCGAACTCCTCGGTCGAGAGGCCGGGGAACCGCAGGGCAAGGTTGGTCATGTCGCCCTTGGGATCGAGCACCAAGGTGGGGATGCCGTTGCGCAGGGCTTCTTCGAGCAGGACCACGCCGAGTCCGGTCTTCCCGGACCCGGTCATGCCGACGATGACGCCGTGTGTCGTCAGATCGGCGGGGTCGTAGTCGAGCCGATCTCCGGTTCGTTCGTGTGACTCGGAGTCGACGGTCTCGCCCAGGAACAGATCGTCAGCCATGGCATCCGAACTTAACCGTCCGCTCGGATTGCCTGGATCCGACGATACGGTCGGACGACGTGATCCCCCTGCAACTGTTCGAAGTCACCGACGACGCCATCAACAAGGCGTGCGAAGTCGACTCGGTCGACGAGGCCGGCCTCGTGTGCCGCAACGTCTTCACGTGGACCGAGAACGACGTCGTCGCCCGCGGCGCCGATTGGCTTGCGTCGGCCCCGCTGCGCATCCTGCTCATCTTCATCGTCGCCGTCATCGTGAACCGGTTGATCCGTCGGGTGATCAGGAAGACGGTGTTCGAGCTCTCGGACAACCAGGCACGCGAGCGCAAGGCGCGCCTGACGAAGCTGACACCGAAGTCGCTGCGGCCGACCCAGGAGCACCATCCACTCCGCGCCGCAGCCAGGGCCGAGACCATCGGCTCGGTGCTCAAGAGCATCTCGAGCATGGTCGTCTACTCCATCGCCACGCTGATGGCCCTGGCCGAGGTCGGCATCAATCTCGCGCCACTCATCGCCGGTGCCGGCGTCATCGGTGTGGCGCTCGGCTTCGGTGCCCAGTCACTGGTCAAGGACTTCCTGTCCGGTCTGTTCATGCTCGCCGAGGACCAGTACGGCGTGGGCGACGTGATCGACGTGGGCGAGGCCGTCGGCACCGTCGAGGTCGTCAATCTGCGCACCACGCGGCTGCGCTCGGTCGACGGCACCGTGTGGCACGTCCCCAACGGCGAGATCCTGCGCGTCGGCAACATGAGCCAGCAGTGGGCCCGTGCGCTGCTCGACATCGACGTCGCGTACGACACCGATCTCGAGCGAGCGATGGATGTCGTCAAGGAGGTCGCCGACGAGGTGTTCCACGCCGACGAGTGGCGCACCGACATGCTCGAGGAGCCCGAGGTCTGGGGTGTGCAGGCGCTCGGCGCCGACGGAATCACCATCCGCCTCGTCATCAAGACCCAACCCGGCCAGCAGTGGAAGGTCACGCGCGAGCTCAACCGTCGGATGAAGGCCCGTTTCGACATCGAGTCGATCGAGATCCCGTTCCCGCAGCGGGTCATGTGGCTACGTCGCGAGGAAGGTTCCTCTCGGGACGAGCCCATCGATGAGCTCGGAGATCAACCGGTCGAGGAATCGAACGATCCCGGATGACCGCACCGGTCGACGTCGACGAAGCGGCGTTCACGCCGACGGCCTGGGGGCTCTTCGCGTCGATCTCCCTGATCTGGGGCTCGTCGTTCCTCTTCATCTCGATCGCGCTCGAGGCGGTCGAGCCCGGCCTCATCACCTGGGGTCGGGTCGCGCTCGGCGCTGCGGTCCTCAACGTGTTGCCACGGGCTCGGGTTCGTATCGATCGGGACGACTGGCCCCGCCTGCTCGGACTCTCGGTCGTGTGGGTCGCGGTGCCGTTCACGCTCTTTCCGCTGGCGGAACAGCACATCAACTCCGCGGTCACCGGCATGCTGAACGGGAGCACGCCGATCTTCGCTGCCATCGCTGCGGGGCTGATCGCTCGTCGGCTGCCGCGCCGGACACGGGTCATCGGGCTCGGTGTCGGACTCGCCGGTGTGGTCCTCATCTCGTTCGGACAGGGTGGCGAGGGCGACAACGCCTGGCTCGGCATCGTCATGGTCCTCGGTGCGAGCGCTTGTTACGGCGTGGCGGCAAACCTCGCCGTGCCTCTCCAGCAGCGGTACGGCTCGTTGCCGCTGATGGCACGGATGTTGGCCCTGGCCGCGCTGTGGACGTTGCCCGGTGGACTGGTCTCCCTCGGCGACTCGACGTGGGAGGTCGGACCCACCGTGTCGATCGTGATCATCGGTGCGCTGGGGACCGGCGCGGCGTTCGTGATCATGGGCACCCTCGTTGGCAGCGTCGGCGCCACCCGAGCATCGCTGATCACCTACCTGATCCCCGTCGTGGCTCTGGTTCTCGGCATCGTCTTCAAGGACGACGAGGTGACTGGTCTTGCCGTCGTCGGCGTCGGACTGGTGATCGCCGGCGCCGCGCTGGCGTCACGAGGCGAGCGCGCGATGCCGGACCCGATCCGTCCACGTTCGTGACGATCGTCGCGTTCGTCGGTGTGATCTAGTAGCGCAGACCTGGCGCCCGGACGCCGAAGACGTCGGTTGCGAGCTGGGTGCCGAGCTTGGTGGCGTCCCACCGCTTGCCGCCGTTGCTCAGCGTCGGACCCTCGGCCCACGACTTCATCCACACGATGTCCTCGGCCACGGCCCGGATGACCTGACCGGTCACCATCTGTGACTCGTCGGATGCGAGCCACGCC
>JBBSLH010000473.1:0-2765 GCA_038255425.1 Acidimicrobiales bacterium
ATGATGAACAGGTTCGGGAATCCGCCGCTGTGCAACCCGAGGAACGTCTTCGTACCTTGGGTTTGCCACTTCTCGCTCAGCGTCACGCCGCCACGTCCGACGATCATGTTGAACGTCGAGGTCGCCATCCACTGGAACCCGGTGGCGTAGATCAGCACGTCCAGGGGGTAGTGGACCCCGTCGTGCACGACGCCACCTTCGTCGATCTGTCGGACCCCGGAGGGTGCCGTGTCGACGAGGTGCACGTGGGCCAGGTTGAACGTCGGTAGGTACCCGTCGTGGAACGTCGGCCGCTTGCATCCGTACGGGTAGTACGGCTTCAAGGCCTCGGCCGTCTTCGGGTCCTCGACGATCGCATCGACCCTCGCCCTGATCTGTTCCATGATCCGGAAGTTCGTGTCGAGCTGCTTCTCGATCAGCTCCTCCAGCGAGAGCTCCCGCTGGTGGGTCTTGCGCTCCTTGAAGTCGGACACCCGGCCGGCGAGGTAGTCGTCGTTGGCCTGCATCGCTGTCCGCCCGGCGGTGATCCGCGAGAACCGCTCACGTCGCGAGCGCGCCCAGTTCGGCTCCGTCGCCCACTGCCGGCGCTCCTCCTCGGTGGTCTCCCGCTGATCGCGCACGTCCACCGTGGAGGGCGTCCGCTGGAAGACGTGCAGCTCGCCGACGATCTTGGCCAGCTCCGGGATCACCTGGACCGCAGTCGCTCCGGTCCCGATGATGCCCACGCGCTTGCCCGCGAGGTCGACGTCGTAGTCCCAGCGCGAGGTGTGGAAGGTCTCGCCGGCGAAGGTCTCCATGCCGTCGATCCGAGCGAGCTTGGGTGTCGTCAGGATGCCGTTCGCGAGCACGACGAACTTCGCCCGCATCGCATCTCCGCGGTCGGTGTGGACGGTCCAGCGGCCGCTGGCCTCGTCCCAGACCGTGCGCTCCACCATCGTGTGGAACAGGCATCGGTCGTAGAAGCCGAACCGAGTGGCGATCGACTGGCAGTACTCGTAGATCTCGAATCCCGAGGCGAACTTCGTCGGGGGGATGTGACCCATCTCCTCGAGGAGCGGCAGGTAGCTGTACGCCTCGACGTCACACGCGATGCCCGGGTAGCGGTTCCAGTACCAGGTGCCGCCGACGTCGCCGCCCTTCTCGCAGAACCGGACGTCGACGAAGCCGGCTTGGCGGAGCTTGTACCAGAGGAGCAGCGCGGCGAACCCACCACCGATGACCAGGACCTCACACTCGTCGGTCAGCGGATCGCGCGGCACCGGGTCGCCCGAGAAGACGTCCTCGAGGTACGCCGAGAAGTCGCCGTCCATGGCCATGTAGTCGGCCGCGCCGCGTCGGGCCTCCTTGGACGCCCGGTACCTGGCCTGCTCCTCTGCGTCGAACGCCGCGCCGGGCGGTGGAGGTGGCAGCTCCTTCAGGGAGGCGTCCTCCACGATCGCGTACCCGCTTCCCGTGACGGGCGTGGCGGCCACGCGAGCCCGGGTGTCGAAGCTCTTCAGACCCGTCTCCGGGTCGATCCGGACGGCGGCAGCAGGGCTTGTCATCGCGCGCTCCTCTCAGCTCCGCTCGCGCGTGCGGGCGGTGAGTCGACGTTAGCGAGACGGTCGCTCAGGATCCGGCGGGCTCGCCTCGGGTCGCCGGCCGGTTGCGCACAGCCGGATCGGCGAGCGGTGGCGAGCCCCAACCGCCCCCGCCCGGGGTGAGCATCCGGACCACAGCACTCCGGTCATCGACGTACGACCGTGATGGTGCATTGGGGTCCTGGGGCACGAGCCAGACGACCATCAGCGGTCACCAGAGGACTCTCGAGCGCCTCCGCAAGGGCAACGTAGGTCGCGTCGTACGCGCTCAGGTTCTCCCGCAGCTCCCACACACGACCCAGGAGACCTGACACACCGACGCGCTCGAGGCCCAGCCGCTGCCAGACATCGATCATCCGCTCGGCAACCCCAACGTCGAGATCACCCCGAAGCACTTGACGTCGAAGCGCGTGGACGACCTCCGAGTCGGCCAGGTGGGGGCAGATGGCGGCTTCTGCTGCCAGCATCGCCCTCGCCTCCCCGTCGTTCATGAGACCGAGCACCGCCGCCGAAGCGTCGATCACGATCAACGAGACGCTCGCCCTGCCTCGACATCTGCCACGACGACATCGGCCCCGACACCGAGGTCCGGCAGCTCGGCCAGCAGCGCAGGATTGTCCGCTCGGCGGGAGATGGAAGCAAGTTCCCGCGTCGCAAACGCCGAGAGCGACAGGCCCTCTCTCTCGGCGAGGCGCTCCAAGCGCTCGCCGACGTCGTCAGGCACGTTTCGGAGGTACAAGGTGCGCATGTCGCATAATGCTAGCTCGGCATACGCACTTTGCTACCTAGGATCAGGTCGTCAAGCTGTCTTGTCGGCGGTCAATCATCCTGAGATGGACCAACTTCCGTTCCCACGTTCGACCACGCTGGATCTCCCCAACCACCGCCGCCAGGCGTCAGCATCCGCAGCACGTCGCCAGACTCCAATCGGATCGTGCACTTGTCGGGCAGTCGCTCCGCTCGGTCCTCGTCGCCATACTCGTCCAGTCCGACCAGGGCCGTCACGTCACTACGATCCCTGAGCATCAGGGGCCTCCTTGGGTGATGATCGATGTCGCAATCGCCATCACTACAGGGGCCCCTGACTCATGTCACGGACCGGCCACTCCCACCGTCATCGCGGAGAGCCTGTATGAGGCGCCGAGACGGTGGACGTTCGGTGCGGGTGATAGCGAGGAAGAGAGG
>JBBSLH010000474.1:0-2743 GCA_038255425.1 Acidimicrobiales bacterium
AACGCGTGGTCACCGTGGTCGAGCAGACAGCACCTGATCGCCATCGGATGCGGGTGGCCATGGGGACTCCGCTGATCACCGGTGCGCTGGCCGAGTGGGAGGACGACCGCATCCTGCGGTGTGTGCAGGTCGACGTCGGCAATCCGCATGTGGTGTGTCATGTCGCAGACCCGGACGATGCCCCGGACCTGGTTGCGTTCGGCGAACGGGTCAATGCGTCGACGCCCGGAGGGACCAACGTGGAGCTGGTGACGACCGGCGACGCCGGCTCGATCGTGATGACGGTGTACGAGCGAGGCGTCGGTCCGACCCTGGCGTGCGGCACGGGTGCGGTGGCCGCTGCTGCGGCCGCCCATGCGTGGGATCTCGTTCCGAACACCGTGCGCGTGTCGCAGCCGGGCGGCGACGCCGAGGTCGAGTTGGGCACGCCTGCCCACCTCACCGTGCCGGTCGTGGCGGTCGCCGAGATCGAGTGGCCGATGGTCGGAGGACGGGTCTGATGGCACTGATCGAGCGGGCGATTCGCGAGAAGATCGTGCTCGTCGGGGTCACACTTCCACCGAACGACGTCGAGGAGACCGAGCGTGGGCTCGACGAACTGAGCGCGCTGATCAACACGGCAGGTGCAGATGAGGTCGCCCGAATCACGCAGCGTCGCCAGGCACCTGACCCGCCCACCTACGTGGGCAAGGGCAAGGCGGAAGAGCTCAAGGAACTGGCACTGGCCACCGACTGCGACACCGTCGTGTTCGACAACGAGCTGACACCGGCACAGCAGTTCAACCTCGAGAAGATGTTGGGTCGCACGGCCATCGACCGCACCGCCGTGATCCTCGACATCTTCGCCCAGAACGCCTCCAGCATCGAGGGCAAGACGCAGGTCGAGTTGGCCCAGCTGCGGTACCGACTGCCGCGACTTCGCAAGCGCAGCGGTTCGTTCTCGCAGCAGGGTGGTGCGATGTCGGCCGGCGGCGGCGCCCGGATCGGCACGCGTGGTCCTGGTGAGACCCAACTCGAGACCGATCGTCGCCGTCTCGTGCGCAGGATCCACAAGCTCGAAGCCGACCTGAAGGACATCGCCAACCACCGCGACACCCAGCGCAAGAAGCGCCACGGGAGCCGAACGCAGCGTGTCGCCATCGTGGGCTACACCAACGCCGGGAAGTCGACGCTGCTCAACCGGCTGACCGACGCGGGCGTGCTGGTCGAGGACCGGTTGTTCGCGACGCTCGACGCCACCACCCGACGCCTCGATCTGCCCGGCGGCGAGAAGGTGTTGTGCACCGACACGGTCGGTTTCGTCCGCAAGCTGCCGCACCAGTTGGTCGAAGCGTTCAAGTCGACGATGCAGGTCGCCGCCGACGCGCATCTCCTCGTCCACGTGGTCGATGCCACCGCGCCGGACGTCGCAGGGAACATCGAGGCGGTGCACACCGTCCTCCGCGAGATCGGCGCGGGATCGGTGCCGCAGGTCCTCGCCTTCAACAAGGCCGACCTCGATCCCGAGACCGCCGCCACCCTCGTCAAGCGACACCCCGGTTCTGTGCAGTTCTCTGCCGCGACCGGCGATGGGGTCGAGGAGCTGCTCACCACGATCGGGACGCAGCTCCGAGCGATGCAACCGGTGACCGAATTCCTCGTGCCCTACGATCGCGGCGACGCACTCGCCGCTGTGCACCGCGAGGGCGAGGTCCTCGTCGAGACCCACGGCGAGCACGGCACCACGGTGCACGCCCGCCTCGACGATGCCGGGCGCGCCACGTTCCGCGAGTTCGAGACCGGCGAGTAGGGCAGGACCGTGGCCGGATTCCAGCCCCCTCCCTACCCGTACGACCGTCTCGATCCGCTCCGGGCGCGCGCCGACGAGCATCCCGGAGGGGTCGTCGACCTCTCGATCGGTACGCCGTTCGATCCGGCACCGGCTGTCGTGCTCGAAGCCCTGGCGTCGGCCGATCCCCGCGGCTACCCGCCGTCGATCGGCACACCCGCGTTCCGCGACGCGGTGTGCGGCTGGGCCGACCGCTACCTCGGCGTCTCGCTGACGCCGGACCACGTCGCTGCGACCATCGGAAGCAAGGAGTTCGTCGCCGGCGCCCCGCAATGGCTCCGGCTCCGCACGCCCGACCGCGACACGGTCCTCTTCCCCGAGATCAGCTATCCGACCTATGCGATGGGAGCCACGCTCGCCGGATGTCGGGCAGTGCCGGTACCGGTCCGTGACGACTGGACGATCGACCTCGACGCCATCGGTGCCGCCGACGCCGACCGGGCGCTGTGTCTGTGGGTCAACACGCCCGGCAATCCCGCTGGCGGGCTCGACGACCTCGGCGCCGCCGCAGCGTGGGGTCGGGCACGCGGGGTTCCCGTGTTGTCGGATGAGTGCTACGTCGCGTTCACGTGGGACGGGGAGCCCCGATCGATCCTCCATCACGGGGCCGAGGGTGTGATCGCCGTGCACTCGCTGTCGAAGCGGTCGAATCTGGCGGGTGGCCGGGCCGGCTTCTACGCGGGCGATCCCGAGCTGGTCGACTACCTGCGCGAGGTTCGCAAGCACGCCGGCTTCATGGTCCCCGCACCGATCCAAGCAGCCGCTGTCGCTGCGTTGGGCGACGAGTCACACGTCGAGGTCCAGCGGGAGCGCTACCGCTCCCGCCTCGAGTCGCTTCGCACGATCTTCGCCGAGGCGCTCGGGATCGACGTGCCCATGCCCGGTGGCGCGTTCTACCTGTGGGTTCCCGCGCCC
>JBBSLH010000475.1:0-2736 GCA_038255425.1 Acidimicrobiales bacterium
ATCGGGAATGGTGCTCCTCGGCAAGACCCATACGGTGCAGTTCGCGTTCGGTGGCGTCGGAATCAATCACGACACGGGGACGCCACACAATCCGTGGCATGTCGAGCCTCACGCGCCGGGCGGTTCGAGCAGCGGCTCGGCCGTAGCGGTGGCGGCCGGGATGGTCCCGGTGGCGCTCGGTAGCGACACCGGTGGATCGGTGCGGGCGCCGGCGGCGCTGTGCGGAATTGCCGGCCTCAAGACGACGGTCGGGCGGGTCAGCCGTGCCGGAGTGTTCGCACTCAGTCCGTCGCTCGACTCGGTCGGTCCGTTGACCCGCACCGCGGCTGATGCGGCCTGGGTGTACGAGAGCCTGCAGGGACCCGACCCCGAAGACGACTCGACGATGCAGGCACACGTCGACCGAGGACCACACGACGTGTCGTCGACGCTCGATGCGGGAGTCGCCGGGCTCCGGTTGGCCTTCGCCGAGACGGTCTTCTTCGACGGGGTGGACCCGGAAGTCGACGCGGCGGTGCGGGCGACCGGCGAGGTCTTCGCAACGCTCGGCGCGTCGGTCACGTCGATGGCGATTCCTGAGGCAAGCGACGTCATGGGGCACGGCGACGACTCCGAGCGGGCGCGCTCGCTGTTCATGGCGGCCGAGGGGTGCGCGTCAAACCGGGAGATCCTGGAACAGCACTTCGACGAACTCGACCCCACCGTGAGCGTGCGGCTGCGACGGGGTTTCGAGCTCTCGGCGGCCGATTACATCGACACGCAGCAGCGTTTCGCGAGAGCGCAAGCCCGTGTGCGTCGCCGCCTCGCCGATGTCGACGCCCTCTTGGTCCCGACCACGATGATCCCCGCCAAGCCGATCAGCGAGATCGACGCCGACGCGGATACCTACGTTCGGTTCAACGGGAAGTACCTGCGCAACACAGCGATCGGAAACCTGCTCGGCCTCTGTGCCACGACCACAACGTGCGGCTTCACCAGTGCCGGTCTTCCGATCGGGCTGATGGTGTACGCCAAGCCGTTCGCCGAGGAGATGGCGCTGCGCGTCGCCCATGCCTACGAACAGGCCACCAGCTGGCACACGCGCCGCCCACCGCTGGGCTAGGAGACAGCTGAACCAGGATGCCCACCGGATCAGCGTTCTACGCTGACAAACAGACCGCCCCGACCGGGGTCGGAATCAAATAGAACGAGCCGCCAACGAACCCAAAGCGATTCAGTCACATGGCCGCTCACCCCGGCAGGTAGCGCCGACTCAAATCATCGGCCCAGTTGTTCAGGCGACGATCGTTGAAGTCCCGAGCAGCGGCGCCGATCGCTTCGAGGCTGACGAAACGCATGCCGGGTGTCAGGAGTCGTCCGGCGAGAACCGTTCGACAGGAATACTCAAGACCGGCGAATTGGCGAGTCGCCCGTCTGCTGTGGCCAGAATCGCGTTGCCGCCATGTTCATTCATCAGCTGCTCAGTTGCTGCGACGTACATGGCGTCGTACGGCGTGATGTTGTTGCGCATCTCCCACACACGAACGAGCATCGGCTGAGTCAGTTCGATCCGTTGAAACGGCCAGCTGGCCATGCTTCGGATCGCCCGGTCGCAGTGCTCTTCGGTCAGTACAGGATCGCTTCCCGCTCGAAGCAGCTTGTTCCTCAACGCTGCCGCTACTTCCAGTTTCGTAAGAGTTCGCATGACATACGCGCGATCGTCTCCGACGAGATCAGTGAGCCGCTCTCGGTAGCGACGCCCGATATCACCCTGGACATCGACGAGCGTTCCAGCGAGCAACGATGCGTCAACGACGACGTGCACGTTAGGCGTCTGGTCGTTCGCGGTCCGAACGCACGGAGGCGACGAGGTCGCGATGGTCGTCGGCCGTCAAGCTCGGCCCGTCTCCAGACTCGATCTCCGCGAAGAATTCCGCCAAGGACTTCTCCGGGGTACCAATGGGACCGGGGGACGACGACATTCCCCAATACTGCCTCATGGGTGTCCCAGAGTTCGCGAATGAACGGCGAATCACCCTGCGAGCTGGCGGTCGGCGACGTCGATCTCGTAGCGGATCTGGTCACGAGCCCGCGGCGACATGTCCGCAGTGCGCTGGTCGATCCACTTGCGAACCCGAGCGAGGTCAAGGTCGGGGATCGTTCCTGATCCTCGGCCGGAGGCACGGGCCCACAGCACCTCTTGTACTTCTGCTCCGAGCCGCACCAGCACCGATCGTTGCGCGCAGGCGGCCAGTCGAGGGCCCGGCCCGTTCGAGCGACCTCCGCTGCAAGCGACGATCGCGCCTCACCGGTGTTGGCGTCGTCGCCGTGGGTGTCGATCAGCTCGGCGACGTTGAGCGGCGATACCGACAGCCGATGTCCGGACATGTGCTTGGTCATCCATTTGAGGCGGGCCTCGATTCGATGGGTATAGGCACGATGTTGCGCCGGTAGCTCGTCGAGCAGGTCGGGCCAACGGCTGGTGGCCAGCTCCCACTCCCGCGCGCAGAACCACGCTAACGACAGTGCCACCTTGCTGGTCGGCCCGGCTGCACGAGCAGGCGCAGTCGGCACACCCGCCACCGCCGGAGGAGGCCGATCAGGATCGAACCCGCAGTGCGCACACGGCTCGATGACCGGCGTCGGCGTAGCTTCGGGCCAGCTCCTCGACCGGAACGCAGGACGGGTCCAGCCGGCGATGAACGCCTCCACGCGGGCGACGAGTTCCTCGTCGGGCGACTCTCCCAGTCGCTCCCA
>JBBSLH010000476.1:0-2713 GCA_038255425.1 Acidimicrobiales bacterium
GCGGCTCGGAAGAAGTTGCGGCCGATCCGGCCGAAGCCGTTGATGCCCACGCGTACGGTCATGGTTTCCCACCTCGGGAGGTCAGTGTCTGTCGGACTGCGGTCAATCCGACCACGCGGACCCCCCGCCTCACAAACACCGGCGCTCTGACACCCCGTCGTCCTCGGCGGTCTCCTCCACGAGGAACTCGACGAGATTCACACCGGCTTCCGGGGCGAGGTTCGTCGAGAACGATCGGCCCGGCCATCTCGACGTGTCTCGCACCGGTTCCCGGGGCTCATTTCGTCGAGAATGCCGACGCAAGAACCGGGCCCAGGAGGTCGGGATCGTGGGCGAGGCCGTGGGGGCGGACGATGTCGGCCTCGACGACCTCGACGCCAGGAACGCCGTGGCGAGTGCCGGTCTGGACGACGACCACTGCCGGCGCGATCCCGTGATCGACGAGGGAGGCGACCTGGTCCCCCACCGACGTGTCGAGGTTGGCGACGAGGACGACCTCTCCCCTGGCGACACCGATGGCCTTCGCGATGGCCGGCACCGCTGCGGCGCCGAGAACGCTGGTGGCGAACGAGCCTGGGCCGAGGACGATCTGGTCGGCGACACCAATCGCTTCGATCGCCTCGTCCGGGACCTCGGGGTCGGGAGGATCGAACGAGACACGGCCGGTGGCGCCCGACTCCTCGACCGCGACCTGTCCGCGCACGGGACCGTCCTGAGTGAGGGAGACGACGGTCACCGGCGTCTGGGTCGCAGGGAGGACCCGGATGACGGCCGGATCGATGCCCAACCAATGGCTGGCCATGTCAGCGGCAGTGGCCAGATCGTGACCCGAGTCGACCAGTCCGGCGAGGACGAGGTTGCCGACCGCGTGACCCTTGAGTTCTCCTGCACCGAAACGATGTTCGAAGCCGGCCGCCACGGCGACGTCACTGGCCAAAGCGGAGAGGCAGCGGCGGAGGTCGCCGGGGGCTGGGATGTCGAGATCAGCACGGATACGTCCGCTCGACCCACCGTCGTCGCCCGTGGCCACGACTGCGGTGAGGTGCCCGGCGTACGTGTGGATCGCGCGCAGCGACATCGCCAGGCCGTGGCCGCCGCCGATGGCGACGACGCGTGGAGCCTCCATCTGGGTCACCGTTCGATGTCTCGGTGGCTGACCGATACGGGAGTCCCGAGCGCCTCGATGCGTCGGCCGAGTTCCTCGGAGATGGCGACGGCTCGATGGTGACCACCGGTGCAACCGACGGCGATGCTCAGATACGCCTTGCCTTCCCGTCGATAGGCGGGCAGCAGCAACTCGAAGAGGCTCGTGAGCTGGTCGAGGAACGCTCTCGAATCGTCGGCGGTGAGGACGTAATCGCGGACTGCGGGATCGAGCCCTGTCTGCGGGCGGAGCTCATCGACCCAGTGCGGGTTCGGCAGGAACCGCACATCGAACACCAGGTCGGCGTCGATCGGCAGGCCGTGCTTGAAGCCGAACGATCGCACCGCCGTCTGCATGCCGACATCGGTGCCCGGTTGTCCGAACGCTCCGCGCACCCGATCTCGGAGTTGGTGGACGTTGAGTTCGGTGGTGTCGATGACCACGTCGGCGTCGGCGCGAACCGGCTCGAGCAACGACCGCTCGGCCTCGATGGCGTCCTCGAGCGTGTCGCCGGTGCTCAGTGGGTGGCGACGACGGGTCTGCTCGTACCGACGGACGAGCTCGCGGGTCGAGCAGTCGAGGAAGAGGATGCGCACCCTCGGAACCGCGCGCCGTAGCCCTGCGATTGCCTCGAGCAGTTCGGAGTCGTAGTGCCCGGTACCCGTCACCAGCGCGACGCGTGCGATCTCGGATCCCTTGGCATCGACCAGTTCGGACACCTTCGACATGAGCGCCGGCGGCAGGTTGTCGATGACGAACCAGCCGAGGTCCTCGAAATCGTTGGCCGCCTGCGAACGACCGGCGCCGGAGAGTCCGGCGATCACCACATAGTCGCTCATCGACACTGCGATCCATGGACGCGGGCGCTCATGGGCGCAGGCTACCGATGGGTCGTCCGGGCGAGCAGCGGCCGCCCGTCGGCGGCCACCGCCAGCGCGAACGCGGCGATCACCACGGTCACCAGTGGATCGACGCCGAGCGCGTCGGCGAAGAGATGCGTGAGACCGGCGACCCAACCGACGACGAGCCAACGGCGCCACTCAGGACGGCGGTCCGCGATCATCAGTCCCACGAGAACGAGGATCCCGGCGTCGTAGTAGAGGGCATGGGGCGAGATGAGGAGCGAGCCCGCCACGGCAACCGCCACCAGTACGTCGACGTCGTGCCCTGCTCGGAACCACATGGCAGAGACCGCTACGGCGACGACCGCAGCGAGACCGAAGCCGACGATCGTCGCGGCGGTCGAGTCGATGCCGAAGATCGCTTCGGCGACGCCGGGCAGCGAGACGAAGTTCTGGACGTTGAATGGCGTGTCGACCCGGTCGAGGAAGCTGATGGCGTCCGCCCATGCCGACGGCCACGACGGGCCGGTGAGCAGCGCTCCGATGCCATAGAGCGCGATGGCTGTGGCGGCTGCGGTGGCGAGCGCCAGGAAGCGACGACCGAGGAGGAACACCCCGATGATCGGGATCGCCAACGGCGGCTTGAACAGGAGAAGCGCCGCGGCGATGCCCGCTGGCACCTCGCGACCGTCGTGCAGCGACCGCCAGATGACGGCGAACGCGAGGA
>JBBSLH010000477.1:0-2695 GCA_038255425.1 Acidimicrobiales bacterium
GAGCGAGCCGGACGTCGCCTTCATCGGCAGCATCGGGCTCATGGGCGTGGCGTCATGCCCGGGGCTTCGGTGTGCGGGGCTTCGGGGGACGGGCCACCAGTGCGCCGACCGACTCGAACTCGTCGACCTCGCCGTCGGTGCAGCCGAGGAGTTCACGGCACACGGCCCGATTGTGTTCGCCGCGCCATGCCGGCGGACCAGCGACGCCGGCATGGGCATCGGAGAACCGCCATGGCGCCTGTGCGATGGCGAACGATCCGCCGGACCGATCGTCGACCTCGACGATCGAGCCGCGGTGCGCGACGAACTCCGACGCGGCGAGGTCGATGACGGACTGGACGATTCCGGCGGCGAGTCCCACTTCGTCGAGGAGCGCGATGAGCGTGTCGGCATCCGGTACCAGACCTGCGAACTCGCGGAAGTCTTCGCGGAGCTTCGGCCCTTGCGCTTCGCGGCCGGCCCAGGTGCGCATGGCGGGATCGGCGAGCAGGTCGTCGCGACCCAGGATCTCGAGGAACTGCTCGAACGCCACCCCGCCCGGGTCGCCGGCGACGCTGACCCGTTCGCCGCTCGCGACCTCGACCACTGGCGACCAACCGCTGCCGAGGATCGCGGGATCGCCGGCCTCGGTCTCGCCAGCGAGACGCTCCTGGAGGTGTTCGTTGATGAACAACATGGCGTCGACCATGCAGACGTCGAGGTGCTGGCCGCGGCCGGTCGTATGGCGCTGGTGCAAGGCGGCGAGGATTCCCGAGAGCGTCAGCAGGCCGGTGTAGACGTCGCCGTGGGAGAACGCGTCGTTGGCGAGCACCGATGTTCCCGCCACGGTCTCCTGGTGTTCGAGTTGGTGGTGGGTGAGCCCGCCGACTGCATGCGCGACCACGGCGTAGGCCCGCCGGTCGGCCCACGGGCCGGTCTGTCCGAAGCCGGTGAGCGATGCGTAGATCACGCCGGGGTTCTCGGCCGCGACGTCGTCGTAGCTGATGCCCCACTTGGCACAGACTCCGGGACGGAAGTTCTCGATGACGATGTCGACGCTCGCGGCCAAGCGCTTCAACAGGCCGCGGCCGTCCGCGGTGTCGAGATCGATCGAGACATTCTCCTTGCCGCTGTTCTGTTGCGCGTAGTACCCGCTGATCGACCCGTGGCGGGGAATCGAGAAGCGGGTGAGGTCGCCGGCCGGTGGCTCGACCTTCACCACCCGGGCGCCGAGGTCGGACAGGGCACGGCCGCAGATCGGTCCGGACAGGACCCTGGTCAGGTCGAGGACGGTGATCCCGTCGAGCGGGCCAGTGCGATCGTCCCCGGTGGTCACGCCGGGACTCTAGGTTTCTCGCCCATGACGCGACTCGACGGACAAGCAGGACTCATCACGGGCGGAGGAAGCGGTATCGGCTTCGCGTGCGCGGAGGCACTCGTACGCGACGGCGCCTCGGTCACCATCGCCGGTCGGACCGAGGACCGTCTCCTGGCTGCGGTCGACAAGCTCCGCGTCATCGCCGACGGCGGCGTCGACGTGCGTCATGCCGTGTGCGACGTGAAGTCCGAAGACGACGTCGCGGCCGCGGTGACCACCGCATCCGAGGCGACGGGCGCGCTCCAACTCTGTGTTGCGGCAGCAGGCAACGGGACGCTCGGTCCCGTCGTCGCCATGCCGGCCGAGCAGTGGGACGACATCATCGGGATCAACCTCACCGGGGCGTTCTTCACGCTCAAGCACTCGGCCGCGGCGATGGTTCGCGCCGGTGGCGGCAGCTTCGTCGGCATCTCGTCGATCGCCGCGCCGCTCACGCACCGCTTCATGTCGGTGTACTGCGTTTCGAAGGCCGGGCTCGAGACGCTGATCAAGACTGCCGCCGACGAACTCGGTCAGGCCGGCGTCCGGGTGAACGCCGTACGCCCCGGGCTCGTGCCCACCGAGCTGGCCGCGGCACTCGACGAGGACCCCGAGGTGAAGGCGGACTACCTCGCCCAGATGCCGCTCGGTCGCGTGGGCGAGCCAGCCGACGTCGCCAACATCGTCCGGTTCCTGCTCGGGCCGGAGTCGTCATGGATCACGGGCGAAGCCATCGGTGTCGACGGTGGGCACCACCTGCGTCGTGGCCCGGACGTCGAGCACTGGAGCCGTGCGCTCTACGGCGACGACGCCACCGAGGGCCGGGTCTGATCAGCCTCGACGGATCGCCTCGGCGACGCTGCTGACGTAGTCGAGATGTGCTTCGGTCGAGTCGAGGCCGAGGCCCATCGTCACGACCGATGCATGTGTGCCGCCCTGATCGGCCCACGCATGCATCTTGGCGGCGATGTCGTCCGGTCCCTTGTTCGACAGGAGCATCGCCTCGGTCCCGACGGCGTCCGCCGGTCGTCCGGCTTCGGCCACCAGCTCCCGGAGGCGCGCCAGGCTGGACGTGACGAAGTCGGTCGAGCCGCCGAAGAGGAAGCCGTCGCCCGCCTTCGCGCATCGACGCAGTGCGGCATCGCCGAACCCGCCGACCCAGAGTGGGGTGGGCTCTGTCGGACGCGGCAGGATCCCCGCCCGCTCGACGGTGTCGAACTCGCCATCGAAGCTGACCACGGGTTCTGACCACAGCCGGCGGAGCAGTTCGATCTGCTCGTTCGCTCGCCGTCCGCGGGTGTGGAAGTCCTGGCCGAGGGCGTCGTACTCCACCCAGTTCCAACCGACGCCGATGCCGAC
>JBBSLH010000478.1:0-2685 GCA_038255425.1 Acidimicrobiales bacterium
CGGTGTCTCGATGCCCCGGATCGTGCGGGCGCTCCCGTCAACCAACGATTCCATGGTGGGTAGGGTCGCACACGATGGGTGACGCGCTCCGGTACGGGATCATCGGCTCGGGGATGATGGGGATCGAACACCTCCTGAACCTCGCCCACGTCCCCGGGGTCGAGGTCACGGCGATCGCCGATCCCCACGAAGGGTCACGCGACTGGGCACGCGGTGCCGCGCCGGATCACGTGTCGTTCGAGGAGTTCACCGACCACGACGAGCTCCTCGCATCTGGGTTGTGCGATGCCGTCGTGATCGCGTCGCCCAACATGACGCACCACGCAGTGTTGCTCGACGTCCTGAAGACCGACCTCCACGTGCTGGTCGAGAAGCCGCTGTGCACGACGCTCGAGCACTGTCGCGAGGTGATCGACGCAGCGGATGGACGGACGGGTGTCGTGTGGGTCGGACTCGAGTACCGCTACATGCCGCCGGTCACCCGACTCATCGATGCCGTTCACGGCGACGAGATCGGCCGGCTACGGATGATCGGCATCCGTGAGCATCGGTTCCCGTTCCTCCGCAAGATCGGCGACTGGAACCGGTTCAACCGCAACACGGGAGGGACGCTGGTCGAGAAGTGCTGTCACTACTTCGACCTGATGAACCACATCGCCGGCGCCAGACCCGTGCGGGTGATGGCGAGCGGTGCCCAGGACGTCAACCACCTCGACGAGAGCTACGACGGCGAGGTCCCCGACATCATCGACAACGCCATGGTGATCGTCGACTACGCCAATGGGGTGCGAGCGTCGCTCGACCTGTGCATGTTCGCAGAGGGGTCGACGAACTCAGAGGAACTCTCGGTTGTCGGTGACGTCGGCAAGGCCGAGGCATTCCTCCCGTCCAAGGAGTTCCGCATCGGGACCCGTGACGGCGGCCATGGTGGCGTCACGACCGACGTCGTGACCGACGACCGCGTCGTCTGGGAGGGCTTCCACCACGGGTCGAGTTACCTCGAACACCTCGACTTCCTCGAGACCTGTCGCTCCGGTGCGACGCCGGCCGTCAGCCTCGAGGACGGACTGTGGAGCGTCGCCGTCGGTGTCGCTGCCCAGCAGTCGATCGCGGAGGAGCGCGCCGTCAGACTCGACGAGCTGGTCTGAGGAGACTCCTCAGAGATCCTTCCAGACTGGTGGTCGCTTCTCGCCGAACGCTCGCATTGCTTCCGCCACCTCGCCGGTGCTGCTGCACAGGACCTGTGTCCGGTTCTCCATGTCGAGGGCATGTCGCAGCGACGGTGCGTCGAGCGTCTGCCACATCGTCTCCTTGGTCATCCAGGTCCCGAACGGGGCATTGCCACGGATGAGTCGAGCCGTCTCGACCGCACGATCGACCACGGTGCCATCGGCGACCACGTCGATGAGCAGTCCCATGTCCGCTGCTTCCTCCGCCCCGAAGATCCGAGCGGTCAGCAGCAATTCGGCCGAGCGAGAGGCCCCGACGAACCGCGGGAGGAAGTAGCTCGTGCCCATGTCGCAGTTGGACACGCCGATCTTGAGGAAGACGGCGCCGAACGTCGCGCTCTCGGCCGCCACCCGGATGTCGCAGGCCAGCGCGATGGCGAACCCGCCGCCGACGCACGCGCCGTTGACCGCGGCGATCCACGGCTTGCGTGAGCGGTGGATGTGCTCGTTCAGCGTGGCGATCTGGTCCTGTCCCATGAAACCTCCGACTACAGGACCGACTTCCTCGGCGCCCGGGGGCTTGCTGTCGGCACCTTGCATGTCGAGCCCGGCACAGAACCCGCGGCCGGCGCCGGTGACGATCACGGCTCGTAGTCGCGGGTCGAGATCGACCGTACGCACGACCTGTTCCATCTCCTCGATGAGCGCAGGCGTGATGGCGTTCATCCGGTCAGGGCGATTGAGCGTCACCAGAAGGATCTGATCCTCCTGTTCCTCGACGGTGATCGTGTTGAAGGCCGGAAGGTTCTCGAGCGCTCGCATGGGCCCTGGCTAGCACCCGGTGACTCTCGCCTGATCGAATCGATCTGCCGCGTAGCGTGAGCGCATGGCAGACACTCTCCGCACCGACCTCGCCGACGGCGTGTTCCGCATCACGCTGTGCCGCCCGGACGCCTACAACACGATCACTCCCGACCTCCGTGAGGATCTCGAGCACGCGCTTCGGACGGCCGACGCAGATCCCGACGCGCGCGTCGTCCTGCTCGACGCTGAGGGCCCGGCATTCTGCGCCGGCTACGGACTCGACTGGGCAACGCCAGCGCAGTCGTCCGAACGGGACGGCGAGCAAGCGCGTGTCTGGGACTCGGTGCGCGACCAGCGCATGATCAGTCGCTTCACCGAGACGTGGGCGTTGTTGCACGAGCTGCCGACACCCACGATCGCCGCGGTGCAGGGCTGGTGCATCGCTGGCGGCACCAACATCGTGTTCAACGCCGACCTGATCATTGCGGCCGAGGACGCTCGCTTCGGCTATCCGCCCTCGCGGGTGTGGGGTGTGCCGGAGGCACCGTGGACATGGGTGGCGCGCATGGGCCTCGAACGGGCGAAGCGCTACATGCTCACCGGCGACGAGTTCAGCGGCGCGGAAGCTGCGGCCATGGGGATCGTCCTCGAGGCGGTACCTGCGAACGAGTTGGCATCTCGTTCACTCGAGCTCGCCCAGCGCGTCGCGCAG
>JBBSLH010000479.1:0-2673 GCA_038255425.1 Acidimicrobiales bacterium
ACGTCGGTGCACGACGAGACGATGGTGCGCACCGACTGGTCCGGTCTCGTCTGCTTCTCCGGGACCGGACCGGGTGAGGTCCTGCGCGACGGCCGCAAGATCGTGGGGATCAGCCAGCGCCGCACGCGCGCCGGGGCACGATTCCAGTGCGCGCTGCCGCGTCGATGGGATCCCGAGCCCCTCCGGGCCGTGCTGTGCGACCCGCCGCCGTCCGAGGCGCTGGACGCGGCCGGGACCGGTGTTGGTGCCATCGATGCTGACGACCTCGTCACCGCCTTCGTGGATACGCTGACGTGATCGGGGGAGTGGGGCCACGAGTGGGTTCGATCCCTTGCCAGTGGTCCGATCGACCTCTCTTGACCTGAACTGCTTGACCGATCCCTGAGTTAGACGTAGTGTTCCCTTTGTGGTGGAGACGCAGACACTCGAAACAGGGATCGGTGGGGCCGAGACCCTCGCCCGACCTCATCTCCCCTCGCTGTTCCGAGGTCGTGGCCAGTACGCCATCGACGACAAGGGTCGGCTGACGATTCCCCAGCAGATGCGTCGACCATTGGTCGAAGGCGGCAACCTCGTCGTCCTCGACGGTCGTGCCGTGATCTGGACCGAGGAGACCTTCCAGCAGGCGGTCGACCATCTCGACTCGTTGGTCGACGGCGTCGACATGACCCAGCAGTACGTCCGGGGCTTCGTGTCGAGCACGCACCCCGTGAGCCTCGACAGCCAAGGCCGCATCGTCATCCCGCCGGCCGTCCGCGTCGAGGCCGACATCGACAACCAGGTCCTGGTCCTCGGCTCCGGTCCTCGCATCGAACTGGTGCCGGCCGGTCGTCAGAACCTCGACGAGCTCTTCGGCGTCCACGACGAGATCGTCAGCGCCCTCGATCGGGCGAACTTCTGAATGTGCCGCAACACCGACCGACCCGGGTTTCCACCCGCCGACCGAAGGGAGCGCGAGCAACGAACCAGCGCATGACCACACGAATCCGGCTGCCGCTCACTCGCAGCCTCCCGGACAACGAGATGGAAGGCCCCTACTCTCCGCCCGCTCTTTCATCTCGCCCGACCAGGGCAGACATCCTGGCGGGCCTTCGTTGCCCGGGGGGCTGCCGGTGAGCGGCACCGAGTCTCCGACGCCCGACTTCGAGCACGTTCCCGTGCTGAGAGAAGAAGTCGTCGTCGCCTTCGCTCCTGTCCCACCCGGTTGGGTGATCGACGGAACGATCGGCGGCGCTGGACACGCCATGGCCATCCTCGACGCACACCCGCATCTCTCGGTGCTGGGGTTCGACCGGGATCCGACGGCAGTCCAGGTGGCAACGGAGCGACTCGCACGATTCGGGCCTCGAGCCCACGTGGTCCACGCACCCTTCGATCGCTTGCACGACACCATGGGAATCCTCCACCGCCGCTCCCGCGAGACCGATGTGCCCGAGACGGAGGACATCCCCGACGGCGTGTCGGGCGTCCTGCTCGATCTCGGCGTCTCGTCCCACCAACTCGACCGCGCCGCCCGGGGCTTCTCGTACCGCCAGGGCGGGCCGCTCGACATGCGGATGGACCCGACAGAGGGAACGACCGCGGACGACATCGTCAACCACGCCGACGAGTCGGAGATCATCCGGATCCTGCGGCGCTTCGCCGATGAGCGCCATGCGCCCCGCATCGCCAAGGCGATCGTGGCATCGCGGCCCATCAAGACCACCGAGCGACTCGCTGAGGTCGTGCGCGACGCCATTCCAGCGGCCGCACGTCGTACCGGCGGCCACCCCGCGACCCGCACGTTCCAGGGTCTGCGGATCCATGTGAACGACGAGCTCGGGCAGTTGGAGCGAGCGTTGGGCGATGCCCTCGACCTCCTCGTTCCCGGTGGACGAGCAGCGATCATCACCTATCACTCGGGCGAGGACAAGATCGTGGCCCGCCGCTTCCGCGACGCTGCCGCCGACAGCTGCGTGTGCCCTCCCGGCGTCGGCGCCTGCCGATGTGACGGCTCGCCGAGCATCAAGCTCGTGCCGCGCAAGGCAATCACGGCGTCCGACGAAGAGGTCGAGATCAACCCTCGCGCTCGCAGCGCCCGCCTCCGGGTGGCAGAGCAGCTCGGCGAAGCCGTATGACCGCGACCATTCGCACCACCGGCATCGACGTCGTCGACGGCGGCCTGGCCGTCGTCCTCGCGCCGGAGCCGGACAAGCGCCCGCGTCGGCGCGCCGGTCGACATCTCCGGCCGGTCGAGAAGCCGTCGAAGAAGCGTTCGCCGGCAGTGCCGGTCATCGTCGGTGCCGGCATCGTCATCGTCGCCCTCTTCGCGCTGGCGGCGATGCACGCGCTGCTGATCGGCGGCCAGCTCAGACTCGACGACCTGCGACGCGAGCACGCGTCGGAGTCCGAGGAAGTCCGCCGGTTGCGTCTCTCGGTCGCAGAACTCGAGGCACCGGACCGCGTGCTGGACGTCGCTCGTGAGCGTCTCGGCATGGTCGATCCCGGTGAGGTGGGGTACCTCCTGCCGGTCGGGGTCGTCGGTGGCGGTGAGGACCCGGTGCGTGTCGAGCCCGCCAAGACCCCGCCGCCGGTCGTCGCCGCGCCCACGTCGCCGGAAGAACAAGAGGTCGACGCATCGCTCACCGGACCGCCGTTGTCCGATGCGGACAAGGCAGCGAACGCGGACGCACA
>JBBSLH010000480.1:0-2669 GCA_038255425.1 Acidimicrobiales bacterium
ACTGCTGCTCGACCTCGCTGCCGACGGGATGGCAGTGCTGATGGTCGAACACGACGTGCAGATGGTCATGCAGGTGTGCAGCCTCGTCCACGTGCTCGACTTCGGGGCGATCCTCGCCGTCGGGACACCGAAAGAGATCCAGAACGACCAGGCCGTCCTCGACGCCTATCTCGGATCGAGCAAGTGACCGCGCTGCTCGAACTCAAGGGTCTACGAGCGGCGTACGGGCGTATCGAGGTCCTCCACGGGGTCGATCTCATCGTTCCCGAGGGTTCAGTGGTGGCGTTGCTCGGCCCCAACGGTGGCGGCAAGACCACGACGTTGAAGGTCGCCTCCGGGCAGATGCCGGCAACGGCTGGCTGCGTCCATCTCGCGGGCCGACACATCAACGGGGTCAGCCCCGACGCGCTGGCTCGGCTCGGCGTGTGCACCATTCCCGAGGGTCGGGGCGTGTTCCCCAACCTCACGGTGAAGGAGAACCTGCGAATGGTGACCTACGGCGGTGCGCCGCTGTCGCAGGTCGAGGAGCGCGCCTACGCGACCTTCCCGCGACTCGGCGAACGACGGACCCAGCTGGCCGGGACGATGTCCGGCGGCGAGCAGCAGATGCTGGCGATGGCGCGCGGCATGGCCACCGATCCCAAGCTCCTGTTCCTCGACGAACTCTCCATGGGTCTCGCACCGCTGATCGTCGAGGAGCTGTATTCGATCGTGGCCGACATCGCCAAGACCGGCGTGTCGATCCTCGTGATCGAGCAGTTCGCTCGCACGGTCCTCGGCGTGGCCGACTATGCGGCGATCATGCTCCACGGGCAGATCAGCGCAGTGGGCGAGCCGGCGGACATCGTCGACGAACTCGAAGCCGCCTACATGGGCGCATGACGGCGAGCGACGCCCACGCCCTGTTCGACGTCGACGGCCACGTCGCGACCGTCACCCTCAATCGCCCGCAGGCGAAGAACTCGCTCTCCGGCGAGATGCTCGTCCGCATGGCAGATGCCTGGGCCGAAGTCGACGCGAACCCGGACATCCGCGTCGTGATCGTCACCGGTGCCGGGGGCGACTTCTGCGCGGGTGCCGACCTCAAGGAGATGGCCGGGGGCTACGGCGAGACCGAGTGGACCAAGCGGTTCCAGGCCGACCCCGATCTGCACTGGAAGGCGCTCCTGCGCCAGGGCAAGCCGATGAAGCCGATCGTCGCGGCGGTCGAGGGGTACTGCGTGGCCGGTGGCACCGAGATCCTCCAGGCGATGGACATCCGTGTGGCGGGGGAGTCGGCGACCTTCGGTGTCGCTGAGGTGCGACGAGGAATCTTCCCGCTCGGCGGCTCGACGGTTCGGCTCTCTCGACAGATCCCCTACACCGTCGCCGCCGACCTGTTGCTGACCGGACGCATGGTCTCGGCAGAGGAGGCCAAGGACGTCGGGCTCATCGGCCATCTGGTCCCCGACGGCACCGCGCTGGACGTCGCTCGTGACCTCGCCGACCAGGTGGCGGCCAACGGTCCACTCGCAGTGCAGGCCGTGCTGCGCTCACTCCGTGAATCACGGGAGATGACCGAAGCAGACGGCCTCGCCCACGAACTCGAGATCGGCATGCCCGTCTACGCGACCAACGACGCGCATGAAGGCCCCAAGGCCTTCGCCGAGAAACGCCCCGCCAACTTCACCGGCACCTGAAAACCGGATCTCGCGAGAGTTGTGGCGACCCCTCAACAACAAGCATCGCAAGATTCAGTGTGGTTGGCCGGTGGCGACGGCCTTGGCCCAGCGGTAGTTGGGCTTGCCCGCCTCGGAACGGTCGACGTGATCGACCAGGTGGAGTTCTCGCGGGACCTTGTACCCAGCGAGTGACTGACGACAGTGGGCGTCGATGTCCTCGAGTGTGACCGTGGTACCGGGGCGGGCCTGCGCCACGGCGGCGACGCGTTGCCCCCACCGTTCGTCGGGGACGCCGACGATGATCGCGTCGTACACGTCGGGGTGGGCCTTGACGATCGCTTCGACCTCCTCGGTGAAGATCTTCTCGCCGCCGGAGTTGATGCACACCGAGTCGCGGCCGAGGAGCGTGATGTTGCCGTCGGCCTCGAGGATGACGTTGTCGCCGGCGACGGCATAGCGATTCCCGTCCGCCCCCACGACGAACGTCGCCGCGCTCTTCTCCGGATCGTTGTGATAGCGGAGCGGGATGTGGCCGCCGCGAGCGAGGCGGCCGACGACGCCACTCCCGGGCGCCACCCGAGCGAGGTTCTCGTCGAGGACGACGGCTTCTGGTGAGGCGGCCACGGTCGGACCGCCCGCAGTCATCTTGTCGTCCTTGCTGACCGCGATCATCCCGTTCTGGCCTGTCTCGGTCGAGCCGATCGAGTCGAAGAGCATGACGTTCGGCAGTCGCTCGAGGAACTGGTCCTTCACCGATTGTGAGAAGACCACGGCCGACGAGGCGATGACGAAGAGCGAGCTGAGGTCGACCTCGCGCTCGGCGTCGAGTTGGGCGAGCGCCTCGATGAGCGGTCGGCCCATGGCGTCGCCCGTCATCATGATGTTGGTGAGCTTCTCGCGTTCGATC
Source organism: Acidimicrobiales bacterium (assembly GCA_038255425.1). Lineage (GTDB taxonomy): Bacteria > Actinomycetota > Acidimicrobiia > Acidimicrobiales > Salinilacustritrichaceae > Salinilacustrithrix. The sequence continues at coordinate 2,569 of JBBSLH010000480.1, forward strand.
AGTTCCCATGCCTCGCGAGGATCGAACTTCTCCTGGAAGACGGCGGTGTTGCCTTCGAAGAAGAAGCGCATCGATCCCCACTGCCCGGCACCGTGCATGAG
>JBBSLH010000481.1:0-2668 GCA_038255425.1 Acidimicrobiales bacterium
CGCCGACAACCGGCTCTACGGGAATCTCGGGCATCTGAAGTCGGTCAAGGCGAAGAACCCGGGCATGGAGATCGTGGTCGCCGGGTGTCTCGCACAGAAGGACCGCGACGCCATCCAGGAACGAGCGCCACACGTCGACGTGGTCGTGGGCACGCACAACGTGGGCCGCACGGTCGATCTGCTCCACCAGTCGCGCATCGACGGTCCGGTTACCGAGATCCTCGACGCCATGTCGGACGACCATGCGTCGTTCCCCAGCGCGCTGCCCACGAAACGTGAGCTCCCCTACGCCGCGTGGCTCACGATCCAGGTCGGGTGCGACAACTCCTGTGCCTTCTGCATCGTGCCGTCGGTGCGGGGCGAGGAGATCAGCCGCGCCATCGACGACATCGTCGAGGAGACGGGCCGACTCGCAGCGGACGGCGTCACCGAGGTCACCCTGCTCGGCCAGAACGTGAACTCGTACGGTCGCGACCTCACACTGGCCGCGAGGCAGTCCGGCGACGACGTGCGTGTCCGCCCGTTGTTCGCCGACCTTTTGCGCAGCGTCGCTGCGGTCGACGGGATCCGTCGAGTCCGGTACACCAGCCCGCACCCCAAGGACCTCCGCACCGAGACCATCGCCGCAATGGCCGAGACACCCGAGGTCTGTGACCACCTGCACCTCCCGCTCCAGTCCGGTTCCGACCGCGTGCTCGCCGCCATGCATCGTGGCTACACCGCCGAGCGCTACCTGGAACGGCTTGCCCGCGCCCGCGCCGAGATCCCGGAGCTGGCGGTCACGACCGACATCATCGTCGGGTTCCCCGGTGAGACCGACGCCGATTTCGCCGGCACGCTCGAGGTCGCGGCCGAGGCCGAATACGACTCGGCGTACACGTTCATCTTCTCGCCACGCGAGGGGACCGAGGCGGCGAAGATGGTCGACGACTTCGTCGATCGCGACGTCGTCGCCGAGCGGTTCGAGCGGCTCACCCAGGTCGTCGAGCGCAGCGCACTCCGCCGTCACGAAGCCCGAATCGGGCGCATCGAGGACGTGCTGGTCGAGGGGCCGAGTCGCAAGGACCCGGCCGTGCTCACCGGCCGGACGAGCCAGAACAAACTGATCCACTTCGCCTCCGATCCCATCCGCGTCGGGTCGTATGCGACGGTCGAGGTCACCGGCGCGGCACCGCACCATCTGCGCGGAACGCTGATCGAGGTCGTCCACGCGGCGACGCATCGAACGCGGATCCCCGTCGCCGCCGGCTGAGGTGGACCAGCCACGGCACGTCGCCATCGTCGGTTCGACGGCGACCGGGAAGTCGGCCGTCGCCCTCGCCATGGCGGCGATCGACGAACGGTGGGAGATCGTCACCGTCGACTCGATGCAGGTCTATCGAGGCATGGACATCGGCACGGCCAAGCCGACAACCGGCGACCAGGCCCTCGTCCCGCACCACGTCCTCGACGTCGCCGATCCATGGGACGACTTCGACCTCGCCACGTTCCAGTGTCTGGCACGGCAGGCGCTGTCGGACATCGAAGCCCGCGGTGGCCGTGCGCTCCTGGTGGGAGGCACCGCCCTCTACCTGCGGGCGATCGTCGATGACCTCACGCTCCCCGGACAGTTCCCGGACGTGCGCGCAGACCTCGAGTCCGAGCAGGACACCGAGGCGCTGCACGCACGGTTGGCGACGCTGGATCCGACAGCCGCCGAGCGCATGGAGCCCACCAACCGCCGACGGGTCGTGCGGGCGCTGGAGGTGACCATCGGCTCCGGATCGCCGTTCTCGTCCTTCGGGCCCGGCTTGCACGAGCATCCGCCCACGCCGTTCGGACTCGTTGCCCTGCGGTGGCCACGCGACGAGCTCGACGCCCGCATCGAACGTCGATTCCAGATGCAGCTGGACGCCGGGTTCGTCGATGAGGTCCGGCGGTTGCTCGACCAGCCCGGGGGATTCTCCCGTTCCGCCGGCCAGGCGCTCGGGTACAAGGAGCTGACGGCGCACGTGCGCGACGGCTGCCCACTCGGTGAGGCGGTGGACCTGGCAACTCGTCGGACGCGTCGGTTCTCTCGACGCCAGGACAAGTGGTTCCGGCGAGATCCGCGCGTCGCGTGGGTCGACGCCGAGGGTGATTCCGCCGTCACCCTGGCAGAACGGATCATGAGCGACGTCGCTCAGTCGTGAACCCGCGCGAACGTGTGCAGGTGTCGCCACCGAGTCCGGGCACAATGGAGGCCACATGCGCGTGACCAAACACCACGGACTCGGGAACGACTTCCTCGTCCTGCTCGACCGAAACGGCGACACCCCGATCGACGAGGACCTCGCCCGTGCCATCTGCAACCGACATCGCGGCGTGGGCGCCGACGGCCTGATCCGGGTGACCAAGAGCTCGAACAGCCCGTTCCGGATGGAACTGCGCAACGAGGACGGCAGCCGAGCGGAGATGAGTGGCAACGGGATCTCGTGTCTCGCCCAGGCCATCGCCATGGCCGGGTACGCCCCCGAGGGTGAGGTGCGCGTCGACACTGATGCCGGCCAACGCGTGGTCACCGTGGTCGAGCAGACAGCACCTGATCGCCATCGGATGCGGGTGGCCATGGGGACTCCGCTGATCACCGGTGCGCTGGCCGAGTGGGAGGACGACCGCATCCTGCGGTGTGTGCAGGTCGACGTCGGCA
>JBBSLH010000482.1:0-2664 GCA_038255425.1 Acidimicrobiales bacterium
ACGGAAGGGACGTTCGCCTCTTTCGCCCCCGGCGAGCACGTGGTCCAATCGATGTATGGAGACTCCGACCAGGCCGTCCGGTCAACGAGAACAGCACCACCGACCCGAGGAGCTCACCGAATCGGAGTGTCTCGGTCTGCTTCGTGGCGTCGAGGTCGGTCGGCTGGCGGTACGACTCCCAGACGGCGGCGTCGACGTCTTTCCGGTGAACTTCATCGTCGACCACGGCACCGTGGTGTTCTGCACAGCAGCAGGCACGAAGCTCCACAGCATCGAGGCCGAGCCGATCGTCGCCTTCGAAGCGGACCACTTCGACTGGTACGAACACACGGCGTGGAGCGTGGTCGTCAAGGGCACCGCAGCACGCGTCACCAATCGCGACGAAGTCGTCGAACTGCTCGAGGGCGGCCTCGACTCCTGGCAGCACGACCGCAAGCCGTTCTTCGTCCGGATCGTTCCATCGATGACCACTGGCCGGCGCTTCTCCGTACGCCGGCGAGTCGAGGCCTGAGCGTCGCACTCAGGTGGTGAGCCGGTAGCCCATTCCGCGGACCGTCTCGATGACGTCGTGGCCCACCTTCTTGCGGAGATAGCGCACGTACACGTCGACGATGTTCGAACCCGGGTCGAAGTCATAGCCCCAGACGTGGCTGAGGAGTTGCTCGCGCGACAGCACCTGGTCGGGGTGGCGGAGGAACATCTCGAGCACGGTGTACTCGCGGGCGGTGAGTTCCACCGACATGTCCCCGACACTCACCCGACGGGTCCGGAGATCGAGTGTCACTTCGCCCGCGCTCAACGTGGTGATCTCGGTCGTTCCCGAGTTGCGGAGTTGGACGCGTATCCGGGCGAGGAGTTCTTCGAAGCTGAACGGCTTGGTCATGTAGTCGTCAGCGCCTTTCTCCAGGCCGGTGACACGATCGGGAATGGCGTCCCGTGCGGTCAAGATGATCACCGGCAATCGGTTCCCACGACGTCGTATCTCGCCGAGCGCCTCGAGCCCGTCCTGTCCGGGGAGCCCGAGGTCGAGAACGGCGAGGTCGAAATCCTCGTCGCAGGTCATGGTCGCGGCATCCCAGCCATTGTCGACGATCATCGTGGAGAAGCCCTGCGCCCGCAGCCCCTTGTCGATGAACGATGCGATGCGTTGCTCGTCTTCTGCAATCAGTACGCGGGTCATGGTGTGTGGGTGCTCCCTTCGTGCAATTCGATCGATGCCCGAGCGTCGTCGGTGGCGCCCGCTTCGGCGTCGCCGCTGTGCGGGAGCACGATCGTGAACGTCGCCCCGTTCGGAGGATCGCTGTCGATCTCGATCGTCGCGTCGTGTCCGTCGGCGACGGCGCGGACGATTGCGAGGCCGAGGCCGGCGCCGTCGGATCTGCGTGGGCGATTGCGACCCCGGTTGAACCTGTCGAAGACCTGAGCATGCTCCGATGGGTCGATGCCCGGTCCGGTGTCGCGAACCCAGAGGCGCACGGTGCCGTCGCGACAAGCACTGCCGATGCCGATCTCGTCTCCGCTCCCGGTGTGTTCCACGGCATTGCGCGCGAGGTTCAGCATCGCCTGGTTCAGTCGGTCGGAGTCGGCGGAGATGATGGCGTCGGCACAGTCGTCGAGGCGCCACTCCCGATCACCGAGTGCGGTGGCCTTCATCAGCAGCTCGGTCGTGAAATCGTTCATCTCGACCGAGCGCGGATCGACGAAGTCGGGTTGTTCCGCCTTTGCCAGGAGCAGCAAGTCGTTGACGATGCGCGCCATCCGGTCGAGTTCGTCGGTGACGAGCGCGATGGTCTCTTGTCGTTCTTGGGGGTCGTCACCCATCAGCTCGAGATGACCGCGGACGATGGTGATCGGCGTGCGGAGCTCATGTCCGGCATCGTCGATGAACGCCCGCTGCGCGGCGAACGCGCTGTCGAGACGCTGGAGCATGTCGTTGAACGTCACGGCGAGTTCGCCGATCTCGTCGTCCGTCTCGACGACGATCCGTCTCGCGAGATCTGTCTCGCTGATCGATCGTGCCGCCTCGGTCACTCGACGGATCGGCTGGAGCAGACGGCCTGCGAGGAGCCACGCGGCGCCGACAGCGAGTAGCACGACGACGCTGCTCACGATCGCTTCGACGACGACGGTCTCTTCGATCTGGTCGCGCTCGTTCCGAACGAAGTTCGCCGCGACGAACACGCCTGCGGTGCGGCCCTCGTCGAGGAGCGGGACGGCAAGGTAGACGACAGGACCGGCGGCGGTGTTCAGTCGACCCCGCTCCCCGACCTGCAGCGACGTCCATCGTTCGACGAGTGCAGGCTCCGCATCGAGACGGATGCCTTGCGGTGCCGGCGTCGATTTGTAGGCGTCGTCACCGACGAAGGTCAGGAACACCTCACCCTCCCCGGTTTCGTTGCGGCCCAGGAACGTGTCGAAGATCGAGGCGATGTCGCCGGCGAACGGCTCCGCGGTGGACGGGTCGCTCCCCGTCGCCAGGATCTCCATCTCGCGGCGTTCCTGGTCGAGCGACCGGGTCACCTCGTTGTCCAGCCGGTTGAGCAGGACGCCACGCTGGACGACGAGACCGAGCCCGGCGGCGCCGACCAACAAGACCGCACAGAGACCGAGCACCCGGGACCGAAATCCGAAGCGCAACTTCGGTCGCTCAATCACCGTCATCCG
>JBBSLH010000483.1:0-2658 GCA_038255425.1 Acidimicrobiales bacterium
ATGAGGTACGACAGGCTCGCCGAGCCGTCGAAGACATGCAGCGCCTGGACGCGGCGATATCCAGCGTGCAGACCGCGTCCAGATCCGGCATTCGGGACGGGTTGGAGACTGCGGCGCAAGACTCCGTGCGTGGGACCGCCTGGCCGTGCTGAGATCGGCGAGGTGGGAGCGAAGGATGGCAGTCGAAAGTCGAACCGGATTCCCGCGGCCGACCGCTGGGACTACATGACAGTCGTCGTCGACTACATGCCGCGGCATCAGGCCGACGAAGCCTTCGAGCGATGGCTCGACGACGCAGGGTTCTCCCGGGACGCAATTCCGCCGAAGCACCTGGTTGTCGAGGATGAAGTCGGCGCCCGGGGGGCAGTCCGTCGATACGTCGTCCACCACGACGACTCGCCGAAGTAGGACCGACGTGCCGCTCGTCCAAGGGACGTTGGCGGTCGGCATCGTCCGGAGCGGCCGCTCCGATCATCCAGTTGGCTGGTGGACGGTCGATGGACGACCCGGCAGTCTTCTTGTCGTGGATGTGGATGACGTCGACGAGCGAGATAGCTCTTGGGAGGTCAACGACCCGCGTTTCCGTGTGTACCTATTCCGTCCGCCCCACATGGCTACGACGACCTACGACCTCACAGGCACGGACGTCGAGGGAGCGATCCGTTGGGCCACCGACCGAGCAGGGTCTGATCTCCTGTTTTCGATCGCGCTCGTGCACGACGAGTCGTCCAGGGAAGCTGGGGGCGAACGAGGATTGGTTTGGATACTTGGCACCGACGCGAACCTGTCGAGGCCGAGCCCCAGGGAGCAGGCGGCTCTGGACGGCATGTGGCAACGGCACCGCACCGCACGGTCCTCGTAGCCGCTCCTACGTGCCGTTCGACAGCGGCCCTTGCCCGAGAGTGGATCGTCGCTGCGGGCGCACCGATCATCCGGTACGCAGCGGCTCTCAAACGCACCAGCAGGTCGCTGTTGCTGCCGCGGTCTCTGGCTGAGTGGAGTCAGTCTTCTTCGTCGAAGAGGTGCGTGAAGAAGCGCTCGGGTGCTTCGAGAAAGCTCTTGGTGAGCGTGACCGGCTGGGCCTGATCGTAGGGAACGGGGTTGATCCCTGAGTCGGTGAACTCGTAGATGACCGCCCCTGGGTAGGCGAGCAGGATCGGTGAGTGCGTGGCGATGATGAACTGGCCGGCGTCCCTCTGCACGTCGTGGATCCTGCGCAGCATCGCTAGTTGACCGGTGACGGACAGCGCCGCCTCGGGCTCGTCCATCAGGTGCAGCCCCCCGGGTTGGAGCTTCTGGTTGGCCGCATGGATGAACTGCTGGCCGTGGGACCGCTCGTGGAAGCCGCCCTCCTCCGCTGTCTCGTAGGCGCTCGCCATGTCGAAGAAGGTCTCAGCACGCAGGAAGAACGCCCACCGTTGCCGGGTACGCCACCGAAGCTCCAAGTGCTCGTGAAGCGACGACTCGGTCGGCCGGTTACTGAACCGAAGGTTCCTCGTCCCGCCCTCGGGGTTCACGCCCGCGGCAATCACGATCGCTTCAAGCAACGTCGACTTGCCGCTTCCGTTCTCTCCAACGAAGAACGTCACCGGCGCTGACAGGTCGAGAGAGACGGTCTCTCGGATCGCAGGCACACTGAACGGGAAGCGATCCGCGTCCTCGACGTCGTCCCACGCGATGCGCGCGGAGATCAGACCCGGTGACCCGATGCGGTGTCGCTCACCGTCCAGCCGTTTGCCTCCGCGTACTGCAACGCGTCCTCGACCTCCTTCGGGTGGCGCTTGCGTGCCACCTTCAGAGGCTCACGCTATACAAGCGTTGACAATTGGAAACAGCGTTCGCCCTCTTGAAGATCTGGTCGGCGACGGTGGTGGCGCCGTCGGCGTCCATGCCTTCGACCACATGGCTGTAGGTGTCGAAAGTGATGGCGATGGTCGAGTGTCAGAAGCGCTCGCTCACGATCTTCGGATGCACGCCGGCCTCGAGGGCGAGAATGGCCCAGGTATGACGAAGCGAGTGCGGGCCACGGAGCTCGGGAAGGCCGAGCCGCTTGACGTGACGCTGGAACGCACGGATCCAGCGGTCGGGGTGGACTGGCGTGCCGTCGGCCTGGGTGAAGACGAGGTCGTTGGAGTCGTCCCACCCGGACGGCGCGCCGCGGTGGCGGGGTTGCGGATGAGCACGCCGAGGCGGACTCCGTCGTCCAGCGCCTTCCGCAGCGACGAGTGGGCGCTGCAGACGGTCTTGGCCGACAGCTCCCGCCCCGCGCCGAGCCGGACTTCATCATCTCGGCGTAGACGGTCTCGAGCTGCATCGGCGTGAGCTCGTGGAGCCGAACGTGGCCGAGGCGGCGGATCACCCGGTCGAGGTCGCTCTTGGTGACGGGTCCCGGCCAGCGTCGGCGACTTACGTCCACCCCTTGCCACGTTGCCCCTGCACGACTCCGATGCTGACAACTTCGTTCGCAGCTCGCGATTTGCGCGAGGGTGACTTCGCACGAGAGTGAGTCGTTCGAAGCGTTCTGGCAGTTCAGAGCGTGCCCGGGGCGGGGTTCGAACCCGCACGCCCGTCTCCGGGCTGGGGGGTTTAAGCCCCCTGCGTCTGCCAGTTCCGCCACCCGGGCGCGAGGTGATCGTAGGGCGCCATCCGAGCGGGATC
>JBBSLH010000484.1:0-2658 GCA_038255425.1 Acidimicrobiales bacterium
CGCACCTCTCACGACAACGCTTCTGCTCGCAGGCGTCGCGAAACTCGCTGCTGCCGCAGTCGCATTGGTCACCGGGTGTCGGGGCGGGTTCATCATCCCGCTGTTCTTCACCGGCTACACGCTGGGGTGGGCGGCGGCCGATTGGCTGTCGATCGATCACACGTGGATGTTCGTCGCCGCCACGATGGTCGCCGCCAACGTCGCTGTGACGAAAACGCCGATCGGGTCGACCCTCGTCGTCACCGAAATGTCCGGGCTCGCGCTCGGACCGGTCACGATCATCGGCGCGCTGACGAGTCTCGTGCTGACCTCACCGATCGCCCTGATCGAGAACCAGCGACGCCGCTTCGACGCCTACCAGACCACGGACAACGACGCCGGCCCGAACAGCACGTGACCGATCCCGACACACCCCTGACCGACGACGACTACCGATCACTCGCCGAGTTCCGCCATGCGCTCCGGCGGTTCCTCGCGTTCTCCGAAAGCGCTGCCCGCAATCACGACATCACACCCGCCCAGCACCAACTCCTCCTCGCGATCCGCGGATCGGCCTCAGGGCGGCAGCCGTCAACAAGCGAACTCGCCGAGGCCCTACAACTACGACTCCACTCCGTGGGCGAGTTGATCGATCGCGCCGAGGCGAACGGCTACGTGGAACGCCGAATCGACCCCGACGATGCTCGCCGCACATTGTTGACGCTCACCGAATACGGCCAATCACTCCTCGACTCACTTTCCGTTCTTCACCGGAGCGAGTTGCGCACCTTCCGCACCGAACTCGCCGCCATCCTCGACCAACTCAACTGACCGGGCGGATCACTCGACGTGAGGATTTGCACGTCCCGACGGCAAAGCCCAGAACGTTCACGCCCCAACCGCTCGCGCTGGCCACTGCAGGCGATCCGGACATTCCTGCCATCATGTAGGCATGCCCGACGATCCTGATCAAGGCGGCGAAGCACCGTGCTGGGCGCACTTCGTCGGCGACCTCGATGAGGATCCTGCACCGCTGCGAATCGTTGGATCGAACACGATCCTCTACACCGACCGATGGACCGAACTCGTCGACTTCTACCGGACCGGTCTCGGTCTCCGAACGTCGATGGAACGAGAGTGGTTCATCGAGTTCGAGCTGCACCCGGGTGTTCACGTGAGCGTTGCCGACGCCGGGCGTGCGAGCATCGCGAGCGGCGACGGGGCTGGGCTGACGCTCAGCTGGCGCGTCGAGGACGCAGCTGCCACACGGGACCGACTGGTCGCGAACCAGGTCGACGCTTCACCCATCCACGGGCGGTGGGGCTCTTCGGGGTTCTTCGTGTTCGACCCCGCCGGCAATCGGATCGAGTTCTGGTCCGATCGAACCTGATCTACGACCGAGCTGTGACAGCGCACAGCGATCGATGACGGCGATGGCGGTGCGCATCATGTTGCCGGTGTCCGATGAGGAGTGGCGGTGACGGCGGACGACCGCATCGGCGGTGTGGGATAGAATCCGTCGGTGGCACCGGACGTCGGGCGGGACTTTGGCAGTGAGTCGCTGTCTGACTCGTTGAGTTTCGTGTTGGAGGCGGCGGGGATCGGTTGGTGGGATCTCGATCTCGTGACCAACACGACCACGCGTTCGCTGCTCCACGACCGCATTTTCGGCCACGAGAAGATGCTGGCGTCGTGGAGTTACGACGACTATCTCGCGCACGTTCATGTCGATGATCGAAAGATGGTCGCAGCTTCCTTCGAGACAGCGCTCGCCGGCGGAGAGCCGTATGCGATCGATGTGCGTGTGGTGTGGCCCGACGGGACGCTGCACTGGATCTTCACTCGCGGTCGGTTCCTGTGCGACGACGTAGGGGTCCCTCTCCGCGTCGCGGGTGTCGTCGGCGACATCACCAAGCAGAAGTTGGTGGAGATCGCCGAGGCGGAGGCGAAGGCGTTCGCAGCGCGGTCGGCGGCGGAGAACCTGGCGATGCTCGAGACGTTGCTCCAATCGGCTCCGATCGGATTCGCGTTCGTGGATCGGGAGTTCCGATTCGTGCGCCTCAACGAAGTGCTCGCGGAGACGAACGGCATCAGCGTCGAGGAGGCATTGGGACAACCAGCTGAGGCCGTTGTGCCCGAACTGTGGCCGATGCTGGAACCCATTTTCCGTCGCGTCATCGACGAACGCATATCCGTCCACGATGTCGCAATCAGCGGCGAGACCCGTGCGCTTCCGGGCGTGCACCGCGACTGGATGGCCAGCTACTACCCGGTGTGTGTCGACGAGCTGACGGAGATCAGCGGCATCGGAATCATCGTCCGGGAAGTGACCGAGCAGCGCCAGATGGAAGCACGTCTGCGCCAGTCACAGAAGCTGGAAGCCGTTGGTCTGCTGGCCAGTGGCGTCGCCCACAACTTCAACAACATGCTCGGTGTGATCACCCTCGCCACCGAATGGGCGGCCGGATGCAATACCGACGACGTCGTGGGCGCCGAACTCGAGCGGATCCTGACCATCGCAGGCTCCACCAGCGGTCTCACCCGCCAACTGCTGCAGTTCAGTCGCGATCATCCCGTCACACCAGAGTTGGTCGACGCCAGCGCGTGCGTCGAGTCGGTCGCAGCTTTTCTGGCACCGACACTGGGCGACCACATCACCGCAACGACTCACACCGACAC
>JBBSLH010000485.1:0-2651 GCA_038255425.1 Acidimicrobiales bacterium
ACCCGCGTTCGGCTGGAACCCGTCGAGGGCGCCGCACCCGGATCCCGCCGCTTCCGGGCGACCGCGACCCTGGAGAATCCCGTGGTCGATCCCACTGCGCCCTACGTCGACAGTCTCAATCGGTTCGTGCCGGTCGGCGTGCATCGGGCGTTTGTCACCTTCACCCTTCCGGGCGGCGTGACGGACATCGAGGTCCTCGCCGCAGACCTCAGCACGATTGGAACCGACGGGCCGACGACAGTCGCGAATCTGTGGCTTCGCGTCCCGGAGGGAACCAGTGGCGACGCGACGATCGAGTTCACGGTTCCGTCGGATCTCCAGTCCGTCGAGGTGCTCCCGTCGGCCAGGGTCCGACCCACGACGTACGAATTCGGTCCAGTCTCGTTCACCGATCAGGTGGCCAGGTCGGTCGCCCTTCCCTCCGTTCCCACGATGCTGTCGGAACGCCGGGCGCAGCAACCCCAATTACCCGAGGCCGGTGCGTTGATCGTCTTCTTCATGAGCCTTGTTCTGTGGGTCCACCGATCCCGACGATTGTCCGCTCCGGATGCCGACCTCGACGCTGCCGCGGCCGACGCGCGACTCGCCCAAGCCCTCCTGCTGTTCGCTCTGGCGCTGACATTCCTGGCAGCGACGCAGTGATGCTCAGACGCCGGCGACGTCCTTGAGTTCCTCGAGGGCGTCCTCGAGCATGTGGCACAGATCCCACAGGTCGGGCACGGCATCGCGGCACGCCACGAGGCCGAAGTCGCAGCGCCCGTTGTACGACATGATCGTGATGTTCAGGCCCTGGGTGTCGGCGATGGCAGAAACCGGGATGTAGGTGAGCATCTCGGCCCCGCCCGAATAGAGCGGGAACTGTGGGCCTGGCACGTTCGAGATGATGATGTTGAACGGCGGGTCGATGCGGTTGGCGAGGGCGGTGCGGGCCATGACGCGTGAGGCACGCGCCGCGATCGCTGGAGGCGCGAAGTCGGCGACTTCCGTCAGCAGATCTGCTGGCAAGGCGCCGAGGCTCTCCTTGGCACGCGTGGTCTCTGCGTGGATGACCTCGAGTCGCTTGATCGGATCGTCGACGTCGGTCGCCAGCGCCGCCAACATGCCCGACACCTGGTTGCCGTACGTGTTCGCCTGGTCATCGCTGCGTACGGACACGGGGATCATGCAGCGGAGGGACTCCTCCGGCAGCTCACCGTGCTTGTCGAGATAGGAGCGCAGCGCACCAGAGCACATGCCGAGAACGACGTCGTTCACCGTGACGCCGAGAGCCGTCTTGACGGCCTTGATCTCGTCGAGGGGCACTGCGGTGTACGCGAACTTCCGGTGCGGGCCGATCTTGTTGTTGAACCGGGTGGACGGAACGGTGAAACCGCCCGTCTTGGAGATCGACGGCGGCTCGTCCTCGAGCCGGCGTTCGCCCTGACCGAAAGCTCGGGCGATGGGGCTCGGAAGCCGCTTCGCCAACCCGCCGAAGTCGACGGCACGCCCGATCGCAGGCAGCTCCTGCAGCGTTCGGACGACGATTCGCCCCTGCTTGTAGGGCTGGGTCGCCAGCGATGTGATCCCGCGTATGAGCATCTGCTCCTGCGACGGAGCGGTTTCGGGTGCCGGCAGGTCCGGGAGGTCGCGGGGAGGTGCGTTCGGCTCGAGATCGAGGATGTTGCCGAGCAGCTGTGCTCCGCCGACGCCGTCGATGGCCGCGTGGTGGACCTTGGTGAGCTGCGCGATCTTGCCGCCTTCGAGGCCGTTGATCACGTACAGCTCCCACAACGGGCGGCTCCGGTCGAGTGGACGAGCGATCAGACGAGCGACGAGCTCTGCGACCTGTTCTTCATTCCCTGGGGGTGCGACCGCCGTCTCGCGGATGTGGAAATCGAGGTCGAGGTCCGGATCCTCGATCCAGTAGGGATGATCGAGATTGAACGGGACCTCGACCAACTTCCGGCGCATCGGGTCCAGCAGCGCCAGCCGCTCTCGGAACAGCGCCTTGGTCGCCTCGTAGGCGCCCCCGTCGGTGTCCTTGGGATCGAACACGATCAACGACGACACGTGGCCGAAGGTCGTGGACGACTCCATGTACAGGAACGAGGCGTCGACCCCGGTGAGCTGCTGCATCTGATTCCCCTCTGAGCGGCTGGACCACATGGTGGCCGACGCGGGTGCCGCCCGCCACTGCGGGGAGCCGGTTACTCCGGAGGGTCGGGCGTCAACAGCGGATAGGCGCCGTCGGCATCATGCGTCTCTCGGCCGGTGACCGGCGGGTTGAAGGTGCAGACCATGCGCAGGTTCTCCTCCGCTCGCACGACGTGCTGGTCGTGCTGGTCGAGGAGGTAGATGGTCCCCGGACCGATCTCGTGGATCTCGCCGGTGGCCTTGTCCTCGATCGTGCCCTTGCCTTCGATGCAGTACACGGCCTCGAGGTGGTTCTTGTACCACATGTGGGTTTCCTGACCGGCGTACAGGATCGTGTCGTGCATCGAGAAACCCATGCCGTCGTCGGCGAGGGAGAGTCGGCGCGACTCCCATGTCTCGGCCTTCACGTCGCGATCGGTGCCGACGATGTCAGCGAGGTTGCGGACGATCATTGTTGGTTCTCCGTGTCCTTCAGGGATGCGGCACGTTCGGTCCGCAGGTCTTCGACCATCTTCTCG
>JBBSLH010000486.1:0-2640 GCA_038255425.1 Acidimicrobiales bacterium
CAGCCTCTTCTTCCATGGGCTCTTCTTCCATGGGCTCTTCTTCCATGGGCTCTTCTTCCATGGGCTCTTCCTCCATGGGCTCCTCTTCGACCGGGGCTTCCTCTGCAGGGGCCTCGGTGGGCTCCGGTGCCTCTTCCGTGGTCGTGTCGTCGTCACTACCGCAGGCGGCGGCGACGAGAGAGAGGGCGACTGCCCCGACGATGATGCGACGTTTGCTGTTCACGCTGTCGAACTCCAATGTGTTGTGGTTGATGTGGGATGCGCCGCGCTCGAACGACAGGCCGAAGGTGGCGACGCAGGGGGCAAGCTACGGAGCCCAGGTGAACCGAGGGTCAGGTCGGGTGAACGGACGGTGAACGAGGGCCGTCATTCGCGCGAACACCCTCGAATCCACTCATCCAACGGTGCCGCACGCCCGAATCACATCGGTTCGGAGGCGGTCAGCCGGTCGTTCGTTTGCCGACGGTCTGCTGCTCGACCGCCCACTCGTACATCAACGCCTGGGGGTGCGGTTCGAACACGTCGGTCGGGCCGACGCGGTGCCAGGTGTCGTCGGGCTGCATGTCCCACGCCACCACATCGGGGCGCAGCGCAAAGTCGATCGCCTGGTCCAGCCACAGCACGTGGCGGGGATGCTCGATCGGCACCAGCACCTCGACGCGGCGATTCAGGTTGCGCGGCATCAGGTCGGCGGAACCGATGAGGTGCACAGCATCGTGTTCCGCCCCGGCGACCCGTTCTCCGTTCACCACGTTGCCGTGCGCGAAGCGGTAGATCCGACTGTGTTCGAGGTAGCGACCGAGCACACTGCGCGCACGGATGTTCTCCGAGAGGCCCGGCACACCGACGCGCACGCAGCAGATGCCACGCACGAGCAGATCGATCCGGGTGCCCTTCGCCGATGCGGCGTACAGGGCCTCGGCCATGTCCGGATCGGCGATCGAGTTGCACTTGAAGGTGATGTGACCCTCGGGCCCGAACGACGACTCGTGCTCGATGAGGTCGACCAGTTGCGTCCTCAACTCGAGTGGTGCCACGAGCAGGGTCTCGTAGTCGACGGAACGGCTGTAGCCGGTCAGGTGGTTGAACAGTTCCAGGGCATCGTTGCCGACCGCTTCGTCGCAGGTGAGCAGCCCGAGGTCCTCGTAGATCTTCGCGGTCTTCGCGTTGTAGTTGCCCGTGCCGATGTGGCAGTACCGCCGGAGCTGATCACCGTCGTCACGGACGACGAGCACCACTTTTGAATGCGTCTTGAGCCCGACCATTCCGTACACGACGTGGACTCCGGCACGTTCGAGCTGCTTGGCCCACTGGACGTTGGTGGCCTCGTCGAAGCGCGCCTTCAGCTCCACCAGGACAGCAACCTGTTTGCCGCGCTCGGCGGCGCGGATGAGGCTGCGGATGATGGCGCTGTCACCGCCGGCTCGGTACAGCGTCATCTTGATGGACTGCACCTTGTCGTCGGCGGCCGCCTGTGAAATGAACTCCTCGATACTGGTGGCGAAGCTCTCGTACGGGTGGTGCAGCAGCATCGCACGCTGGCGAATGGCATCGAAGATCGGTCGGTCGGCCTCGTCGGCGGCAACCAGGCGTCCAGCGGTGACAGAGGGCCACGGCTCGTCCTTGAGGTCCGGGCGATCGATCGACATCAGTTCCCACAGGCAGCTGAGGTCGATCAGCGATCGATGGAACGTGACGTCGTCATGCGCCAGGTCGAGCTCGCGGACGAGCAGCTCGAGGAGTTCTGGCCCGACGTCGTGTGCGACTTCGAGGCGAACCGACTTGTTGAACCGGCGGCGTCGCAACTCCATCTCGACGGCTTCGAGCAGGTCCTCCGCCTCGTCCTCCTCGAGCGTGAGGTCCGCATTGCGGCTGACGCGGAACGGAGCCCATTCCTCGACGATCATGCCGACGAACAGGGTGTCGAGTTTGGCGGCGATCAACTCCTCCACCGGCAGGAAGCGCCCGGTCGTGACGTGCACGAGACGGGGGAACATGTTCGGCACCTTGAGCCGGGCGAAGCGTCGATCACCGGTGTCAGGGTCCGCGACGTTGATCGCGAGCGACAGCGCGAGGTCGGAGATGTACGGGAACGGATGCCCGGGGTCGACGGCCAGTGGCGTGAGAACCGGGTAGACGCGATCCTCGTACCATGCGTCGAGGGCCGCCATCTCCTCTTCCGTGAGGTCGGCGTAGTGGATGAGCCTCACGTCCTGCTCGGCGAGCGCCGGAATCAGACGGTCGACGAAGGCCACATCGAGCGCCTCGATGAAGTGGGGGACCCGCGCCTTGATGTCGGCGAGCTGTTGCGCAGGCGTGCGGCCATCGGGCGTGGCACGATCGAGACCGGCCGCGATCTGGTCCTTCAGCGCTCCGACACGCACCTGGAAGAACTCGTCGAGGTTGGTCGACGCGATCGCGCAGAACTTCGCGCGCTCGAGCAGCGGGATGTCTGGTTCGGAGGCGAGTTCGAGCACCCGTTCGTTGAACGAGAGCCAGCTGAGCTCTCGGTTCAGGAACCGCTGATCGGCGTCGGTTCGAACCGATCCGTCGTGCGGGAGCAGGGGAAGGGCCGGTGCGGTCTCACCCGTGCGCGAACGAGCGCTCGGCGCCGGCCAGGAGGCCTCGTCCGACACGATC
>JBBSLH010000487.1:0-2636 GCA_038255425.1 Acidimicrobiales bacterium
GGTGAGTTGAAGGCACTCCGCCGCCGCATCCGACTCCGGGCCGAGGGCGAGATCTTCAGCGACGCGCAACTCGAGATCATCGCCGCCGCGGTCGCCAGCAAGCTGGCCGACTGAACCGAGCTTCCGTCAGAGGTTCGGTGCACGCAGCACAGGCCGGTAGCGTGGCGTTCGAAATGGCCTCCACCGGTGATGACACGGCCTCGTCGGACGACGACGAGCTCAAGGAGGCGTGTGGTGTCTTCGGTATCTACGCCCCGGGTCAACCCGTCGCCCACCTGACCTATCTGGGTCTCTTCGCGCTGCAGCATCGCGGGCAGGAAGCGGCTGGCATGTCGGTGTCGGACGGCACCGAGATGATCACGATCAAGGACACGGGTCTCGTGGCCTCGGTGTTCGACGATCGCATCCTCGACGGGCTGCCCGGCCATCTCGCCATCGGTCATGTCCGGTATTCGACGACCGGTTCGAGTGTGTGGAAGAACGCCCAGCCCGTGTCACGCGAGGCCGGTGGCCACCAGATCTCGCTCGGCCACAACGGCAACCTCGTCAACACGGCGGAACTCGCGGCCGAGCTCGGGATGTTGCCGGGAACCGACGAGTGCAGCTCCGACAGCGACCTCGTCATCGAGATGCTCGCTCGGTCGATCGAGCAGTCCGGTCACGACCGCAGCGACGACCGCGACCTCGAGCACGCCCTGCTCGACGTGTTGCCGCACCTCGCCGGTGCCTTCTCCATCGTGTGCATGGACGAGGGGCACGTCGTCGGCGTGCGCGACCCGCACGGCTTCCGTCCGTTGTGCCTCGGCCGCCTCGAGACCGGATGGGTCCTGGCGTCGGAGTCGTCTGCGCTCGATCTCATCGGCGCACACTTCGTCCGCGAACTCGAGCCGGGCGAGATGATCGTCATCGACGCCACCGGGTACCGATCGGTCCGGGCGTTCCCCGCCAGCGAAGTCGATCCCCGTCTGTGCCTGTTCGAGTTCGTGTACTTCGCCCGACCCGACACGACGCTCTACGGCAAGAACGTGCACCAGGCCCGAGTGCGCATGGGCGAACAGCTCGCCCAACAGGCGCCCGTCGAGGCCGACATGGTCATGGGCGTTCCCGAGTCGGGCGTCCCCGCCGCCGAGGGCTTCGCGCTGGAGTCCGGGATCCCGTCCGGTCACGGGCTGGTGAAGAACCGCTACATCGGGCGCAGCTTCATCGCTCCCAACCAGCAGGCCCGCGAAGCGGCGGTGCGGATGAAGCTCAACCCGCTCCGCGAGAACCTGGCGGGCAAGCGGATCGTGGTCGTCGACGACACCATCGTCCGCGGGACCACCCAGCGGATCCTCACCCAGATGCTGCGTGAGGCCGGCGCGACCGAGGTCCACCTCCGCATCTCGGCCCCGCCTGTCATGTGGTCGTGCTTCTACGGGATCGACACCGGCGTCCGGAGCAAGTTGCTCGCCGCCAACATGGAACTCGACGAGATCCGCGACTATCTCAAGGTCGACTCGATCGCGTACCTCAGCCTCGACCGACTGATCACCGCCACCGGGACGCCCCAGAGTGGGTTCTGCGACGCATGCTTCACCGGCAACTACCCGGTCGACATCCCCGTCAGCCTGGGCCAGAGCGTGCTCGAGGATGCCGCGGGCAAGGACGCACCCTCGAGTGGCATCGCCGCCGCGCTCGCCGACCGATCCGACCCCGCCGTTGCCGGCGGCCAACTCCGACTCGACGCATGACCGTGAGCAACGACCGATCTCCCGCAGGGGAGACACCAGGTCCCGCAGGGGAGACCTATGCCGGCGCCGGGGTCGACATCGTCGCAGGCGAGACCGCGGTCGAGCGCATCAAGGCGCACGTCCGATCGACGTTCCGGGCCGAGGTCATCGGCGACATCGGTGGGTTCGGTGGGTTGTTCCAGTTCCCGGCGCACCGCTTCGACCATCCGGTCCTGATCTCGGCGACCGATGGTGTCGGCACCAAGGCGATGGTCGCCCATCAGGCCGGGCGCTTCGACTCGATCGGCGTCGACCTCGTGGCGATGTGCGTCGACGACATCGCCTGCGCCGGCGCTGAGCCGCTGTTCTTCCTCGACTACATCGCCGTCGGCAAGCTCGACCCCGATCACATCGACCAACTGGTGTCCGGTGTGGCCAAGGGCTGTCGCGACGCCGGATGTGCACTCATCGGTGGCGAGATGGCCGAGCATCCCGGTGCGATGGAACCGGGGGAGTTCGACCTCGTCGGCTTCGCCGTCGGCGTCGCTGAGCGCGATCGCATCCTCGACGGCACCACGGTACGGGCCGGCGACGCGTTGATCGGCCTGCCGTCGCCCAACCTCCGGTCCAACGGCTACTCGCTCGCTCGCCGCGTGTTCCTCGACGTGGCAGAGATGGCGCTCGACCAGCCCGCCTGGGACGGAGCGCATCACACGTTGGCTGACGAACTCCTCGCCCCGTCGGTGATCTACTCGCCGGCCATCGCTTCGTTGCTGCGAGTCGTCGACGTCCGCGCCTGCGCCCACATCACCGGCGGCGGCATCCCGGGCAACCTGCCTCGCGTGCTCACCAGCAAGCTCGACGCCGTGATCGACCGGGACACGTGGGAAGCCCCCCGTGTCTTCGGCGAGATCCAACGCCTCGGCA
>JBBSLH010000488.1:0-2633 GCA_038255425.1 Acidimicrobiales bacterium
CGGGCTGTCGAAGGTCATCACCATCACCTCGACCTACGACCACCGCATCATCCAGGGCGCCGAGTCGGGGATGTTCCTCAAGCGCATCCACGAGCTGCTTCTCGGCGAGGACGGCTTCTACGACGACATCTTCCGCGCACTCGGCGTTCCCTACGAGGCCGTGCAGTGGCGCACCGACGTCCGCCCGGTCGACCAGGAACAGCATCGCCTCGAGAAGCAGATGGCCGTCCAGCGGCTCATCAACATGTACCGGGTCCGTGGCCACCTCATCGCCGATCTCGATCCGTTGCGTTGGCGTGAGCCGCACTTCCATCCCGAGCTCGACCCGCTCACGTACGACCTGACGATCTGGGACCTCGACCGCGAGTACCTCACCGGCGGACTCGCGGGCCAGGACCGGATGACGCTGGGCAACATCCTCAAGGTGTTGCGCGACGCCTATTGCCGCACGCTCGGTATCGAGTACATGCACATCCAGGAGCCCGAACAGAAGGCCTGGATCCAGGAGCAGGTCGAAGGCGTGTCGGTCGAGTTGCCGCCGGACGAGCAGCAGCACGTGCTCGGGCGACTGAACGCGGCGGAAGCGTTCGAGAAGTTCCTCGCCACCAAGTACGTGGGGCAGAAGCGATTCGGCCTCGAGGGCGGCGAGTCGGCGATCGTGATCCTCGATGCGGTCCTGGAAGCGGCCGCCGACAACTCGATGGACAAGGCGATCATCGGCATGGCGCACCGCGGACGCCTCAACATCCTCGTCAACATCGCCGGCAAACATCACGACAAGTTGTTCAGTGAGTTCGAGGGGCATGTCCCGGAGAACTCGGTCCAGGGTTCCGGCGACGTGAAGTACCACCTCGGACAAGAAGGCGTGTTCGAGTCGCGCCACAACACCAAGATCCCTGTCGCGCTCGCTGCGAACCCCAGTCACCTCGAGGCTGTCGACCCCGTCGTCATCGGCATGGTGCGCGCCATCGAGGACCAGATCGATCAGCCGGACGCCTTCTCGGTCCTCCCGATCCTGATCCACGGCGACGCCGCGTTCGCCGGTCAGGGTGTCGTGGCCGAGACGCTGCAGATGTCCGACATCCGTGGCTACCGCGTCGGTGGAACGGTGCACCTGATCATCAACAACCAGATCGGGTACACGACGACACCGGAAGCGAGTCGCTCCGGCTTCTATTCGACCGACGTGGCGAAGATGGTGCAGTCGCCGGTCATCCACGTCAACGGCGACGATCCGGAGGCATGCGTCCGGGCGGCTCGCTTGGCGTTCGCGTTCCGCGAGAAGTTCAACAAGGACGTCGTGATCGACATGGTCTGCTACCGGCGCCACGGTCACAACGAGGGCGACGACCCGAGCTACACCCAGCCGCTCATGTACGCAGCCATCGATCAGCATCGGTCGGTTCGCAAGCTCTACACCGAGTCGCTCGTCAAGCGCGGCCATCTCACGATCGAGGAGGCCGAGAAGGCGCTCGACGACTTCCAGGTGCGGCTGCAGGAGTCGCTCGACGAGACCCGATCCTCCGCCCCGGACTCCGAGGTCGTCGCGGCCGAGCCACCGCCGCCACCGGGCGTGTTGCCGCACGCGGACACGCACGTGGAGCGATCGGTGCTCGACCATGTCTTCCACACCCTCGACTCGTGGCCCGACGACTTCAACATCCATCCCAAGCTCGAGCGGCAGTTCACGAGCCGCAAGAAGATGTGGGACGACGGCGAGGTCGACTGGGGTCTCGCCGAGTCACTTGCCTACGGCTCGTTGCTGGCGGAGGGGATCGACATCCGTCTCGCCGGCCAGGACACCCGTCGCGGCACCTTCGCCCATCGGCACGCCGTGTACCACGACCATCTCAACGGGTCGGAGTACACGCCGCTGTCCAACCTCTCGGACGACCAGGGCAAGTTCTGGGTCTACGACTCCCTCCTGTCCGAATACGCAGCGCTCGGCTTCGAATACGGCTACGCAGTGGAGAACAAGGACGCCCTCGTCCTGTGGGAAGCGCAGTTCGGTGACTTCGTCAACGGCGCGCAGATCATCATCGACCAGTTCATCGTCGCCGCCGGCGACAAGTGGAACCAGGACGCCGGTCTCGTGATGCTGCTACCACACGGCTACGAGGGGCAGGGTCCGGAACACTCGTCCGCTCGCATGGAGCGCTTCCTGTTGCTGTGCGCCGAGGACAACATCCAGGTCGCCAACTGCACCACGTCGGCGCAGTTCTTCCACCTGTTGCGACGCCAGATGAAGCGATCGATCCGTCGACCGCTCGTCGTCTTCACGCCCAAGTCGCTGCTCCGCGCCAAGTCCGCGCGGTCGCCGATCGACGACCTGGTCAACGGCACCTTCGAGGAGGTCCTCCCGGACCCGGCCGAACTCGACGCCAGCGCGGTGAACCGAGTCGTGCTCGCCAGCGGCAAGGTGGCGCAGGACGCCATCGCCGCACGCGACGAACGTGGTGCGCCGGTTGCGGTCGTCCGCGTCGAGCAGCTCTACCCGTGGCCCGAGGCGGCGCTGCAGGAACAAGTGGGCCGCTACCCCAATGCAACCGAGCTGGTCTGGTTGCAGGAGGAGCCCGAGAACATGGGTTCGTGGAACTTCGCCAAGGGTCGCCTCTACGACGGCTTCGGCGACA
>JBBSLH010000489.1:0-2624 GCA_038255425.1 Acidimicrobiales bacterium
ATCCTCACCGACGACGAGGGACCGATCGAGATCGGTCGACTCGAGGCGTCGATCTTCCCTGCGGTCCAGAACTTCCTGCTCGCCGCGCGCGACATCGGCCTCGGCACGACGCTGACGACCCTCGTGAAGGTCTACGAGGACCAGGTGAAGGAGATCTGTGGCATCAAGGCGCACCACGACATCGTGGCCCTCGTCCCCGTCGGTCGACCGGTGGGCAACTTCGGCACGCCGCCCCGTCGGCCAGCCGAGACGGTCACCAGCTGGAACACCTACGGCGAACGGCGTCCGTTCTCGACCTGACCGTCAGGTGAGCGACGTCGACGACGCGATCTCGTATTGGCTGACGTCGGCTCGCTGGATGGCGTCCTGCTGGTCGCCCGATGGACCGGATCCTCGAAATTCTTCTACGGCCTCCACCGACTCCCACGCCTCATAGATGTTGATCCGGCTGGCATCGATCGGGTCGGCAGTGAGGTGGAAGTCGATGCAGTCATCCAAGGCTCGGGCCGCCTCGATCGCTGGCACGCACCCGGCGAGGTAGTCCGCCCGGGCGGTCTCGTCGACGTACAGGTGCCCAGACACGATGATCACCCCGAGATGTTGACATCTGACGCGCGTCGACCGATCGGTGGTCGGGACATCCGAACAGAATCGACACCGCGCGAATCCGCTGTCCCGGGCCCCGGCACCGTCGCCCGAGACCCTCGTGGAGGCACATGGGATAGAACTGCCGGTTCACGGGGATGCCAGATCGGCGTTCGGGCGGGGCCGAGGGGGCCCCACCACATGAAGAAGATGATTGCCGGGTTCTGTGCGCTTGCGCTGTCGGCCGGCGCGTGCGGTGACGACGATGACCGCGCAGATGGCGGCCACTCGGCCAGCTTCTCCGACAACGGGGACTTCAGTGGCCAGCCCTAGGGCGACGGCGTCGTCCACGACCGTGAAGCAGGTTCGACAGGCGTACGGAGCGATATCGCACCTGTACATCGACCTGTTCGGCCGCAGCTCCGAGGTGCACCCGGATGACCTGGCGCTGATCGTGCGGCACCTGTCGCTCCACCCTGGAGTCGTGCTCGACGTGGGCTGTGGGCCCGGGCATCTCACCGGGTACCTGCGATCGCTGGACGTCGACGCGGTCGGCATCGACGTGGTGCCCGAGTTCATCGACCACGCTCGCTCAGCCCACCCGGAAGCCCGATTCGAGCTCGGCTCGACACATCAGCTCCCCCACGCCGACGACTCCGCTGTCGGCATCCTGGCGTGGTATTCGCTCATCCACGTACCGCCCGACGACCTCGACGGCGTGCTGGACGGGCTGCGGCGGGTGTTGGCCCCAAGAGGCACGCTCGTCGCAGGCTTCTTCGCCGGAGACGAGGTCGTGGAGTTCCAGCACAAGGTGGCGCCGGCCGTCTACTGGCCGGTCGATGAGTTCTCGGCACGGCTGGTCCGGGCGGGTTTCACCGAGGTCGAGCGTCAGCAGCGGGCCGGCATCGCGGACGCTGGAATCCGAGCCCACGGCGCGATCGCAGCGATCGCCGACTGAGCATCAGCCCGATTCGGCGAGGCCGCGGAGGACCTGGATGGCCTTGCCGACGGCTCGTTGGGCCTTGGCGAGCTGCTTCTCCTCGCCCGGATGCTCCTGCGCCCCCGACTCCAGCGCCGACTGGAGGATGTCGATCGATCGATCGGTGAGCGCCTCGGCGACGTTCTCGAGCTGGACGCAGAGATCCTCGTAGCGAGGACCACCACCACGGGATGACATTCCGGACATCACCAGATCATGGCATTTCGACCTACTGACGTCGGCCCGGACCCGGGGTACCCTGCCGCCTCCGCACCCCGAGAAGCGAGCACATGCCGTCCACGAACAAGAACACCGACCTCGAGGACCTGCACGAGTTCATCTCGTTCGACGACCCCGACGAGCACCGCACCTGGGTCTTCGACGTGACCTTCCTCACCAGCAACTGGACGTGCATCTACGGCCAGGGCTGCAAGGGCGTGCTCACCGAGGAGTCGGCCGAGCTCGAACACGGGTGCTGCAGCTACGGCGCCCACTTCGTCGACGACGACGACCACGAGGGCATCGCGAAGCTCATCGACACGCTCACCGACGAGCAGTGGCAGCTCAAGAACAAGGCGGCCAAGAAGGGGGCCACCCGCCAGACCAAGAGCGGTCAGTGGGTGACCCGGGTGCACGACGGTGCCTGCATCATGCTCAACCGTCCCGATTTCCACGCCGGCGCCGGCTGTGCGCTCCACCTGGCCGCACTCGAGGCGGGTGAGCGGCCGCTCGACTGGAAACCGGACGTCTGCTGGCAGCTCCCCCTGCGTCTCGAGGAGGCCACCGACGACCACGGACACGTGACGTCGACCCTCCGCGAGTGGAAGCGTCGTGACTGGGGCGAGGGTGGGGAGGAGTTCCATTGGTGGTGCACCGACGACTCGGCTGCGTTCGTGGCCGCCCGGCCGACCTACGAGGTGCTCCGGGACGAGATCGTCGAGATGGTGGGTGACACGGCATACCGGTTGCTCGTCGACCACCTGGACTCGCGGCGCAACTGGACGCCGTTGCCGCATCCGGTGCTCGGAAGTCGATCCAGAGGCGAGTCGTGACCTGATGG
>JBBSLH010000490.1:0-2596 GCA_038255425.1 Acidimicrobiales bacterium
CCAGTTCGCGTCGGTCGGCTTGTCACTGCGTCCGAAACCCAGATGGTCCGGCGCGATGCACCGGTATCCGGCCTCGACCAACCGGGGGATCATCGTCCGGTACAGGTATCCCCACGTCGGCATTCCGTGCAGCAACAGCATGACGGGACCGTCGGCGGGACCCACGTCGACGTAGTGGACCCGTAGGTCCTTCCACTGGTGGTACCGCGGATCGAAGGGCCAGTCCTCGAGTACATCGAAGTGGACGTCGTCGGTGCGGGCGAACTCGGTCATCATTGAACCATAACTATTGCGTTCCGAACATGCAATTGTTTCGCGCTCCCTGGGCGCGCTCGTGACCGAGCGGGATGTGCGATCACGATCGTGGTGCTACTTCAACGACTCGAAGGGGATGTCGATGACCCGTGGCCTCTGCATCGATCGCTGCCGATCGTGTAGAACTGTTCGTCTTGCGTTCACCGAACTCGTATCGGGGCGTCGTAGCGTCCCGGGTGTGGTTCCGCAGCCTGGTGGCGCGGTGCCCTCCTGTAGACGGCCCGCCGCGTTCTCCCCCTCGCCGGCGGGCCGTTTCGCGTCCTGACCCGGTGATTCCGCTGCAATCCGGATGCCGGACACGAACCCGCATCACTCGACGACCATCGCGATCACCGACTGAGCGCCGATCAGTCGCAGCCGCGACTGTTCTGCTCATGCAACAGGTCGCGATTTGCGGACGAGAGGACGACATCTGGACAGTCAAAACGACAGACTTCCTGCCTTCGGGCTGGGCGCCGCCCGAGGACCGAACTCTGCGCGGATGTGCCTCACTCCAGTTACGCATCCTCGTCGTAAATGCCGGACGGAACGGCGGCGCCGATCCGCAACATGAAGCGGTCGAGTGCTCGATCGACCAGCCAGGCGACACCGACCACGCCAGCGACGGGAAGCACGAGTAGGTAGTCGCCGAGAAGTTCCGGAATGAGGAAGATCGCCACGAGCGGTGACCTCATGCCGACCGCGACGCCGATGGCCATCGCTGCAACCATCGCATCCCACGGGTGCTGGACGTCGGCCCCGAGCGAATCGGCTCCGAGTACGAAGAGCAGCGCAGTGCCGCCCGCGACACCCATGGTCGGGCTCAACACTCCACCGGGTGCTCCGGCACCCAATGCGGCCGTGGTGCCCACGAGCTTTCCCACGACCAGCGCCACGGCGAGCGTCGAGGTTGCCGTGACCGAGCCGCGTTGCAGGGCCTCCATACCGTTGCCAGAGGCGAGCGGAAACGCAGCGACCGACACACCGGCGATGACTGCGAACACAGCGACGACGACCGGGCGAGGCCAATGCGTCCACCGCATCAGGGAGTCGGCGGTGACGCGAACGCGCAGAGAGAGAAAGCCCTTGGCCACGACGACAGTTGGAACCACCACAACGAGCCCGAGCACGGCGACGCGCCAATTGGGGCCCTCAACGCTGGGAAAGACAGCCCCGCCGTCGAACAGCCAGACGGTGAACATCTGCCCGAGGAGGGCTCCGCCGACGACAAACGTCGTCGCACGTGCACTCTGGCGAATCCGCAGGTGCTCTTCGGCGTACAGGATCGCGGCCAACGGTGCGTTGTATGCGCTGGCGAAGGCCGCAGCAATCCCTGCTGAAGCGAGGGCGTCACCGCGGCCACCCGACGAGCGGCCGACCACTGCACCGGTGACACCACCTGATTCGACCAGCGCAGATTCGCGACCGATCGACACGAGGCCCGACGACGCGATGAAGGTGCCGAGCAAGCGGAGCACGGTCGCACGAAACGACAGACGGTGGCTGTCGCCGCGGGCCGACGCAGCGACGGCTTCGATGCCGGAGCGCCCGGGCCATTGCGTTTGAGCCACGTGACCAATCGCCGCTGCGACGAGAACACTCGTCGTCGCCAACACGAACAGCACCGTGGAGTCGAGTTTCGCCGATGCAGCCGTCGGATCTGCCCGATCCGAGTAGAAGCGGACCACCTGGTGCAGGAAATGTCTGAACAGATGCGCAATCGCGCTGGCGATGAAGACAACGATCAGAAACAGTGCGAACGTCACGAGAGGTGGGCGTTCCGGTGAGACGTCGAAGCCAGTCCGCCCCGATGAAGGATTCGGCCGAACGGCTCGCGCCCTTGTCACGCCGAGGCGAACTCGCGGTCGCCAACGCACATCGACGTCACAGATCGGATCGCGCGAAGGCTCGGACGTCGGTGCCGAGATAGCTTGCGATGACGGCGGGATCATTGCGCACGGTCGCCGGGATGCCTTCAGAGATGACCGAACCGGACTCGAGGCAGTACACCCGGTCGCTCATGCTCATGATGAGGGGCATGTCGTGCTCGATGATCACCATCGACGCGCCCATCTCGGCGCGCAACGTCGTCAACATCGTCACAAGCGCCTCGGCCTCGCGCTGAGCCAGGCCGGCAGTGGGTTCGTCGAGACACAGCACGCGAGCATCGAGCGCCAGGAGCCCTGCGAGTTCGATGATCCGCCTCGTGCCGGTCGACATCTCGGAAATGAACGAGTCGGCATAACGCCCGAGACCGAGGAACCCGATGATTTCCTCCGCATCGGACCGGCGTTGCCGCTCG
>JBBSLH010000491.1:0-2587 GCA_038255425.1 Acidimicrobiales bacterium
ACCAGGCGGCAATGGTCCGCCAGGTCACAACCGCGGGCGACGCTGTCGAGATCGTCGTCGGTCGTGCTGGCACTGGCAAGACCTACGCACTGGCCGTCGCCGTCCAGCTCTGGCGGGGGGCCGGCTACGAGCCGACCGGAGTTGCGCTCGCCGCCCGGGCCGCTGCCGAACTCGAGGCCGGCGCCGGAATCCGATCATCGACGATCGCCCAACTGCTCGTGGACGCCGATCGATACCCCGTGCCCGCCCTGACCGAGCGGTCGGTCCTGATCGTCGACGAGGCAGGGATGGTCGACACACGACGACTGGCCACGCTGCTCTCCCTGGCGCGGGATGCAGGCGCCAAGGTCGTCCTTGTCGGTGACCATCACCAGCTCCCGGCTGTCGAGGTCGGCGGGAGCTTCGCCGCACTCGCTACACGACTCGACCCAATCGAACTGGTCGAGAACCGGCGCCAGGTCGAGGCGTGGGAACAGAACGCGCTCGCCCGTCTCCGGACCGGCGCCGGTGGCCGCGACGGCATCGCCGAGGTCATCGACGACTACCGGGACCACGATCGGGTCCAGATCGGCGAGAACCCCGCCGAGGTCCGTGCCGTCATGGCCCTCGACTGGTACCGGGCGCACTCGGCCGGAGAGGACGCCGTGATGGTCGCGCTCCGCCGGGAGGACGTCGCCGAACTGAACACCCGGGCCAGGGCGTTGCTCCTCGACGACGGCACACTCGATGACACAGCAGCGCTGGTCGTTCGCGAGCGGCCATTCTCCGTCGGAGACCGGGTCGTGTGTCTGCGCAACGACCGCTGGCTCGGCGTCCACAACGCGCTGATGGGCACGATCACTGCCGTCGATCGCGACGACCCCAGTGCCACCGTGACGCTCGTTGGCCGGGACGGGCGCGCGTACGCGGTCAGCTCTGCCTATCTCGAGGCTGGACATCTCGATCACGGATACGCGACCACGATCCACAAGGCGCAGGGGGCGACCGTCGATCGATGTCTGGTGCTCGGCGACGACCGCCTCTACCGGCAGGCCGGATACACCGCCATGTCTCGAGGCCGACTCGCCAACGACCTCTACCTGATCGGGACCGACGACCGCGATGAACATCCCGAGCTGGAGCTGGATCAACACGGTCAGGACGAGCACGAAGATCCGTTCGACCGTGCTGTCCGGTCCTTGCACCGCGACGGAGCGAAGGGGCTCGCCAGCGATCTCGTCGATGAAGACTCGTCTGGCGGACAGCGCTCCGAGTCCTTGGCCGAACTGTGGCGGCGATGGGACACGCTCGCAGCCAGTCTCGGTGCCATCCCCGCTGACCCCACCGTTCGTTTGCCCGGTCTCTCGGCCGAGCACGCGGCGGTCATCCGGTCGGTTGAAGAGGCCATCTCGATCGTGGATCAGGTAGCCAAGCCGGGGACCGCGTGGCGACGCTGGTCGAACTCGCCCACTACCCGAGAGCAGCGTCAGATCGAGCGGGCCGAGGCTCGACTCGACGAGCTCCGAGGACGGCGCGACGAACTCGCCGATCAGATCGCACTGCTCTCCGAGGAACGGGACGTTCGAGCGGGGTGGATCGACGCCAACCGGGAACAGCTCGACGAACTCGATGAACTCTCCAACACCATCGAGTGGCGGGCAACACAGGCCGGGCTCGCCGCCGAGATCGACCGACCGGATCACGTGACTGCTCAGATCGGCCAGCCACCGGTTGGTGACCGCACGGCCTGGCGCGCCGCGGCGGCTGCCATCGAGGCCTTCAACGCACGGTGGGAATCGGTCGACGCTGCGGGCCTATCGGCGGACGAGGCGCACCGGATCCATCACGACCGCGTCTGTGAAGCCGTCGCCGCGGCTCGACCCACTCCGAGGCTCGCCCCGACCGAACCCACCTTGGTGCTCTGATGGCGAGATCACTCGGGGTCCGGGCCGAGTACGGCACGAACGATTCGTTCGATCGCCTCGCGGGGCACGCGCTTCTGGCAGCCGATCCACGCGAAGGGAAGCCCGGATCGCCCCTCCGTTCGTTCCCACTCCACCGTGAGGTCGTAGGCCTTGGATCTTCCGAGTTGCAGGACCGTCGCGGCTTGCTCGACGGTCATGAATTGGGGCAGGTCATCGATCACGTTGTTCTCCTCGTCCATATTCGGCCCATCGATATGCCAATGCCTTTTTCAAGCCGAAAACGGCCAAACTTTTTGAGAAAGTTTTTCCATGTGAGGTCCAACGTCAGTTCAATGCCCGACTGTGTGCCCGACCGGCCAAACATTTTCGAGGGTGTCGATCGAGCCGTCGCCCAGGGCGCGGGGTGCGAACGACTTTCGTCCCGTGAGGAGGAGACGAATGAGCACGACCGATGAGGCCAGCCGCCGGGCTGGCGACCTGCTCATCGAGCTCCACCTCTGGGACACCGTGCTCGTGCACCTTCGCAAGGAGCGGTTCTCCCAGGTGCAGTCGATCAAGGCGACGGTCGAGCGACTCGGCGTGCCCCTGGCAGAGGCGAAGGAGATCGTCCACCTCAGCGCTGCGTGGGCGGACGTGCGCTCCGAGAACGACAGCTTTCACGAGGCCCTTGACGAGGAGGCGAA